>JBAVVP010000115.1:0-1816 GCA_049697355.1 Terriglobales bacterium
CGGCAGCGCCGCAGCGAACCGCGCCTCTGCAATGTAACTAATTACGCTGAGATCCCATGCCGTTTGTGGAGCTGAAAAACTCGCCTCATGCCGCCGGGGTTCGACCGGTCCAGATTCATTATCGGGATGTGGGCCGCGGTCGGCCGCTGGTTTTCTTGCATGGGGGATGGGGTTATGGAGTGTATCCCATCGAGCGGCAGATCGCGGCCTTCAAGGGCCAGGTGCGCTTTGTGATTCCGGATCGATCTGGACATGGGCGCTCCTCTCCATTGCTGAAGCCACTGCCTACCGATTTTCATCGGCGCGCAGCGAAGGAGACGCTGCTGGTACTCGATGCCCTGGGGATCGAGCGCACGGTTCTTTGGGGACACAGCGACGGGGCGGTGATTGCCGCGATGATTGGACTGTCCGCTCCGCAACGGTGCGAGCGTTTGATTCTGGAAGCATTTCATTTTTACCGGGACAAGCCCGGCTCGCGCAGTTTCTTCTCGGGCTTTGCCAATCATCCGGAAAACGTCAATGAAAAGATACAAAGTTTGCTGGCGGCGGATCACGGTGCGGAACACTGGAGCGAGGTAGTTCAGCGGAATTGCCGCGCCTGGTTAAAGCTGGCCGCCCTCGGCGAGGACCTCTATGACGGCCTTCTGCGCGAGATGAAAGTGCCAGTGACATTTATGCACGGAAGGCACGATCCGCGAACCGAGCCGGGGGAGATCGAGCGAGCACACAAAGCACTCGCCGGCGCGGAGGCGCGATTTATCGAGAATGGAAGGCACAGCCCGCACAGCGAAAAGGAGTCTTGGCGGGAATGCAATGGGATCCTTCGTGAATTAATGGCCAGTAAATAGAGCCTGTTTGGCTCGGTTGACATCCTTCGTTCTGTCATGCTGAGCGAGGATTGAGCTTCGCGACAGCGAAGCTCAACCGCAGTCGAAGCACCTCTACCCCTTCCGTGCGTCCGAGTTCAGGGATGTCAATAGAGCCGGCCCGCCCTATGCCGTCCGCGACTTTCTCCGGCGTGAGTAGTTGTTCAGATACGCAGGCAGCTCTCGCTGGCAGCGCTCGTCGCGGATGGGCGCGCCGGAATTCATCTCCAGCGGGATCACTCCCGCCCAAGTTGGGAACGAGTAATCCTCCTCGTCATCCACGGCCGGCCCTACGCGGACTTTCGCCGAAAATTCACTGATTGGAAGCCGCAGGACCGACGTTGCCTTCAGTTCTTTTTCGTTGGGCTGGCGCGAATCGTCCCAGCGATGAGGCAGGATGTGCTCGCTCAGCGCGCGCAGCGCGGCAAGCTTTTCTGCCGGATCAGCGACCAGCGTTGCCGTGCCCAGAATCACCACCGAGCGATAGTTCATCGAGTGATTGAAGACGGAACGGGCGAGCACTAACCCATCGACCAAAGTGACCGTGATGCAGACGGGAGCGCCTTGATCGAGGTTCCGCAACATGCGGCTGGCGGCGGAGCCGTGGATGTAGAGCACGTCGCCGTCGCGTCCGTAGGAAGTGGGGATGACATACGGCTGTCCGTCGGCGACGAAGCCGATGTGGCAAAGGAAGGCTTCATCGAGAATCTGGTTGACGGCATCGCGATCGTAAACCGCGCGCTGCGGTTCGCGCACTACGCGCGTGCGTGGAGTGGGATTGCTGGAGTTCAAACCGGTGGACATGAGGCTGACTTCCTAGGCAGGCGCCAAGAGTGGTGAACTGCGATTTTAACAGGCGAGCCGAGCAGCCTGTCTTGGCTAGCGACCCTCAAAGGCTGGTATGCACGTCCGTGAAGGCTTTGCCTCGGCGGCGGTTGATTCGGCAGACA
>JBAVVP010000116.1:0-7506 GCA_049697355.1 Terriglobales bacterium
TCAATACGAGCCCTTCGCATGCATTTCGCATGGCGACGGAGAGATGGCCGAGTGGCTGAAGGCGCACGCTTGGAAAGCGTGTTTACTCGAAAGGGTAACGTGGGTTCGAATCCCACTCTCTCCGCCATCCTTATCATTCAACCGGACCGATGATTTCAACCCCAATGTCTGATGCGTCCAACAGCGCCCGGCTCGCGGGGCTCTCCCAGATGGTCGGCAATACGCCGCTGCTGGAGATCAGGTTTGAATTTCGCGGCCGGCAACGTGTGATCTATGCCAAGTCCGAGCAGCTCAACCTGACGGGCAGCATCAAGGACCGCATGGCGCTGCACATTCTGAGGGAGGCGTATCGAAGCGGGCAGCTGCATCCGGGCGATACGATCGCCGAGGCCACCAGCGGCAATACGGGAATCGCGTTTGCCGCCATCGGCCGCGCTCTCGGTCACCCCGTCAAGATTTTCATGCCGGACTGGATGAGTCGCGAGCGCAAGGACCTGATCGCGAGCTATGGGGCCGAGATCGTGCCGGTAAGCCGCGAGCAGGGAGGATTTCTGGGCAGCATCCGCATGGCGGAGGAATTTGCGGCCAGCCGCCGAGATGTATTCCTGCCTTGCCAGTTTTCGAACGATGCCAACGCGGAAGCGCACGAAACCACGACCGGGCCGGAGATCTGGCAGCAATTGGAAGACGCCGGACGCGTGCCCGACGCGTTTGTCGCCGGGGTTGGCACGGGCGGCACGGTAATGGGCGTGGGGCGGTTTCTGCGGCGCAAGAATGCCAAAATCAGGGTTCATCCTGTCGAGCCTGCGGAGTCCCCGACGCTCTCCTTGGGGTGCAAGGTCGGCAAACATCGCATCCAGGGGATTTCGGACGAATTCATTCCTCCGATCATGGAACTGGCGGCCCTGGATGGAATCATGGCGGTGCCGGACGGCGATTCGATCCTGATGGCGCAGAAACTCGCGTCGAAGCTTGGGTTGGGAGTTGGAATTTCGTCCGGGTGTAATTTTCTGGCGGCGCTCAAGGTGCAGGAAATCTTGGGGAGTGCTGTGGTGGTGACGGTATTTCCGGACGACAACAAGAAGTACTTGAGCACCGACCTGATGAAAGAGGAACCGATTCGCGACGAATACCTCGCACCCAGCGTCGAACTGAAAGGCTTGTCGGCTCTGCCCCGAGTTTGTGCCTTGTGTGGGCGATGCGACTGACTTCGAAAGACCCTGGCTCCGGCTGTCCCAAGGCGCAGTCGCCCCGTATGGCCCTGGTCTTCCGTGATCTCGGAAGGCTCCTCCCCAATTGCTACCCTCATCAGTGGAGTTCCAGGGAGGGCCCTTGTCCGCAACTGCTCAGAAATTCACTCAGCCATCCGTTCGCCAATCGGGTTCCAAATCGACGATCAAGATTCTTTACGCCGAGTCGGACGAAACCACTCTCACCACCCAGGCCGAGGAAATGCGCAAGGCTGGACATGGCGTGACCACGGTTCTCAACCGCCAAGCCGTGCAGGAAGCCCTGTACCGCGATGCCTTTGACCTCGTCATCCTCGGCGCCACCTTGTCCAGGGACGATCGCCATCACCTTCCTTACATGGTCAAGAAGGCCCACGAAGGGACGAAGGTTTTGGTCATGCACGTCGGCACCCACCATCACGAGGTGGACGCCACCGTCGACTCCAACCTGAGCATGCACCTGATCCTCGAGCGGATTGCCGCCGTGCTGCAGCCCGCAGACGCGCACTAACCGCCAACCAACCTTTCCGCCACAAAACAATAAGGTCTGGCGAGGTGGAGAGAGAGGGTCCCCGCCAGACCACTTCTAGTCCCAGGCTACCTGCCATCAATCTCGTCGTCCCGAGCGGACCGGTTGTCACACCCGTGTCAACTTGCCGTCATATTTTTCAACCGTATCGTAGAGACGCGGCTTGCCGCGTCTCCTCGGCACACGGAGAAGTGCCAAGCCCCGTCAACGATTTTTATGGGGAAAAAGCCCGAAAACTCAAAATGGGCCGCCAGCCAAGAAGCGGTGACGTTTCCTTGGCTATCGGCCCATTCGATCCGGACTGGGATCGGAGGTGATACTTCCATCGTAGCCCCTCCGGTTCGGTTGTCAAGAGCCAACTTTCCACTCTCCCAGGGGCTCCAATTTTGGAAAATCAGCCCCAGTCGTGCGCGGAATCATTGACACTTCTATCGCCACGGTGTACGTTTATTAGTTTTCAAAGCGGCTCTTCTTCTTCAAGGCAGAAATAGCCAGCAGGACCAGCAGGGACTCGATCGTCGATTTGATCGTCGATTTGATTGTCGATTTGACCATCGGTTTGATCATCAGGAAATGGAACAGACACTCCACCAACTAGGCGGATTACTGCTCGGAGCCGTGCCCACGGTCATCCTGCTCGGGACGCTTTACATTCTTTACACTTTCCTGGTCCATCGGCCGCTCACCGCCGTGCTCGCCGAGCGCCGCAGCCGGACCCAGGGGGCCATGGATAAAGCGCGCGCCGATATCGCCGCCGCCGAGGCCCGCACCGCCGATTACGAGCAACGCCTCCGCGAAGCCCGCCAGAAGGTTTTCAAGAACCAGGAAGCCCGCCGCCAGCAGGCCACCCAGTCCCGCAGCCAGGCCGTGAATCAGGCCCGCGCCCGAGCCCAGGAACAAGTCAAGCAAGCCCGCGCCGGCATGGAAGCGGATATGCAGCAAGCCATGGCGAAGCTGCAAGCGGACGCGGCCCGGCTTGCCAGCGACATCGTGCGCACCGTGCTGCGCCCCGTGGCATCGCCCGGTCAGGCCGGTGGCCAATGAGAATGCCTTGTCTTGGCCTTGTATCAGGGCATCGCTTTAGCGATGGCATAAACTCGCGATTAACCGCCCCTTCAGGGGCTGGCCGGCGGACTGGCCTGGGGACGATCACGGGATCCCTCCGCCCGCTGCTGGTTGTCGCGTTGTTGGTCTTCGCATCGCTGCTTACAGCGCAGTTCGCCAACGCGCAGGAACCATCCGCCGCGCAGCCTTCCGCCCAGGCTAGCCAACCGACATCGGCAGAACCCGCAAAGCAAGAACACAAGCAAGCCGCCCCCGAGCAGAAGAGCATCGGCGGACAACTGGCCGAGGAGACTCGAGAAGCCACCGGAGCGGAAGAGGAAGAACACGCCGACCTCAAGCATGCCGCCCCCATCCGCTGGCTAGCCCGTAAAACGGGTCTGAGCGTGCATGGGGCACATCTCCTGCTGATTTCTCTGAACTTCGCCATCATTGTCGTGATCGTGTTCTGGGCCGTGCGCAAGTTCGTGCCCGGGGCGTTGCGCGACCGCAGCGCGTCCATCCAGCGGGCTTTGGAAGAGGCGCGCGCCGCCAGCCAGGACGCGAGTCGCCGTTTAGCGGACATCGAGAATCGTCTGCGCCAGTTGGATGTGGAGATCGGGCACATGCAAGCCACTGCGCAAAAAGAAAGCGACGCCGAGGAAGTTCGCATCCAGCAAGCCGCGGAGGAGGATATGCGCAAGGTGGTGGTCGCCGCCGAGCAGGAAATCGCCACCGCCGCCAAGCTAGCCCGCCGCGAATTGACCACGCACACCGCCGACCTGGCTCTCGCCCTCGCCCGCCAGCAGATCAACGTCGATTCCAATACCGACCAGGTCCTGGTCCGCACCTTCGCCGCGAAGCTGGCTGCGCCCGCCTCGCGCAAAGACGATGACGGCGGAAAGGACGGCCGCTAGCCATGGCTTCCGTCGTCGGCACCTACGCCCGCGCCTTCGCCGATGTGGTCATGAAGGCCAGCAACCAGCTTGATCCTGCGCGCGCCCTCCAGGAATTGCACAGCGTCGACGCCCTGCTCAAGGAGAGCGATCAACTGCGCCGCGTGCTGGAAAACCCTTCCATTCCCGGTGACCGCAAGCGCGCCGTTCTGGACGCCATCACCACGCGCCTGGGCACCACACGGCAGGTGAGGAATTTTGTTGCCGTACTTACCGATAACCGAAGGCTGCCCCTGTTCAGCGAAATCCTGAAACAGGTCGAACAGGAATTGAACGACCGCCAGGGCTTCGCGGAAGCGCAGGTAAGCACGGCGCGCCAACTGGGCGACCCGGAAAAGCAGATGTTGGAAGCCGAGATCGCAAGAATGACCGGCAAGAAAGTCCGAGCCAGATACGAACAAGATGCCTCCCTGCTAGGCGGAGCAGTCGTGCAGGTAGGCAGCACCATCTACGACGGTTCCGTAAAAGGCCAGTTGGAAAAAATTCGGGAGCAGTTGGTGGAGAGCTAGCCGTTAGCTGTTAGCCTTTAGCTATTGGCTTGAACCGGAAGAAATTAGCGATAGGGACGGAGCTTGCCCCGTCTCCGCTGCCGGAGCCGCGGCAAGCCGCGTCTCTACAACAGAAGAGCTAAGAGCTAAAGGCTAGAAGCTAAGAGCTGATTTTATGGCACAAATCAAAGCAGACGAAATCACGCAGCTAATCCGCGAGCAAATCGAGAACTACGAATCCAAGATCGCGGTCGACGAAGTGGGCACGGTCATTACCCTCGGTGACGGCATCGCCCGGGTCTACGGCCTCGACAAGGTCATGGCCGGAGAGTTGCTCAGTTTCCCGCACGGCGTCGCCGGTATCGCCATGAACCTGGAAGAAGATCAGGTGGGCGTGGTGCTGCTCGGCGAATACACCGAAATCAAGGAAGGCGACGAAGTCAAGCGTACCGGCCGCATCATGAGCGTCCCCGTCGGCGACGCCCTGATTGGCCGCGTCGTCAACTCCCTGGGGCAGCCCATCGACGACAAGGGTCCGATCTCGACCGACAAATTCATTCCGATGGAGCGCCTGGCTCCCGGCGTCATTGCCCGCCAGCCCGTGCGCGAACCCATGGCCACCGGACTCAAGGCCATCGACTCCATGATCCCCATCGGCCGCGGACAGCGTGAACTGATCATTGGCGATCGCCAGACCGGCAAGACCGCGGTTGCTCTCGACACCATCATCAATAGCAAGGGCAACGACCTGATCTGCATCTACAACGCCATCGGCCAGAAGCGATCGTCGATTGCGCAGGTGGTCAAGATTCTCGAAGATGCCGGCGCCATGGAATACACCATCGTCGTCGCCGCTTCGGCTTCCGAACCCGCTCCCATGCAGTACATTTCTCCTTACTCGGCATGCGCCATGGGCGAGTTCTTCCGCGACAGCGGACGCCACGCCCTCTGCATCTACGACGATCTTTCCAAGCACGCCGCCTCCTACCGCGAAATTTCGCTTTTGCTCCGCCGTCCTCCCGGCCGCGAAGCCTATCCCGGAGACGTTTTCTATCTCCACTCGCGTCTGCTGGAACGTGCCGCTAAGCTCAGCAACGCGAACGGCGGAGGATCGCTGACCGCGCTTCCCGTGATCGAGACCCAGGCCGGCGACGTTTCGGCCTACATTCCGACCAACGTGATTTCGATTACCGACGGCCAGATCTATCTTGAAACCGATCTCTTCAACCAGGGCGTCCGCCCGGCTGTGAACGTCGGACTTTCCGTAAGCCGCGTCGGCGGCAGCGCCCAGATTAAGGCCATGCGCCAGGTAGCCGGAACGCTAAAGCTGGAACTGGCGCAGTACCGCGAACTAGCCGCTTTCGCCCAGTTCGGCAGCGACCTCGACAAAGCCACCCAGCAGCAACTCAACCGCGGAAAGCGATTGGTTGAGCTGCTGAAGCAGAACCAGTTTTCGCCACTCTCCTTCTCGAAACAAATTCTGATCATCTTCGCCGGCACCAGCGGAGCGCTCGACGACATGCCGGTAGAACAGGTGCGCGATTTCGAAAAGGATCTGTACAAGTACGTGGAAACCGCGAATCCCAGCCTGCTCAACACGATCATGGAAAAGAAGATTCTGGACGACAATCTGAAGGCGGAAATCGCCAAAGTAATCAAAGAAGCAAAGCAGCAGTTCGTGGATGCAAGGCAAGCGATAGCGAAGTGAAATAAGGTCTTAGGTCTTAGGAAAACCTCCCGAACCTGACACCTAAGACCTGGCACCTGATTTATGGCAAACGTTCTCGACATTCGGCGCCGTATCCGCAGCGTGGTCAACACGCGGCAGATCACCAAGGCCATGAAGACCGTCTCGGCGGCGAAGTTGCGCCGCGCGCAAGAGGGCGCCCTGGCCGCGCGTCCCTATTCGCAGATGCTCACCAACGTTCTCAAATCGCTGGTGTCGCGAGCCGATATCTACGATCCCGTCACCGGAGAGCCGCGTCATCCCCTGCTCGCTGAGCGCCCCGAAAACAGCATCCTGCTCATCGTCGTCACCGGAGACAAGGGCCTTGCCGGGGCCTTCAACACCAATATCCTGAAGATGGTTTCGAAGTTCATCGAGTCGAAGCCGGAACAAAATATCGACGTCGAATGCATCGGACGCAAGGGCCGCGACTTCATGCGCCGCCGCTACCCGATGGCCCCAGAACGGGCCACTGTCGATGAAGCGACGGGTGCCTCGCCCGTCCCGCCGGGTGCAGAAAATGTTCCACCCCGTGCCGGTCGCGTGCAGATTGTCGGCGAATATATCGGAGTTCTCGGCAAGGTCGAACACAATTTCGCGGCCACTCTCGCCGAGAGTGTGATCGCCCGCTACTGCCGCGGCGAGATTGACGGCGTCTACATTCTGTTCAATGAATTCAAGTCGGTCATCGCGCAACGCCTCGTAGCCGAGCGCCTGCTGCCCATCAAGGAGATCGGAGAAGTCGACGTCCGCATGGCGGAAGAGGTTTCGGAAGAAGAACGCAAAGCGCGAATCGAAGCGGCCAAATCGGCCCACGTCGGCCTGCGTCCCATTGACACCAGCGCCGTCGATGAGGCGGCCGCCAAATTCGGGGCGTCGCCTGTTGATTACATCTACGAGCAGCGCCCCGAGCAGCTTTTCGAGGGCATTCTCCCGAAGTATCTAGGCATCCAGATTTTTCATGCGCTGCTGGAATCTGTTGCCGCCGAGCACGCCGCCCGTATGACGGCCATGGATGCGGCCACCAACAACGCCAGCGACATGATCGATTCTCTGACGCTGGTCATGAATCGCGCGCGCCAGGCCAAGATCACGAAAGAAATTATCGAGATCGTAAGCGGAGCGGCAGCGCAGTAAAACAGCACTTAGCAATTTAGCACTTAGCATTTAGCAAAACCTGCAGATTTCAAAGTCGCTAAGTGCTCATTGGTTAAGCTAAGTGCTAAGTGCTAATTGCTAATTGCTGTTTTGAGGTCTTATGTCAGAAAATATCGGACACGTAATCCAAATCGCAGGTCCCGCCGTGGACGTGCAGTTCACCGAAGCGGCGATGCCTCCCATTTATCAGGCGCTTCGCGTGGTCAGCGAGGGCTTTACTGTGCCTTCGCCCATCAACGTCATTCTCGAAGTGCAGCAGCATTTAGGCGAAGGCCGGGTACGCTGCGTCGCCATGGAGCCGACCGAGGGCATGGTGCGTGGCATGAAGGCCATCGATCTGGGTGGGCCAATCACCGTACCTGTCGGCCGCGGGACCCTC
>JBAVVP010000117.1:0-12185 GCA_049697355.1 Terriglobales bacterium
GAGCGAATACGAACAATCGCGGCGCGGCAGGCGCGAACAATAGGGGAGTAGGCGGCCCGGGCGCGAATAGGGCTGGGCAAACCGGCGGGAACAAGCCTGGCCAAGCTGGCGGGAATAGGGCTGGCCAAGCCGGCGGGAACAAGCCCGGCCAAGCTGGCGGGAACAGGGCTGGCCAAGCCGGCGGGAACAGGGCCGGCCAAGCCGGCGGGAACAAGCCTGGTCAAGCGGGCGGGAACAAGCCAGGCCAAGCGGGCGGGAACAAGCCAGGCCAAGCCGGCGGGAACAGGGGAGGGCAGACGGCCAATCGGCATCAGCCAGCAGGAAGCAAGCAAGTTGCCCTGAAGAGCGGTGGGCACGCGACTTTTCGTAAGGACGGCAAGGTTCGTTCCATTCAAACCGCTCACGGGATGAAGATCGAACACGGAGTGCGCGGCGGGCGGCACATCGAGAGCGTGCACAACGGACGCCGCGTGGTGAGCTACGGAAGACACGGGGGCTACAGCCAGCGCGCCTACTATCGCCACGGCGGCCGGGAATATTCCCAGCGAACCTACTATAGGGGCGGACACTACTACGCGTATGGGTACTGCAACTACTACTATGGCGGCCGTCCATATTACGGTTACGCGCCCTCCTATTACTATGGTCCCGCATACTACGGATGGGCTTACAATCCGTGGCCCGCACCCGTTTATTACAACTGGGGCTGGGGCGGGGCGCCCTGGTATGGGTATTACGGCCCCTACTATCAGCCCTATCCGGTGTATCCGACGGCTGCATTTTGGCTGACGGATTACCTGATTGCCGCGAACTTGCAAGCTGCTTATGCGGCGCAGCAGGAGGCGGCTGCCGGAGGCGACAACGGCGAACTGATGCCTCTGCAACTGGGGCCGGAGTCGTCGGATATGGTCGCTTCGTTGTGGACGACCGATCCGCTGATTGCCGCGAACCCCGAGGCGGCCTATGGCCAATACATGTTAGGCGCAGCAGCACCGGCGGCGAAGGGCAATGCAACGGGGCTCAGTGCTGACGTGAAGAAGGAGCTCGCCGACGAGATGAAGAACGAGATCGCCGCGGAAAAGGAAGCGGCGGCAAACGGTCAGAAGGATGCTCCGAGCGGGGATCAGGTGCCAGCGGCGCTCGATCCCAACATCCGCATCTTCGTAGTTTCCACCGACGAGGATCTGACCACATCGGATAGCGTGGAGTGCTCGCTTACTCCTGGCGATGTGGTCTACCGTACCGGCGACAAACCGGACGATGACAACATGGTCGACGCAACCGTAAAGAGCAGCAAGAAGGATGAATGTGCGGTCGGCGCCACCGTAGGAGTGCCCGTCGATGACCTGCAGGAGATGCACAATCAACTGCGGATCCAGATGGATGCCGGACTGAAGGAGTTGGCTGACAAGCAGGGGAAGAACGGATTACCGGCCGCTCCCGATACCAAGACGCAGGCTGGGGAAGTCCCCGCACCAACGCCGGACACGAACGTAGAAAACGACTTGAAAGCGCAACAACAAGAAGCTGACCAGGCAGAGGCGGAAGCCAAGCAGTCGCAGTAGAGTTGGCAAGCAAGGCTGAATCGTCGGAGTCGGGGAGCGGCGCACGATCAAGGCGGCGACGCTCTCCGCTTTCCGCAGCAAACGCCTTTGCATAATAGAAAGCTAAAGCACGCTCCTACCCACTCGGGAATGGGAGCAGCATCTTCACAGGAGGAAGGTTGCAATGCGCCCGAAAATCGAAATCGCCGTACTGGTCGTCGCTTTGATGGTTGGTGGAATGATGCCCTGCCTTGTGTCTGCGCAAGGCGTTCCGCTTGCCGACCAACTCCAAGCGCAATATACGCTGGTGAAAATGGGTGCCGACACAGGCGGAGCCGCGGTCGTGGACCAAGGCACCATCCTGGTCATCAAGAAGGGTGGAATCCTCGGTGTTCCCTACTCTGACAGGACCGTTCTCACCACCAAGTATGAAGGCGGAACGGTTCATTCTCCGAGTACCCTTATGACGGAAGGACGAAAGAGACTCTTCGGACATTTTTCCCAGACCCAGTCGGAGGGACAAACCACGCACTTATTTGCGGCGGGAGATAAGGTCTATCCCTCGAAGGTCGAAGTCAACTTGGCCAAAGACAATGTCACGATTGGCATCATCGCCTGCGACACCTGCAACAAGACCGATCCTCCAACCTACAACAAGGCTCAAGTAGTCTTCCAGTTCCCAGCCGGGACTCTAGCCAAGGCCAACCCGTCACAGGTGGAGGATAAGATCGCCGAACTTCTCGCCATCGATGACAGCGGCGGCGACCAAGGCGGCGAACAGCAGGGTGGCAACGGTAATGACCAGCAAGGCGGCGGCAATCAGCAGGGTGGAGGTGGAGGACAAGCCCAACAACAAGCACCCCCACCAGAACCGGAGCAGATAGCAAAAGGGCAAACCCCCGATCAGGTTAAAGCTTCTCTCGGAACGCCGGAGAAGATCGTCAATCTAGGGCCCAAGCAGATCTATGTTTACAAGGATCTCAAGGTCACTTTTCTAAACGGCAAAGTATCCGACGTGCAGTGATCGGAGGGACCTGCTAGACATGAACCTGTCATCCCCTTAATGAACTTAACGGCGTTCGCAGCCGCTAGAGTATCTTCTTTCCAAACGCCGAGAGCGCCAGTTCGACGGCCAGGTCCGCGGTCTGATTGCGCTCGTCGATGACGGGATTTACTTCGACGATTTCAAAACTCAACATGCGTCCATGGTCGGCGACGATTTCCATGGCCAGGTGCGCCTCGCGATAGGTGGCGCCGCCCCAGACCGGAGTGCCCACTCCGGGCGCGTCTTCGGGATCGATCCAGTCCATGTCGAGCGAGACATGATAGCCGGCGGTGCCATGTCCAGCCATGCGGAGGGCCTCCTCCATGACGGCGCGCATGCCTCGCTCGTCGATATCGCGCATGGTAAAAACTTGGACTCCGGATTGGCGTATGTGTTCTTTTTCGAAGTGGTCAACATCGCGGATGCCGACCAGCACGCAATTTTCCGGCCGCACTTTGGGCGAAAAATCGTAGATCCTGCCCAGTTCGACAGGAGGAAGGCCCATGAGCGAGGCGAGCGGCATGCCGTGCACATTGCCGCTGGGGGAAGAGTCGGGAGTGTTCATGTCGGTGTGGGCGTCAATCCAGAGCAGTCCGATTTTCTGGTTCTTGCGGCGATAGAACTCGGCCACGCCTGACACCGTACCCACCGCGACAGAATGATCGCCGCCCAGGACGAGAGGAATTTTGCCGGCTTCGAGCGTCTTCAATACCAGGTCGGCGCTCTTGGTGCAGGTGGCAGTGATTTCCTTGAGGTACTTGGCGTGGGCGGCGCCTGCTTTTTTCTGCTCGGGGATGGCGACCGCGATGTTGCCCGCGTCTTCGACAATGTGGCCGATCGCTTCGAGGCGGGCTTCGAGTCCGGCAACGCGGACGGCCGAGGGCCCCATGTCAACGCCGCGGCGCGATTGGCCAAGATCAAGAGGAACGCCAATCACGCGGATGTGGCGCGGGGCGATGCTGGTGAACGTTCTGCTCCGTTGGGGCATAGGACAAGTTCTCAGTTCCCAGTTCTCAGTTCTCAGTGAAACCCAGTTCACAGATTTTACTGAGAACTGAGAACTGGGAACTGAGAACTCTACGGATACAGCCGATGCAGCATCCGCGGGAAGGGAATCGTCTCGCGCACGTGCTCCAGGCCGCAGATCCAGGCGACGGCGCGCTCGATGCCCATGCCGAAACCGGAGTGCGGGACGCTGCCGTATTTGCGGAGATCAAGATACCACTTGAAGGCTTCTTCGGGCAGATTGTGTTGGTGAATGCGCTGCAGGAGCAAGTCGTGAGAGGCCATGCGCTGCGACCCGCCGATGATTTCGCCGTATCCTTCCGGGGCCAACACGTCCACGCACAGGGCGAGGTGGGGGCGCTGCGGATCGGGCTCCATGTAAAACGCTTTTACGCTCGCTGGGTAGCGATGGACCATGACGGGCCGGTCGTACAACGATGAAAGATAGGTTTCGTCGGGCGACCCGAGATCGCCGCCCCACTCGAACTTATTTTCGAGCACGCCTTGCGAGTGGCCTTCCTGCAACTTGCTTACAGCGTCGTCGTAGGTGATGCGCGGGAAGGGCGCCTCGATTTTTTCGAGCTTCGCAAGGTCGCGGCCGATGGTTTGCAAGTCAGGGCGGCGCCGCTCCAGGCATCGCTTAACCAGAAAAGTAAGCAGCCCCTCCGCGAGTTCCATCAGGTCGTCCAGCGTGCCATAGGCGACTTCCGGTTCGACCATCCAGAATTCGGTCAGGTGGCGGCGGGTCTTCGATTTTTCCGCGCGGAAGGTTGGCCCAAACGAATAGACCTTGCCAAGCGCCATCGCCGTGGCTTCGATGTAGAGCTGGCCGGACTGCGTGAGGTAAGCCTGCTCTTCGAAGTAGTCCACGGGAAAGAGCGTAGAGGTTCCTTCGCAGGCGGCGGGCGTAAGGATGGGCGGGTCGGTAAGCGTGAATCCGTTCGTATCAAAAAAATCGCGGGCGGCGCGAATGATTTCCGCGCGCACGCGCAGAATGGAGGCCTGGCGCTGCGAACGCAGCCAGAGATGGCGGTGCTCCATCAAGAAGTCGACGCCGTGCTCTTTGGGAGTGATGGGATAAGGAGTCGACTCGGGCACGCGTTGCACGACCTGGACGTTCGAGACGTCGAGCTCATAGCCGCCAGGGGCGCGCTTGTCGGCGCGAACCTTGCCTTCGACGATGACGCTCGATTCCTGGGTCAGTCCTTTGATGGCGTCGAAGACTTCGGGCGCAACGGCGTTCTTCGGGACTACTCCCTGGATGACGCCGCTTCCGTCGCGAAATTGAGGGAAGAGGAGCTTGCCGCTTTCGCGCAGGTTGTAGAGCCATCCGCGGATGGTGACGGACTGGCCCTCGTGTTTGCCGACTTCTGCGATGGTGCTGATCGGGCTAGACATAAAATTTGAGTGCGTACGCCACGCAACTTGCGGAAGTCAGAAGTGAGAAATCAGATTACAGAAGTAAAACCGATGCGGTTAGCTGCTGGGGGTTAACTTCTGCAATCTGACTTCTGACTTGCTCTTACGAGCCTTCCAGCTTTTTGAAGGTCGCGCTCACTTCTTCGCCGGGGTTCTTCTTCTCTTCGCCGTCGATTTCCAGCAACAGGGGAGGCTTTTGCGGTGCGGTGCGCAGCAATTCCATGGTCTCGTTCCAGTCGATCGATCCGCTGCCCGGCCAGAGGTGCGAGTCCTTATCCTTATGGTTGTCGTGCACGTGGGTCGAGCAGATGTGGTTCTTCAGGATGGCGAAGCCTTCGGGAATTCCCTCCATCATGTGGGAGTGACCGCAATCGAAGCACACGCCGATGTCGTCGAAATGCATGGTTTTGATGAATTCGACCAAACGTTCCGGGGTGGACAATTCGTTGGGAATATTTTCCAGCAGCACGCGGACGCCGAGCGGCTTGGCGAAAGCCCGCAGGTGCTCGACCGAGGTCATGGCGTTTTCGAATTTCTTGTCGTCGAAGGTGTCATTGGGATTGCCGATGTGCTGCACCAGAAAGCGGAATGGAATATGCTCGGCGATTTCGAGTGAGCGTTTGATCTCGTCCATGGCGTCGATGCGGTGGGCGCGGTCGATGGAGGCGATGTTCACCGGCGGCCCGCCCGTGCGCCCCCACTCGTAGTCGGAATACAAAGGCGCGTGCACGGAATTGAGCGGAATGCCGGTGGAGCGGAACCAGTCGGCGATTTCGCGGACATGCTGCTTGCGGTTGGCATAGTCGAAATGCTGGCGGGCGGCGAAGATCTCAATCGCCTGGGCTCCTGCCTTGACGAGCTCGTCGAGCAGGCCCGGATGGAGCCGTTCCTTTACATAGACGTATGTCGATACCGCCCTCAGCATCAGTAACCCACCGCCTTCCCATTGTTCCGTCCGTCACTGGCGCCCAGGCGCTCGCCGGTTTTGGGGTCAATCATGATGCACTCGCCGTCTCCCCAGAAATGCTCGACCTTCAGCTGGTGCCCTTTCGAACGGAGAACATTCATTGTATCGGGAGAGAGGCGGTCTTCCACGAAAATCTCATCGGGGAGCCACTGATGATGAAACCGAGGTGCGTTGACGGCTTCCTGAATGTCGAGCGAGAAATCGACGACACCGATGAGGATATTGGCGACGGTGGTGATAATGGTGGGACCGCCGGGCGAGCCGAGAACCAGGAAGAGCTTGCCGTCTTTGAGCACGATAGTAGGCGTCATCGCGGAGAGCGGCCGCTTGCCCGGGCCGATGGCGTTGGCTGGACCCTGGATCAGACCGTAAGTATTGGGGACGCCTTGCTTGGCGGCGAAGTCGTCCATCTCGTCGTTGAGCAGGAAGCCAAGGCCCTCGGCGGTGACGCGGGAGCCGAAAGAGTCGTTGAGCGTCGTGGTGACCGAAACCGCATTGCCGTCGGCGTCGACGACGGAATAGTGCGTGGTGTTCTCCGGTTCGCGAATGGCGGCGACCCGCGACTGGGCAACGCGCTCCAGTTCAGCGAAGGCCGGACGTTTCAGGTCCTTGCTCACGCTGGCGTGGACGGGATCGATGGAGTCGCGCCAGGCGGCGGCGTACTTCTTGTCGATGAGCTGCGCGACGGGAACTTTGGCAAAATCGGGATCGCCCATGAAATCGGCGCGATCGTAGAAGGCGCGGCGAAACGCTTCCGCTTCGAGGTGGATCGCGCCGGCGGAGCGGTTGCCCAATTTCGCGAGATCGAAGCCTTCCAGGATATTGAGGATTTCGATGAGCGCCACTCCCCCGGACGATGGCGGCGGAGCGCTGATGATGTCGTAGCCGCGATAGGTGCCGCGAATGGGCTCGCGCTCCTTGACTTCGTAGGCGGCAAGGTCGGCGGCGGTGACCAGCCCTCCGCCTTTGTGGATGGCTGCGGCCAGTTCACGAGCCATGGCACCGTGGTAGAAATCGTCGGGATTCGTGGCGATCCGCTCGAGCGTGCGGGCAAGTTCAGGCTGCTTGAATAGTTCTCCGGCCTGATAGTAGTTTCCGTCGCGCTGGAAAATGCGTTTCGATTCGGAAAACTCGCTGAGGTACTCGTCTTTTTTCAAATCTTGTGTATCTTCATAGGCCAGCGGGAAGCCCTCGCGCGCAAGCTTGATGGCGGGAGCGATTACCTTTTCCAGCGACAGCTTGCCATATTTCTTTTCCGCGTAAACCAGGCCGGCAACCGAGCCGGGGACGCCTACGGACCTGTATCCCACGACGCTGGAACCCTTGTTGGAGTCTGGGAGAACGTTGCCTTGGGCGTCCAGATACATGTTTTCGGTGGCCGCGGCGGGCGCCTTTTCTCGGAAGTCGATGAAATGAGTTTCACCATTGGCGCTGCGGAGAAGAAGAAACCCGCCTCCCCCAAGATTTCCGGCCTGGGGGTGAACGACGGCGAGTGCGAAGCCGGTGGCGACGGCGGCGTCGACGGCATTGCCCCCGGATTGCAACATCTCAACCCCGGCGCGCGAGGCAAACTCGTGAACGCTGGTGCCGATGGCGTGCGGAGCGTGCGTGGGGCGCAGAGGCGCGGCCGCTACGGTCGAGCCCAGTAGAGCGCACAGGCTGCAGAGGATCAGTAGAGCACGTTGAATGCGCATGGAGTGGGTGAAGTACGAGGCTAGCTGAGCGAGTTACGGGAGTCAAACCCGTGTGGCGCGGGCGCCCCCGCCCGCGTTCCGTGTCCGCGCCACCGCGGTATGGAGAAACAAAGAACACCGAGACAACTTCGTAAAAAGGAGAGCGCAGGCAGGTTCAGAAACGTGTTCACTTCTTGCGGCGCTGGCTTGGCACACTCGTATGCTTATCTTTCTTCTTTGGCGCTTTGGCAGCTGCCAATTCGTACGACTGGCGAATGAGGGCTTCGAGTTCGTCGGAGGGCAGGACATTGGAGTTGGCAAGCATCACCCACTTGTAACGTCCGACGTAGGGCGCCGGCGAGATGCCTTCGATCTCGAGCAGTTCGAGGAATGTCTCGGGCGAGCATTTAAGAGTGATGCCCGGGAACCGGCCGTCCGAGAGGACCATGCCGGTGAAGATTTTGCCGCGGACTTTGAAGCAGAGATCGTCACCCCACGGCATGTCCTCGGTCACGTCGGGAAAGGAGAGACAGAGTTTGCGGACCCAGTCGACGTCGGGCATGTGGGAGATGATAGCGCGGGAGGTATGCTGGCGGAGCGCCGGGCGTCCCCGCCCGGCTGGACGGGCGAGACGCCCGTCCCTCCACTGTATGACCATCACGTGCGGGTTACTTTTGCAGGATGTAGCGTTCCCTTAATTCACCTTCGAAATATCCAAGCCGTCCGGGAAGGCAGGAAATCACAGTTCCCATGCCATAGCCAACAATCTGTTTCAGAGCCGCCAACAACTCTATTTCCTTGCCGTCGAAATTACTGTCTTCAGAGATGAGGTAGCAAGTATCTGGCGCGCCGAGGCCACGAAGGATCGCGTAGATCGAATCTGGGTGTTGTTGACTCGGCTCTATCCTTCTAACGCATTCGGGCGCAAGAATGTAGGTTCCGTGATGAGCAAACTCATCGACGAACTTGCGGCGTTTCTTGGGATTGGCAAGACCGAGCCGAACACGCTCGCGGCGTGCGCGTTGGACAAAAGACTCCACGAACTCTTGCTCATGTAAATTCATATGTCTATCAGAGAGCAATCATGTTAGAAGCTTTCACACTTGCTCTCTCGCCTCCCCCAGCACCACCGACACTTCCATCTGCTTCTTGCCGCGGAAAATAGTAACTTTCACCGTGTCTCCCGCCCGGTGTTTGTTCATGATCTGGGCGAGGATTTGTTGGCTCTCGATTTTTTCTCCGTCGATGGCGACGATCAAATCTCCGCCGATCATGATGGGAATGTTGCCGAGATAGGCGCGTTCGCTTCCGCCGCGCAATCCGGCGCGGTCGGCGGAGCCACCGGAAACGGCTTGCACGATGAGCAGTCCGTAGTCGGCGGCCAGGCTCAGTTCCCCAGCAATTTCCGGATCAATGGGAATCGTGCGAACACCAAGCGCGGGACGGCGCACCCGTCCGAGCGTGACCAAATCGTTGAGCACGGCTTTGGCGGTATTGATGGGGATAGCGAAGCCGATTCCGGCGCTTTGTCCTACGCTGGAGGCGATCATTGTATTAATACCGATGACCTCGCCATGCCAATTGAGAAGCGGGCCTCCGGAGTTGCCGGGGTTGATGGCGGCGTCGGTCTGGATGGCTTCTTCGATCACCATGCCGTCGGGCTCTTGCACCTGGCGGATCGAACTGACTATGCCGCGGGTGAGCGTGCCGGCGAGGCCGAAGGGATTGCCGATGGCGTAGACTTTCTGGCCGACTTGCAGGTTGCTCGAGTCGCCTAACGTCATGGGCTGGAGATCGGTGGCTTTGATCTGGATCACGGCTAAATCATGCGCGCGGTCGCTGCCGACGATGGTGGCCTTATATTTCTTGCGATTGTGGAGCGTGACCCAGACCTCACGCGCATCGGCAATGACGTGATAGTTGGTGAGGATGTGCCCTTCTTTGTCGATGACGAAGCCCGAGCCCTGGCCTTCCTGCGGCACCAGCCCGTAGAAAAAGTCGAAGGTCATAACGCGCGAAGTGATGTTGACAACGGCTCCAATGTTCTTGTGGTAGACGCCGATGTTGTTCTGCTCTTCGGCGTCGAAACCTTCGCCGCTGGCGGCTTCGGTGATCTCCACGTGCTGCGGACGGCTGATCCAGTTGGCGGGATGGAGACGTCCGTTGCGATAGGTGGTGAAATAGAAGAAAGCGGCGGCCAGAACAATCGCAAAAATAAAAGGACGAAAGAATCTCATCGTGGTTACTCCCTGAAAGCCTGCACCTTGAATTCTAGCGAAAAGTGGAATTTACCGCAGAGGACACGGAGTACGCGGAGTCATACGGTGGAGCGACGGGCGTCTCGCCCGTCCGACCGGGCGGAGACGCCCGGCTCTCCACCACCAAATCTCTGCGGACTCCGCGTTCTCAGCGGTTCAAGGCTTCGCTCTGCCCCAGCCGCCGCCGCCGGGCGATTCGATTCGCACTCTTTCCCCGGAACGCAGGCGAACGCTAGTCTTGCCGGGGATTTCTTCCGCAGAACCGTCGCGCCGGATGATCAAGGTGCGGCCGGGAGCGCCGTCGGCTCCTCCGGCTAGGCCGTAGGGCCCGCGAGAACGCCGGTCGGCGAGCAGTGTGACCTGGGCATCGGTCAAGACTTCGATTTCACGCACGATTCCATCGCCCCCGGCGTGGAGTCCCGCGCCTCCACTTTGGGAGCGGAAAGAATATTGCCGCAGGCGCACCGGGTACGCGTATTCGAGCGCCTCGGCGGGAGTGTTCAGGGAATTGGTCATGTGGGTGTGGACGCCCGAGACCCCGTCCTTATTGGGGCGCGCGCCCATGCCCCCGGCGATGGTCTCGTAATAAGCGAAGGGCTGCTGAGAGCGCGGATCATTGCTGAGAGAATCAGTGCTTCGTGAATCGGTGCCGCCGATGGTGAGGTTGTTCATGGTGCCGGCGGCAGCGGCCGGGATGCGCTCGGGAATCGCCTGCGCCAGCGCTTTCAGCAGCACATCGACAATCCGCTGCGAGGTTTCCACGTTGCCACCAGCAACCGCGGCCGGAGGCCTGGCATTGACCACGGTTCCCGATGGCGCGATGACGCGGATGGGACGCATCAGACCGGAGGTCGCGGGCACGTCTTCGCGGAGCAGACACCGAAAGACGTAGAAG
The DNA here is from genome assembly GCA_049697355.1 of Terriglobales bacterium. GTDB lineage: Bacteria > Acidobacteriota > Terriglobia > Terriglobales > Acidobacteriaceae > Acidiflorens. Next base: position 10,807 of record JBAVVP010000117.1, read on the forward strand.
CAAGCCGAGTACGTAATGGCCTCGACCGCGTTGATCGCGCCTTCGACTTGCGGGTCGCTGCCAGTGAAGTCGATGGTGACTTGGGCGGCGGGCGGTTTCTTGCTCGATGCTGAGGGAGACGCGGCAAGCCGCGTCTCTACAGGGGATTTCTTGACGGGCGCGACTTGGATCGTCACGGCAATGCGCACGGGTTTGTCTTCGACGCCGTCGTCATCGAGAAAGTCTTCGGCCCGGTAGTGGCCAGGCGGGATGGTGCGCAGGAAGGCTCGCATCATTTCTTCGGAATAGACGAGCAGGCCGGCGGCGGCCTTTTTCACGCGCGCGATCCCGTACCGGTCGCAGATTTCACGAAGGCGCTGGGCGCCGGTCTGGCATGCGGCGATCTGGGCTCCGAGGTCGCCTTCGCGTTCTTCGGGTGTGCGCACATTGTTGAGGAGAAGCGCCAGCACATCGGCAACCAGCTTTCCGCCGCGCATAATCTTGACCGGTGGAATGCGAAGCCCTTCCTGGTAGATTTCGCGGCAAGGCCCCATGGAGCCAGGGTAAGTTCCGCCGACGTCGGCATGGTGAGCGCGGGAAGCGACGTAGAAGTCGGGCATTGTGTTGGGCGTGTGGGCGCGGGCGACTCGCCCGTGCTGCCCTCGCCCGCCGCTCTTGCCTTTGCGGGTGTATACCGGCATCACCAGCGTGATGTCAGGCAGGTGCGTACCGCCGCGAAACGGGTCATTGAGCATGACTACGTCGCCCGCTTGTAGCTCACATTGCCCCACAGCCGCCGCGACCGACATGGGCATGGATCCCAGATGCACCGGCAGGTGATCGCCCATGGCGATGACCTGGCCTGCGGAATCGAAGACAGCGCAGGAGTAATCGCGGCGTTCTTTGATATTCGGGGAGAACGAAGTCCGCCGCAGTGCCGCCCCCATCTCTTCGGCGATGGAGTGGTAGAGGTTCTTGAAAACCTCGAGTTCGACGGGATCACGCATGTGAAAAAAGAGTGTACGCCAAAACGTACAGGAGGTCAGAGGTCAGATTGCAGAGGTTAACCAACATCTGCCGCACAGGGAACTGGGGAACCGAGAATTGGCTTTCCACTTCTGCAATCTGACCTCGTACCTCTGACCTCCGGTGCTACACTTCTCTGATTATGGCTGAAGGGCGTTCCCGGATCTGGATCTGGTTTCTGGTGGGCGGCGGGTTGTTTGCGCTGTTCGTAGTGGCCGTGTTTACGCTGGTGTATCTGAGTTTTGGCGGCCAGGAGGAAGCATCGTTTACGGGCTTCGGCTCCAAGATTGCCGTGGTCGAACTCGACGGCGTTATTTTCTCCCCCAAGCAGATCGTGCCCCAGCTCAAAAAGTTTGCCGATGACGATTCCGTCA
>JBAVVP010000118.1:0-2111 GCA_049697355.1 Terriglobales bacterium
CTCTCGCACGCCTATCTAATGGCTGCTGGCGCAGTTGCAAAGCCGCACATTGCGGTGTGATGTGCGCCGTTGACCCGCCTTCCAGCGAGATGCTATAAACGAGTGCTTTATGCCGAGGGCTGGAGTCTGCGGCTCAGGCTCCATGCACACGGTACAGGTTTTCCGACGCGGCCAAATCGGCACTCCTCTTTAGTTGTTATGCCTGGCGGTGGAAGCGTGTTCGGAGCGTGTTCGGAACTTCCCTGGTGCAGCTCGTAGCGGATGGAACCCTGCAAGCGGGCGGTTAACGCGCCGGAGAAGAATCACACGTCGTGACCCCTAAATTGGAATAGGAGGATTTTCATGCGCACTTGGAACGCCCATTTTGCGTCCGTCGGACGCCGATTTACCAAAACCTTGGCTACGCTCGCCACTCTGCTGCTTCTCACCGCCGGCTCTGCGCTGGCCCAACCCGCTGAAGAAGGAGGCGAGGCGGCCCTGAAACTGCCCGACCTTTCGACGGTTTCGTTTCTTGGTGTGAACGGACACAGCCTGCTGATGATCGGGCTGCTGTTCTGCGTCTTCGGACTTGGCTTCGGCATGGTGATTTTCATGCGCCTGAAGAACCTGCCCGTGCACCGCTCCATGCGCGAAATTTCAGAACTGATTTACGAAACCTGTAAGACTTACCTGATCACGCAGGGCAAGTTCCTGATGCTGTTGTGGGCGTTCATTGCCGCCGTCATCGTGCTCTATTTTGGTTTTTTGCGGCATTTCGAAATTCCCCGGGTGATCATCATTCTGGCCTTCAGTCTGGTGGGAATCGCGGGTAGCTACGGCGTGGCGTGGTTCGGAATTCGCGTCAACACCTTCGCGAATTCGCGGACGGCCTTCGCTTCTCTGCCCGGCAAGCCTTACCCGGTTTATCAGATTCCGCTCGAAGCCGGCATGTCGATTGGCATGATGCTGATTTCGGTCGAACTGCTGATCATGCTCTTCATCCTGCTCTTCGTGCCGGGCGACTATGCCGGCCCGTGCTTCATCGGATTCGCCATCGGCGAATCGCTGGGCGCGGCCGCGCTGCGCATTGCCGGCGGCATCTTCACCAAAATTGCCGACATCGGTTCCGATTTGATGAAGATCGTCTTCAAAATTAAAGAAGACGACGCCCGCAACCCCGGCGTGATTGCCGATTGCACCGGCGACAATGCCGGCGACTCGGTTGGACCGTCCGCCGACGGCTTCGAAACTTACGGCGTCACTGGCGTCGCGCTGATTACCTTTATCCTGTTGGGCGTCAAAGATCCCTCCATCCAGGTGCAATTGCTGGTGTGGATTTTCGTTATGCGCATCATGATGCTGGTCTCCAGTGCGCTCGCGTATTTCATCAATGGCGCCATCGCGAAGGCCCGCTACGGCAACGCCGACAAAATGAATTTTGAAACCCCGCTCACCTGGCTGGTTTGGCTGACTTCGATTGTTTCGATCATCGCCACCTCCATTGTTTCGCGTTTCATCATCCCCAACCTTGGGGGCGATACCACGCAGTGGTGGAAGCTGGCTTCGATCATCTCCTGCGGAACGCTGGCGGGAGCGTTGATTCCTGAACTGGTCAAGGTCTTCACTTCGGTGGAATCCCGCCACGTGAATGAAGTGGTGACTTCGGCCAAAGAAGGCGGCGCATCGCTCGGAATCCTCTCTGGTTTTGTCTCCGGAAACTTTTCCGCGTATTACCTGGGGCTGGCGATGGTCACTCTGATGTCGATTGCCTACTTCTTCAGCCAGATGGGTTTGGGCGTGGCGGCCACCATGATTGCCGCACCGGTGTTTGCCTTCGGCCTGGTTGCCTTCGGCTTCCTCGGCATGGGGCCGGTGACCATCGCGGTCGATTCCTACGGCCCGGTTACCGACAACGCACAGTCCGTCTATGAACTTTCGCTGATCGAGCAGGTGCCGAACGTCAAGGCGGAAATCAAGAAGGACTTCAACATCGACGTGAATTTTGACCGCTCCAAGGATTTGCTGGAAGAGAACGACGGCGCGGGCAATACCTTCAAGGCGACCGCCAAGCCGGTGCTGATCGGAACCGCCGTAGTGGGCGCAACGACCATGATCTTCTCCATCATCATGGC
>JBAVVP010000119.1:0-6925 GCA_049697355.1 Terriglobales bacterium
CCACCGGATTGCCCAAGGGCGTCATGCTGTCGCACCACAATCTGGTTGCGAACGTGTATCAGGTCCTGGGCCCGAATGCCGCGACGCTCGCGCCCTCTGACGTCATGCTCTGCTTCCTGCCCCTCTACCACATCTACGGACTCACGGTGGGGCTGACTCTTTCGCTGACCCTCGGCAACACTCTGGTTCTGATGCCGCGCTTCGACGTGCAGAAGCTGTGCGCGCTTGTGGTTGAGGAAGACGTCACTATGATGCCCATGGTCCCGCCTGCCATCAATGCCCTCTGCCAGGCCGCCGAAGCCGGAGTTTTTCCCAAGAACCACAAAGTCCGCTTGATCAAGTCGGGCGCCGCACCGCTCGCTCCGCAACTGGCCCGCCGCACAGCCGAACTCACCGGCATCATCGTGTACCAGGGGTATGGCATGACGGAAGCTTCGCCCGTTACCCACATCGGCTACGTCGCGCCGCCGGAAATGTACCGTCCCGCCTCGATCGGACAGCCGCTGGCGCTCACGGACTGCCGCATCGTTGATGTTGATGGGAACGAGGTCGCGCCCGGCGAGCCTGGCGAACTGGTCATGCGCGGCCCGCAATTCATGCTGGGATACTGGAAGGAACCGCAAGCCACAGCGGCCGTTCTTCGCGATGGCTGGTACTTCTCGGGCGACATCGTGCGCTCGGACGCCGACGGCTTCTACTACGTCCTCGACCGCAGCAAAGAAATGATCAAGTACAAAGGATTCCCCGTCGCCCCCGCTGAAGTCGAGTCGGTTCTGCTCGAACATCCCGCGGTGCGCGACTGCGGCGTGGTCGCAAAAGCAGACCTGGCCGCCGGAGAAATCCCCTGTGCTTTTGTCGTGCTTCGGGAAGGTTTTGCACCCTCGGACGCGCTTGCTCAACAACTGCGCGATTTTGTCGCCGACCGCCTTGCCCACCATAAACAGCCCCGCGAAATTCGCTTTGTGGAAGTGGTACCGAGAACTTCTTCCGGCAAAATTCTGCGCCGCGAACTGCGCAAGACCCTCTCGTGAACCAATCCCAAGTCGTGCCGCCGGTGTCGCGCCCAGAACTCTGGCGATCAACTGCATCGGTGACGCCAGTTTGGCCTTTCCCATCCTATGTACTTTGGTAATTTGTTGACCTGCCCGAAAACAGCCAGAATCATCGAATTCGCAGGGGGCGGCACGCATTCGATCTCTCCGCTCCCGGCAGGCCACCGCGCGTCGTGGGGACGCGCCACACAGGAGAAAACATGAACACTAAGATTCTGATCGCCGCATTGGCCGGTCTATCGGTCGTCGCCGCTGCGCAGTCACAGAGTGACAAGCAGAAAGAACAGGCTTCGGGCCACCTGGAACAGAAGAATCTCGTGCACAGGGACCTGGCGGCACGCGACGTTGCCTCTGGTCATGCCACCGGCAAAAAGACGGCTCAGGACGACTGGCAGCAGACTGGCGCAAAACCCGCCTCCAGTTCCGACACGAAACCTTCGCACGTGGCCGCTGGCGATGTGAATGGTGACGGCCGCCCTGACGTGGCTGTAAGCAGCAAGAATTCCGCCCACGCCACCGAAGCCGCAGCCAGCGCTAGCAGTTCTTCGAATGTCCAGACTCCGCGCGATGCCGCCACCGGACAGGCCAGTGGCAAGCGGCAGCATCAACCGTTAACGATCACAAAGTCAGTTGACAAGGCGACCCCGCTCGACACCGCCAGTGGACAGACCAGTGGCAAGCGCCAGCATCAACCAGTAACCGTCATGAAGACAACCGACAAGACTTCCCAGTAGTGGCGAAAACGATTTGATCGGGTTGCAAACCACGCAGGCCCGGACGCCCTCGTCTGCGGCCTGCGCGGCATAAAGGCTGGACAGCCGAGGGCGGTTGTCCCTACGAGAGCGCTGCTGGTGCTACACTCGCTTGCGATGCGGACGGACATCCTGCCCCTTTGCGACCAGCACTACCGCACCATGGAGCCCGCGTTAGCTCCCTACAACGCCGACTATTCCATTGAGTTCTTTCGTTGCACCGACAAGTTCTGCCACCGCTGCTTCGGCGAACGCGTCGGCTACACCACGCCTAAGCGCGGAGACGCGCCGGTCCTCACCCCCAACCAGCCCATCTGCGAACGCCACGGACGCCCCATGTTCATCATCAGCCTCGACCGCCAACGCAACCATGTCACCTACGCCTGTCCTGAATCCGATTGCGGGGAGCGGGTGGTGCGGACATAAATTGGGCATCGGCGCACTGACCGTTTCAATCCAGACACACCTGTGTCTCAGCTGACGCGTCCAAGTCTCGCGGTTACCAGTTAACTCCCTATATGGCAATGCCCCATACGCGGCGCTATCCTTGCATATTGGTATCCCGACATCAATTTCCAGGAGGTCAATCGCTTGCTTCGCCACATCGCTGCTCTCATCTTCATATTCGTGTGCACGACAATCGCCTGGATGATCCTCGGTTCCACCATCATGGAGCGCACTCACAGCAGCGACGATCAACTCAAGGGCCACGTCGCTTCAACCTGGGGTACCGCGCAGGAGCAAGTTCCGCCCACAGCGAACTTTGTCTGGAATGAAACGGTGGCGGTTACAACCAAGGAGGACGGCAAGACTATCGTGCGCAACAAACAGGTTGAACACACGAACTCTTTGCAACTCGACTCTACACGGCTCCAAGTCGGCCTGAACCTGAACCATCGGCAGAAAGGCCTGCTCTGGTACAGCACCTACGCAGTGGACTTTGACGGCGACTATAGTTTTCACAATAACGTTGCCGTTCCGGGCACCGTAACTCTTCGTCTTCCCTTTCCCGCACAAAGAGCGGTCTACGATGGCCTCACAATGGTCTTCAACGGCCAACGCGTTGCAACCTCGATCGACGAAACCGGGGCGACTTCCAAACTCGCGCTCGTGCCGGGACAGACGGCGAATCTCCACGTTGCCTATCGCTCCCACGGCATGGGGAGCTGGCGCTATAAGCTAGCTGATGGAATCGCGCAGGTGCATGATTTTTCCCTCATAATGCGCACGAATTTCAAGGACATCGACTTTGCGGACGATACCCTTTCGCCCACGACCAAGAAAGAGGTCCCCGGCGGCTGGGAACTCAACTGGCGTTATTCCGACATGGTCTCCGGACTGCAAATTGGAATGGAGATGCCGGAAAAGCTGCAGCCCGGTCCGCTCGCCGGAGAGATCAGTTACTTCGCTCCCGTTTCGCTGTTCTTCTTCTTTTTTCTGATGTTCATCATCACCACTCTGCGAGGGATCGATCTTCACCCCATGAACTACTTTTTCCTCGCTGCGGCTTTCTTCGCCTTCCACCTGCTTCTCGCTTACCTTGTCGACCACATCTCGATTCATGCGGCCATGGCCATTTCTTCGGTGGTCTCTATTTTTTTGGTGGTGAGCTATCTGCGCCTGGTGGCGGGCATCCGCTTTGCCGCGTTCGAAGCCGGCACGGCGCAATTGATTTACCTGGTGGTGTTTTCTTACGCGTTTTTCTGGAAGGGATTCACGGGACTTGCCATCACGGTCATCTCGGTGATCACGCTATTTATAGTGATGCAAGCGACGGGAAGGATTCGCTGGTCGGACAAATTCGCGCGGCGTCCCGAACTCCCGCAGAGCAGAATCTAGAGCAGTTTTCGTGATGGTGCATACTCTGTACCCTCAGCGGCTAAAGCCGGAATCCGCTGCGGCCCTGACGGCACGGCTGAAGCCGTGCCCTACCCAAAACCTGCGCGAATCAGCGTTCTTCCGCAGCCTGTGAAGGGCACTGGCTCCGGTATTTCAGAATTCAATCTTCACGCTGCTAACGGGTCATCCCACACTTACGCAGGATTGTCATCATCGGGCACCAGTTGGTAAAGGCCGACTGGAATAGATTCAGACCGACGAAAGCTGTGAAGAGGTACCAGTACGCGTTCACCCAGTGCCCGAGTGCCAGCGACACAAGAATGAAAATCCCAGCAATCAAACGAACCGCACGTTCTACCGTCATAACTCAGCCTCCTTAGATCGTTACAAAGGATCCTTACAAAGCGCTCTGCGGAACCTCGCATTGCGGTGTTTCGCATTCGGCGATGCTTTCGGGCGAATGCGGATGCCCGGGTGGAACCGAATCTCGCGTCTTCCTCTTGGACAGATAGTAAAGAACCGGTACAGCCATGCGCGAGAGAACGGTCGACGCGACTTCTCCCGCCATCAGCGACAGGGCCAAACCCTGGAAGATGGGATCGAACAGGATCACGCTGGCACCGACGACTACCGCGGCCGCGGTCAGCAGCATTGGGCGGAAACGAACTGCTCCCGCATCGACGACGGCGTCTTCGAGTGACATCCCTTGCGAGCGGCGGAGTTCGATGAAATCCACGAGGATGATGGAATTGCGCACAATAATTCCGGCGCCAGCTATGAACCCAATCATCGACGTGGCCGTGAAGAACGCTCCCATCAGGGCGTGCGCGGGCAGAATGCCCACCAGGGTGAGGGGAATGGGCGCCATGATGACCAAGGGCGTAATGAAGGATCGGAACCAACCCACCACCAGCACATAGATCAACACCAGGACCGCGGCGAACGCCAGTCCGAGATCGCGAAACACTTCCACTGTGACGTACCACTCGCCATCCCACTTCATGGAAAACCGGTCGGTGCGCTCGGGCATGGTCGTTCCCTTGTACTGCTTGACGCCGTAGCCATTGGGCAATTTGATCTGGTCGATGGCGTCGCTCATCTTCATGATGGCGTAGACCGGGCTTTCTTCTCCGCCGGCCACGTCTCCGGTCACGTACACCACGGTTTGCAGATTCTTGCGATAAACATTGGTATCGATCGTGGTCAGTTGGAGGTCGGTGACTTCACCCAGAGCAATTTGTCCGCCGGACGGAGTCGGCAGTTTGAGGTTCTCCAGGTTTTCGATTCCCGAGCGATCGGACCGCGCCAGGCGGACTTCGATGGGAACGTCCTCACGGGAGTTGGGATCATGCAGAAGGCCGGCATTGGCGCCGCTCAATCCAACCTGCAGGGTGCGCGTGACATCGGCAGGCGAGATTCCGTGCAGGGCCGCCTTATCGAGATCCACGTTCAGGTTGTACTTGGTTTGCGGATCCTGAACGTACCAGTCCACATCGACGACTCCCGGAGTCTGCTGAAAGATCTTCTTGATCTGCGCCGCCAATTCGATTTGGCTTTTATAGTTGGGTCCGTAAACTTCGGCGACCAGAGTCTGGAGCACCGGCGGTCCGGGAGGAACTTCCGCGACCTTGATGCGCGCACCGAAGGGCTCGGCAATTTTGTCCAGTTCCGGACGCAGGCGGCGCGCGATTTCGTGGCTCTGCGCTTTGCGGTCGTGCCGCGAAAGCAGGTTGACCTGGATGTCGGCTTGATTGGGCTGACGCCGCAGGAAGTAATGCCGCACCAGTCCGTTGAAATTGTAGGGGCCGGATGTGCCAGCGTAAATCTGGTAATTCGTGACTTCGGGCTGCTGGCCGAGATAGCCGCCGAGCGCCTGCGCTACACGCGTCGTTTGCTCGAGCGGAGTTCCGTCGGGCATATCGATGATGACCTGGAATTCGCTCTTGTTATCGAAGGGGAGCATCTTTACGCGCACCCACTTCAGCGGCACAAACGCGACCGCCGCCAGCAACAGCACGACCACTCCGCCTAGAAACATCCAGCGGCGACGGGGATTCCGTATCAGCGGATTCATCATGCGGCGATAGAGACGCGTTGTCCAGCCTTCGGCCTCATGGGTCGTGCTGGCACCTTCGACCGCGTAATGGCGCAGCAAACGCAACGCTGCCCAGGGCGATACCACAAAGGCCACGATCAAGGAAAACAGCATGGCGGCCGAGGCTCCGACGGGGATGGGACGCATGTAGGGCCCCATCAGGCCACGCACGAAGGCCATGGGCAGGATGGCGCCGATGACGCCGAAGGTGGCGAGAATCGTGGGATTGCCGACTTCATCCACCGCCTCGACCGCGACGTCGGCTAGAGAACGGCCGCGACTCGCCGGCAATCGGAAATGGCGCACGATATTTTCGACTACGACGATGGCGTCATCCACCAGAATGCCGATGGAGAAAATCAGGGCAAACAGCGTGACTCGGTTGAGGGTGTAGCCGTAGAGATAGAAGACGGCCAAGGTGAGGGCCAAGGTGACGGGCACGGCCAGAAGCACGACTCCGGACTCGCGCCAGCCCAGGGCCAAGGCAATCAACAAGGTGACCGAAAGGGTCGCCAGCAGAAGGTGCTTGAGGAGTTCGTCCGACTTGTCTTTCGCGGTCTCGCCATAGTTGCGGGTGACGGTGACGTTCAAGTCATTGGGCAGCGAGTAGCCGCGCAGAGTGTTGACCTTTTCCAGAACACGTTCAGAGATGATGGTGGCGTTGGTGCCCTTGCGCTTGGCGAGCGTAATCGTCACCGCCGGATATTCTTGTGTGGTGACCGTCATGGCGGGGCGGAACCCTGCCACCACACTGCCGCGGGCATTTGCAAACATCACGTAGTTGTCGGGCTCGGCAGGGCCGTCTTCCAGTTTTTCAACCACGTCGCGCAGATAAACCGGGCGGTTCGAATGGACCCCGACTACGACTTGCTGCAAATCCTCCGGACGGGTGAAGAACTTTCCGGCTTCGACCTGGAACTCGCGGTTGTCGCGGCTGAAGCTACCCGCCAGAGCACGGCTGTTTGCGCCCTGGAGTTCGGCCACGACCGCGGCCGGAGTCAGGCCATAGGCGGCGAGCCGCTCGGTATCCAAAACCACTCGTACCTGGCGGGGCTGGCCGCCGATGATGGCGGTTTCAGAAACATCGTCCAGTTTCTTGAGCGAGTTTTCCAGTTCGCCGGCGATGCGCCGCAGGTGATAGGAGTCATAGTTCTGGCCCCACAACGTCAGCGCCATGATGGGAACGT
>JBAVVP010000120.1:0-14410 GCA_049697355.1 Terriglobales bacterium
GTGGTCAGCCAGTCCGATTTCAGAACCTCAACCACCGCTTGGATATCGGCGTCATCGAGGCTCTGCCGCCCGTACGGCAAGAACCTTTCGCGCACGGGCACACCACCGTGGATCGCGAGCGTTTCCAGTTTTGTGGGTGAGGCAGTCATATCAGGCAGATCATGTCAGACAGATCGTGCTAGGCGGAACTCGGAACCGCCTCCGCGGCGCTCGTTTCAGGAGCCACCAGGCCTTCCAGTTCACGCCGCGTGAGCCAGCGTTCGTTCGTGTCGCTCGAATAGCGGAAACCTTCCGGCAGCGGCTTGGCATTCATCCAGTTTTCCGATTTCCACCAGGGATGCGACGGCTGAATCACGTACATGTCCTCGGCCTCGAGCGTGTGCCGCGACTCGTCTTCCGAGACCAGCACCTCGTGCAACTTCTCTCCGGGACGAATGCCGATGGTCTCCACCTGGCATCCGGGGGCGATGGTTTCCGCCAGGTCGAGCAGCCGCATGCTGGGAATCTTGGGAACGAAAATCTCGCCGCCGTGCATCTGCTCGAGGCAACGAATCACAAACTTCACGCCCTGCTCGAGGGTCAGCCAGAATCGGGTCATGCGCGGATCGGTGATGGTAATCTTCCCGCGCCGGCGCTGCTCCAGAAAAATCGGGATCACGCTGCCCCGGCTGCCCACCACGTTGCCGTAGCGCGCGCAGCTAAAGCGCGTATTTTTCGCTCCGGCATAGGCATTGGCCTGCACAAACACTTTTTCCGCGCACAGCTTGGTAGCGCCGTACAGGTTGATGGGATTCACCGCCTTGTCGGTCGAGAGCGCTAGAATACGGCGCACGCCTTGATCAATGGCCGCATCAATCACGTTGCGGGCACCCATGATGTTCGTCTGGATCGCTTCGAACGGGTTGTACTCGCATGCCGGAACCTGCTTGAGCGCCGCGGCGTGCACCACTACCGTCACCCCGGCGAGCGCCCGTTTCAAGCGCTCGACGTCGCGCACGTCCCCGATGAAATACCGCATGCTCGGATGATCGAAACCCGACGTTCTCATTTCATGCTGCTTCAACTCGTCCCGGCTGAACACCACCAGCCTTTGCGGCTGGTAGTCGCGCAGCATGATCTCCACAAACTTCTTCCCGAACGATCCGGTCCCACCGGTTACCAGTATCGATTCCTGCGACCAGTTCACCATCCCTGTCCCTTCGAAAGAATCTTTTGTCGAGTTACGCATCGAAGAAAAGCGTGCGCCTCGTATGCCACGTCACGCACCTAAGAAAAAGCGCGCCTCGTATCAGGGCATCGCTTTAGCGATGCCGCAAGTCCTGTGCACAAACGCCCCTTCAGGGGCTGGGCGTCGAGGATCGACGTTTTGCCCAGCTGGCCAGAGGAATCTTCGTTTTTCGGGTTAGTTCTTGTGCTCGATAGTATAGCTGAGGAGCGTCAAGGCAGAAACATCGGTAGTGTCCTAAACTTGCGTTGATGACCGCCGCCGCTTCGGGTACATCAGTGCGTTTGCAAACGCAAGTAGGAAGACCCCGCACCCGAGGATTATTTTCGGCGGGTATCCCCTGAAGTAGCACCACATCAAGCCTCCAACGATGGCAAGGTTGACAATGATGGCTCTGTTTCGTTCCGTCATTTTCTCGCTCATGCCAGCAGTTCCTTCAAATTCCAGATGTGGTCGGTAATGCCAACTTCCATCGCTGCCAAACCGTAGCACCGCAGCAACCTGATTGCAAACGCTTGCTGTTAAGCAGCAACGCAAATTTAGGACACCACCGAAGCATCTCAATGGCTGGAGCCGCCCTCGGCGATTTGCAGGTCGAGGGCTACGCGTTCGCCATTGATGAGGACGGTTCCCGCGTCCAGAAGCTGCTGGCCGGTGCAATCGTATTTCTCGTAACAGCGCAGAGAGGAAAGGGGAAAGAAGAATTCCACGGCTTCGGATACGGCGGGCGCTGACTTGCCTTCAAGGTGGATGTTCGTGCTGAAACCGATCCCGTCAAAATCCTTCGAATCCTTGAAATACGACATCAGGGGACGGACGAGGTGGGCAACGTGGTCATCAAAAGCCGTAGCTGCCAGCTTGTACCGCGATCCAGCCGCAGAAACCGGTAACATGGAATTCAGCGAGAGTTCCAGGTAGATTCCCTGCCGAAACGCCACGAATTTCGGTGGCGCATAAGAAACGAAGTGGGCTTGCGGCTCCAGTTCTTTCACAATCGAATCAACCCACGGCTGGTTGGAAAGCTGCACTGCCGCGAGCGCCTGCGCCGAGGTATCTCGGGGCGGTGGTGGCGGCGGTTCTTTCGGTTTCACCGGGATCGAAGGAGCGGGCATGGCGCCCAGCGGCGATCCGCTTCCAGCTGTATCTGATTCGGCATTGGCGGAAGTGTCATCGGGGTGGTCCTCCGCAACCGGCGGGGGCACCGCATCGTTCAGCCAGATGGAGATGGGCTGCGCATTGAGAAAGACCTGCCCCTGCAAGAGCGCCGACTGCTGCGCGGTCTCATCCCTGGCGGCCACCAGTTTGAGAGCGCCGTTCCTTGGCAGATACACCATCAGGTTTTCGGGACGCTCCATGGAAACTCCCATCACTTTTCCCATGATGTGATGCGAAATTTCCACCGCATACCCTTGCACATGCTGGTTGTTCTGAAAACGCGGAACCGCGGCTTTCAGGATCGGCATCACCACGTTGAGAAACGTGCTCCGCGCCCGCTGTTCGGCATTGATCTTTTGCGCGGAGTACGCGGCATAGTAGTTGCCCGTGATCGCGAGCACAGTCTTGCCCTGATAGCTGTCAAAGCGAATGGACGTTTGATCCGCGACCTGTTGCCGCGCTTGGTCCAGGTCGAGTTTGCGGCTGAGGTAGAACGGATAATCGAAATGGGTTGAGAGAATGTCCGCCCCTGTCTGCCCCAGGTCGTCCATGTATTGCTGCTGCAGGGCGCGCAATGCGGGGTCTTTGATTTCTACCGGCGATACCACTTGAGCAAGCGCGGCGCTAGTCACGATCAGACTGAGAAAGATCAGACCGAGTACACATCGAACCAGGCCCAGCCCACCGGCCCTACTTTTGTGCATAAACCATTCCGGCAGCATGATAGGGAGGATCGGAGATCAGGCGGATGTAGGAAATCAGCGCCTCGATCTCGGCCTTGCTGAGAGTATAGCTATACGGAGGCATCAATGCGGACTTGTTCAGCGCCGGTCCGCCATGACCGATGATTGCGGTCAGGTCGGCATCGCTCATCTTGTTGAGTGTGTCGCCCTCGGTGAACGGGTGCGGCTTAACCTCAAGATTGTCGTAATTCGAAACCCGCTCCGGCGTTGACTCTGGATTGTGACAGCGGGCGCAATACTTGCTGTCGAGCTGAAATCCGAGCTGCTCTTGATATCCGAGCGCAATTTCTTCAATCTTCAGTTCGACTGACTTCTGAGCTTTGGTGGATGTGCGCGCGATAAGTTGGTATCGGCCTGCCATGCTACCCAAAGCTACGTTCGTGCTAAGTTGTCCGCTGGAATCGGTCAGGCCGCTTGCCGGATCGAAACTTACGCCTGCAGGGCCGCTGAATGCGACCAGTGCTCCGGTGACGGCGTTGCCTTGGTCGTCGTTGGCCTGCACGACCAGAGGCTGAGCGAGCACCATGCCAGTCGCACCGATCTGCTTGCCCCCACTCGACTCCACCAGCGCGGCGCCAAACCCTGTGGGTTTTAGAGCGGAGGCCGTTCCCGTCTTGCGCGCGCACCCTGCGCTTACCAGGGCGAGGGAGACTACGAAGAGTGTCCACCAGTGTCTGCACATGTTATTTCTTCGCCCCCTGCTTGCTGGAGCCCTTCTGCGTCATCAGAAATGCGGTCAGCGCCCGGGCATCTTCGTCGCTCATGTTGCGATTCGGCTCGATGACACCGGGCCGCATGGCCTGCGGATTTTTCAGCCAGTGGTAGATCCACGCGGCATTCAGGCGCGAGCCGACTTGCGTTAGGGTCGGTCCGATGTAGCCTTTGTCGACCTTAGTATCGACGATGTGGCAACCCTGGCAGGCATACTTGGAATAGAAAAGTTGCTTCCCTTGCTCTACCTGTGCGGGCGGATAGCCGCTGGCCGGCATCGAATCGCGGTCGAATGCCGGAGTCTGATACGCGGTCATGATGAAGTCGGTCAGTTCCTTCGCATCGTCATCGGAAATGTTGAACTTTGGCATGCGGCGAATCAGCGCTGGACGCAGCGTGCCGGGGTTCTTCAAGAACGCCTGCAACCACGGGCGCTGCACCGAACTGCCTTCCCAGGTCAGGTCGGGAGCCAGATCGCCGCCGCGTCCATTGATCGCGTGGCAGGTGAAGCAAGCCATATCGGCCATCAGTTTCCCAGCTTTGCCCGCGGGCTGGTAGTCCGAAGGCGCCTTCGCCGGAACGGTCAAGGCCGGCGGCAAGTCGTGGGCCCGGTCGGTGAGCGCGAGCAGTGCCGTCGTTAGAGCATCAACCTGCGCGGGGGCGAGGGCGAACTGCGGCATCTTCAGCGCCGATCCAAAGGAATGGGGTTGCCGGATCTTGGCCGCAATGTAGTCCGGTATGGCGTGTGTCATCCCCGGCAGGAAAATAATTTGTGTGAGCGGCTTGCTCCCGATGCGAGTCAATTCCGGAGCGAAGTTATCCGGCTTCTTGATTCCGTTGATCAGGTGACAGGAAGCGCAGCCGTACTCGGTGACCAGAAGCTTGCCATGCGCAATCTGCTCGGGCGTAGCGGCGTCGAGATGCACATTGGCCAGCAGATCGGAATCCGTCTTGTTTCCGAGAAAGGTGGTCAGCAGGGAAAGTTGCGGATCGCTGAAACGGTAGTGCGGCATGGCCGTTCCCGCATCGTAGACGCGCGGGTTGTGCAACCACGCCCGCAGCCACTCGGGTTTGACTTTGGCGCCGACGCGGGTGAGTTCCGGCCCAATGTCGCCGCCCACCACGTTCCCGGCGGCGTTCTGCACGGCATGGCAGGATGCGCAGAATGACTCGCCGTATAAGCTGGCTCCGGCCGTTGGATCGGATGCCTTCTCATTCTTAGGTACTGGCGCCGTGTCCCCGGTGAGCGGCGTGCTGCTCGCGATCAGGAAAGCCGAGATATCGCGCGCGTCCGGATCGCTCAACTTGAAATTCGGCATCGTCGCGGTAACGGCGTAGGCCTGGGGATCCTTCAACCAGGCATAAATCCATTCCCGCGTGGTCTTGTCGGCAACGTGCTGAAGCGAGGGCGGATCGTCGGTCGGCTGGATGGCGCTGCCGTCGGGCAGTTTGATGGTGTGACAGTGCACGCAGCCATAACGTCCCAGCAGATTGCGTCCCAGGTTCAATTGCGGTGCGCCGGTGAGCGGAGCGCGGTGACATTGTCCGCAGGAAGACTGGACGTAGCGTGCGGGCAGGATCGGCTGCTCCCAGGCCAGCGTGCTGCTGTGGGCTTCTTCGACGGTGGTCGCCGGACCCTGCCCACGGTGACACATCACGCAGCCGAACTGGTCAAGCGTATGCGGAATTGCCGGATGGCGGCGGAACGGCTGGGTGCTGACATCGGCGAGACTGGCTTCTTTCAATCCGACGTGGCAGGTGGTGCAGCGATCTACGACTCCGAACTGCGGCAGCCAGATCTGCTGGATTCCGTCGTGGAAGTGGCGCTGCAGTGTTACCGCCTCTCCCCGGCCTCGAATCAGCGCGAGATATTGGTTCTGGTAGTGGCGCCATTCACTGAAGTAATTCTTGGCCGGTGCGATGGCCAGCGCGATCAATAACAGCAAGCTGGCCACGCCAAAGGCGCGCACCGGATGGCCGAACAACGTCTGCCAGAGGGAAGACAATTTGCTCTTCGATATTTGCGACGGCGACTGCGGGGATGGTTGCAACGTTAGCTCCTCCAGGGCAACACCCAGGACCAACCCGGGCCGCGGAAGAATGTGCCAACCGCCGTGAGCACGGCCAGTTCGAACAGAAACCAGGTCATGATCCAGAAGGAAAGTGGTCTGCCCGCCAGATAACGTCGGAAGGCCGAAGTCGACTGCGGAGAACTTTGTGCCGCCAGCGCCATGAACCCGACGACGATCAGGGTTGGAACCAGCGCTACGTACACGTCGAACCACAACAGGAACAGCGAGAGAACGGCGGCGACCACATAGAAAATCAGGACGCGGCGCTTGCGGTCTTTCAGAAAAACACCGTCGGCTTCGATGTTGATGTTGAAATACGGAATCACAATCAGCGCCATCACGACCAGGCCCGGGACCAGCACACCCGCCACCACGGGCGGGAAGTAGTGAAGCATTTCCTGCAATCCTAGGAAGTACCAGGGCGCCTTGGCGGGGTTGGGGGTATGCGAGGGATCGGCAAGACCCTCCAGCGGAGCATTGAACAGAAGGGCCACGCCGACCAGCGCGATCGTTAAGACCTCGATGGCGACGACGGCGCGGAACAGCACCTCCGGATAGGTCTGCACCTGATCTTCGTCGGTGACCTTGACCTGCGCCGAGGTTCGCCGGGTTACGAAGACAACCCGCGTCGGTGACTTGCGGGCATTCGAATCCATGCCGGCGATGAAGTCTTTCGGATCGGGCGTCTTCTCGGTCATTGCAATTGCCCTCCCTTCACCGCCGCCGGAACCGGTTGAGCCGCGACCGTTCTGGGCTCGCTTGGGTGGCTGTAGAGGCCGCCATCTTTGCGAATCCGCCAGAAATGCACGGCGACAAAAAGGATTGCCACCAGCGGCAGAATCATGCAGTGCAACACGTAGAAGCGCAGCAGCGCATTGGCGTTCACCATATTGCCGCCGAGCATCAGGAAGTGAACCTTATTCCCCATCACCGGCACAGCGGAGGCGATATTCGAACCTACCGTAATCGCCCAGAAGGCCAACTGATCCCAAGGCAGTAAGTAGCCCGTGTAACTGAGCAGCAGCGTAATCAGCAGCAGGATCACTCCGATGACCCAATTGAACTCGCGTGGCGCGCGATAAGCGCCGCGGTAAAACACCTTGAACATGTGCGCGAACACGAGGAAGACCATGGCATGCGCGGACCAGCGATGCAGGTTGCGCAGAAACAGACCGGAGGAAACTACAAACTGCAGATCCTTGGTATCGGCATAGGCCTGCGGCACCGAGGGATGGTAATAAAACATCAGGGGAATGCCAGTGGCTACCAGGATGAGAAAGGTTCCGAAGGTCAGGGTGCCCAGATACCAGGTTGCGCTGAAGCTGAGCAAGCGGGTCCGCACCTTGGTGGAGAAAAGGTGCAGGAATACGTTTTGCTGCACCGCCAGCGCCCGGTGCAGAGTGCTCGACCCAGTTCCGCTGCGGAACACAGACCGCCAGACCCGCGTGCCCCGCAATTCCTCGAAGTAGTTCGTGATTGTCTTCGCCATGCTCACACCTTCAGGAATGTCCTGGGAGCCTTGGGATCAAGTTGTTTGGAACGATCCACCAGCAGATCCCCGTCATCGCTAAGCGAGACTTCCAGCCAGGGCAGCGGCCGGGGCGCGGGGCCTTCAATTTTTTCTCCGGGAATCTTTCCCGGGGTCCGAACATAAAACTTGCTGCCATGGCACGGGCAAGCGATGATACCCTCCCCATGCTCCCCCAACTCAGGTTTCCATGCCGTCAGGCACCCGAGGTGGGTACAGACGGCGCTCAGGGCAAAAAAACCTTCCTGGGCATGGACGAGATAAATTCCTGAATTCACGTCCAGCGTCACCGAATCCAACGCATAATCTCCGGGCTTGCCTGCGTTGATAATAGGAGAGGGCTCGTACAAAACATTCGGCGAGAGAAACTGGTAGGAGAACGCCGCCGTACCCGCGGCGGCAATACTCAACGATCCCAATCCCAGCTTCACAAAAAAAGCGCGGCGGTCGAAGTCTTTGCCCGACTCAGCCGGCGTGATTTTTTTCTCTTCGGACATCGGTTTACCTCGAACGCTTACTTCGGACCTCCAACCGCAACTGGCGATTTGGGCCGGAGCGGTCCGTCGATCGATTCAATCGAAATCAATCCGGTGCGCTCGGCCGAAGCCAGATTGTACGACTCCATCGTGATGGTGCCAACGGGACAACGCGCCGCGCACAGTCCGCAGCGAATACAGCGAGTCTCGTCTTTCAGCATGGCGGAACCGGTCACGATGCCGAGTTCGTCGGCTGCCACTTCATCCAGCTCCACGCCAAACAATTCCTGATGCTCAAGGATCTGCTGCACGGTTTCGGGCTCAAACTGAATGCGATCCAGCGAGACAAGCGACAGGCAGTTTTCCGGGCAAACATCCACACAGCCGCCGCACAAAATGCACATGCTCCCATCTTCGGGGACGCCTTCAAATACCGTGTTCACCCAGCAGTGCAGGCAGCGTTGCGCTTCCTCCATCGCCGACTGAGCATCGTAGCCGACCTCGACTTCGGTCACTCCGGTGCGGCGTTCCAGCGGCAGCATTGGAATTGCGGGACGAACCAGATCCAACAGCTCCAGCGGCATGCTGTGGCGCTTGAAGACCTCGACTTCGACAATCGGTTCGGGATGCTTCTGGCCTCGCAGGAATTCGTCAATCCCGACTGCGGCGCGCTTGCCGTCGGCCACGCTGTCGATGATCAACCGCGGACCGAAAACGCAGTCGCCGCCGGCAAAAATGCCGCTCGCCGAGGTCATCAGCGTTTGCGGGTTCACTGCGATCAGCCCTCGGGGAGATTTCTCTACCCCGTCTTCCGGTTTAAGAAAATCCAGATTCGGCGCCTGGCCGACGGCCATGATGATGGTGTCGCAGTCCAGTTGCGTTTCACTACCCTCGTAGAACGCCGGATTGAAGCGCCTATTCTGATCGAAGACCCACTTCGTCTTCAGCGTCTCGAGCGCCACAACCTTGCCGTCTTTGCCGATCATGCGCTTGGGCCCGAGGCCGGGATGCATGACGATGCCTTCGGTTTCTGCCTCTTCAATCTCTTCCAGCGCCGCCGGCATCTCTTCGCGCTTTTCCAGGCAGACAAGATGCACTTCCTGCGCGCCCAGGCGAAGCGCGGAGAGAGACACGTCCACCATTTCTTTCGTGGCTACGGCACTTACACTCTCGAGCGACGGCTCGAGGTCTTCGACTCCGGCAACATGTTGCCGGACTACTTCGCGAGCCGCCGAACGCGCCACGTCCATGGCCACGTTGCCGCCGCCGATCACAATCACCTTCTTGCCGATGGTGAACTTGTAGCCGAGATTCACGTTGAGCAGAAAATCGATGCCTTTGTAAACGCCATCCAGCTCAACCCCCGGGATGGTGAGATCGCGACTGCGATGCGCGCCCACGGCGACCAGCACCGCGTCGAAGCCCTGGTGGCGCAGATCGGAAACCGTGAAGTCGCGTCCCGCCGCCTGATTCAGCTTGAGAGTAATGTCGCCGGTCGCAAGAATTTCCCGCACTTGCGCTTCCACCACGTCACGAGGCAATCGGTATTCGGGGATGCCGAGGTAAAGCATCCCGCCCGCCACAGGAGCGGCTTCAAAAATTGTGACCGAGTAGCCCATGAGCGCGAGATCATGCGCCGCCGATAATCCCACGGGGCCGCCGCCGACCACGGCGACCTTGAAGGGCAGCCGGTTCTGGCCGCGTCCCGCGTTGATGTCGACAGGACGCTTCGATTCCGGGCCGTGCCGCTCCGTCAGAAAGCGCTTGAGGGCCCGTATGGCGATGGGGCGATCGATGTCGCCACGGCGGCAGGCAGTTTCGCAGGGATGCGCACAAACTCGGCCGCAGATGCTGGCCAGCGGATTGGGATCGCGGGCAAATTTGTACGCTTCCTCAAATCGCCCTTCCGCAATCAGAGCGACGTAGCGGCCCGCGTTGGTGTGGGCCGGACAAGCCATCATGCAGGGAAAGTTGGTATTCAACCAATCCCTGTCCACTTTTTTGTCTTTGAACCGCTTCAGCAAGACGGCAATCCCCAGTGCGTTCGTGTGACGGAAAGCATTCTACTGCGGTGACGGCGCGATTGTCAGTGGAGAGCCGGGCGTCCCCGCCCGGCGGGACGGGCGAGACGCCCGTCTCTCCACTAAGGAAATATGGCCCGGGCAGGCCGCCCGCTCCTCATTTCCTTATTTGCTCAGCGTGAAATCCGCTTTGCTGTCGCCAGCCACAGCCACCGGCTGGGATTTAGCCTTGGCGCCTTCATGCCACGCCGTTACGGTGTAGCTGCCGTCGGGCACGTTCTCAATCTTGTAGGCGCCCGATTTGTCGGTGGTCGCGAAGTACGGAGTCGGCGATACGACCACATAGCCCGCCATCTCGGGATGCACATTGCACAACAGCGGCACCGCGCCCGGATTGTCGAACTTGAACGGACGCTTTTCGCCCGTCGGCCAAGTGCCAAGGTTGTGAGTAAGTTTCTTGTTGCCGCCGACCGAAGGCCAGAACACATTGTGGGCCACCTTGTCGCTGTTCAGGAACTCGACCGTCGTGCCTTGCTGCACCACCACAATGTGCGGCACAAACATCAAGCCCTTCTGGTCGATGACCGGCTTCGCGGTCGGCGCCGGGAAAGTCTTTCCGGCAATGGCGTCAACGTAGACCACCGATTCGCCGTTCACACCGGAAACCTTTCCGCTGATGCTACCGGCGCTAGCCGCGAGAGTAAGCGCCAGAAGCGCCACGAGCACGAAAACGATATTGCGATTCATGATTTCTCCTTTGTTCAGATCTTACTACTCCATCGGATCGCGGGGCTCAGTAGACCCATTCCAATCCAGCCACTGCCTGATTGGTGCGGAGCGGCCCAACCGGATTGCCGTTCGTGTCCGTACCCTCCTGCTTCGGCCGGATCTGATACTCGAACGAGGTCTTGATGTTGGCGTGGATTAGGAACTGCACCCCCGGCGTGATCCGGTTGCGGGTGGCGCTGGCCGGCGCAAAGAAATTCCCGGAACCATTCAGGAAATCCGCCGTCGATTGCACACGGTCGTACCGTAGGATCGTCATCAGCCACGGCAACGCCAGGTAGTCCGCTTCCAGAAAGCCGCCGTTGAAGTGCGCCGCCGGGGCCGCGATCAGCGCCGTCCCCGCCCCATTCAGCACCTGGCTCTGGTCGCGTCCATACATCCACATGCCAAACAGGTTGAACGCACGGTAGTTGAAGCTGAAGTCGGCGCCGGTGCGGTAGAACGGCTCGTGTGCCGTCAACACCGTGCCGCTTTCCAGGTTGGCGCGCTGCACCGACCGTCCGTAGAAGTAATACGTGCCAAGTTGCAGATAAGTGTGATCGCGCGGTCCCGTCGCGCCCGCCGCCTGAATGTCGTTCCGGCTCGCCGCATCTTTCTCCAAGTTGAAGCGGTACTGGAACCGGCCGTAAAGATCCTTGAAGTTGGAATCGGAGAAGATCCCCACCGCCGGGCTGACATTGGGAGCCCCGTTGCAGGATGGGTTCGCCGTGTCGCACGTGGCCGCCGATGTGCCGCTGGTATTCTGGTTGAGCACGGCCAGCGAGTAGTGGTAGCCGCCGTAGTTGTGACCGCCGCTGATCTCCACACCCTGCCCGGGTGAGGAGAAGGCAAACGCATTGTTCACCCCCGGCCCCAGTCCGTTGGCAGCCCCGAAGTTCGCCTCGTCGTAAATATCCCACCCGCTCAGGTTCCAGGAGCGTGCCGGGCTGAAGGGCAGATCAATTTCGAACTGGCCGACCCGTAGATTCAGAGCGTCTTTTGGCAGCTTGAACAGACGGCCAATATTGTGGAACTTCAGGTAACCATCCCCCAGGCCACCCGCGCTATTGTCCCCTCCGACACTGAAGTCTTCATCCACCCAGAACGCGATCCCGTCGCCGAAGTTACCCGCGGTGAAGATGCTGAACAGCCCGGGCTGGAAGTCGGTGCGCGGAATGCCGGGATTGAATTGATCCGGTGGCGCGAACTTGTTGCGGTTCCGGCTGTATACCTGGAAAAAGGTGTTGAACCGCAGGCCAATCATCGGCAAGCCGGGCAGTGTGCCTGGCCAAATGCTGTGCGGCCACAATTCCTTCTGCGCCGGCGCTCCCAGCATTACCGCGGGAACCTTGATGAAATCCTCATCCGCTTTCGGAAACTTAAATCCGGCGTCTTTAAAGGCCTTGCCAAAATCGTTGAGCTTCGGAAAATCCACATGGCATGTGCTGCACGAGGTGCCGTACTGGCGTGAGAACGCCGGGATAGCATGACTGCTTCCCGTCAGCAGTAGGACTGTGAGCACGAGAGTAAACAGCAGGGACAGCCGACGCGGCATCTCCATTGGATCGCCTCCTTGGCGGTAGCAGTTCTGGCTCATTCGCTTCAATTCTTAAGGACCCAGGTTGACGGGTATTATCTGGGACAGAAGTCACAACTCGCAGCGTTCAATATCACGTGCGCGTGTGATTGCAATCACACCCTGGTCGTCCTGAGATCACCTTACGAAGCGAGAGTAGAGGTATTGTCAGGCGGGCGTAAACAAATCGTCAAGAGATCGCAAGCGGTCAAGACGAGTCGTTAAGACCCTGCTCGCTCAAAATGCGCTTCGATTTCTTCCAGCGTCTTCCCCTTGGTCTCAGGCAGGAACACGGCGGCGGTGATGAAGTAAATTACGGTGCAGGCGGCAAAACCAAAAAACATGGCGGCGTAACCATGCTTGCCAACCGTCGGCAGGAATACGGCCGCGATGGTGGTCGAAACCGCCTGGTTGATCAGCAGCGCGATGCTCATCCCGTTCGAGCGAATCCGCGTCGGCATCAACTCCGAAAGTGCCAGCCACACACAGACTCCGGGTCCGATCGCGAAAAACGCCATGAATACGAACAGCGTGATCGCCACCAGCATTCCGCTGCGCGGGCTGGGAAGAGGGGTAATCAGTGCATTGTCGATTCTGAGGGGAGCCTGGCGCGCGGCATCGAGATTGCCAAAGGGATTTGAAAAGAACGCCACCACTTTGTTGGCGGGCACCGAACTCTCCCGCGTGATCTGGATCGGGGTCGCGGCGTCGTCGTCCGAGCGCGCTGCCTTGGTTGCGGCGCGAAAGTCCCCATACGAATAGATGACGACCAAGGACGTCGGACGGTGGCCGATTTGCTGGGTGGCGTCACCCGTTGTGCTGAGCGATGTGCCGAGCAGCGTTTCCGCCAGCTTCTGGTTATAGGTGAGCGTGATCTTCTGATCCGCCGTTACCATAGCCTGAACCGGACCGCGGGAATCCACGCGCAGCCGTTCCGTCTTGCGGAAGAGCAGGCCCGTCGAAACCAGCGACAAAATAATCCCGGCGGTTCCCACCGACAGCAGAAATTTGCGTCCCTTGCGGTCCACCAGCAGGACGCCACCAATCGTCATCAGAAAATTCACGATGGTGAACAGAACGTAACCCCAATGCGCCTGAACGTCTGATAGACCGCTCTGCAAAAGAATATTCGTGTTATAGCCGATGATGGAGTTGATGCCGGTGGCCTGATTGAACGCGAGAATGACACAAGCCAGAACAAACGGAATGACGTACTTGCGGCGCAAGAGCGATTCCTTGACCTTGGCTCCAGTTGAGGATCTCGCTTTTTCAGCCGCGGTGACCTGTTCCATCTCCGCCAGCTCAACGCCGGCTTGTTCTTTGGTCCGAGAGCGCAGAAGCGCGGAGTAGGCGGCGTCTCGTTTCCCGCGCAGATACAGCCAACGCGGAGACTCCGACACCATGAAGCTGCCGATCACGAACAAAATGCCGGGTGGCAGCGAAACCCAGAAAATACTGCGCCAGGCGGTGTCTTTGAACGCGAAGAGCCGCGCGGGATCGGCCAGCCGGGCCACCTCTTCGACGCGAAAGCTGAAGTACATTCCTACGATGGCTGCGGTCACAATGCCCAGCGTCAGCAGCCACTGGAAAATTCCCGTCCCCTTGCCGCGGCTCGCTGCCGCCAGGCACTCCGCCAGATACAGCGGGACCACCACGCCGATCAGGCCGGCGCTAATGCCCTGCAACAAGCGGCCCAGCACCAGCGACTCATAGCCATGGGAGAGAGCAATGATGGGAATGCTGCAGACGAACAGCACTCCGCTCACGATCATCAGAGGCTTGCGGCCCATCCAGTCGGCCAGCGCGCCGGCAAACAAGGTCGAGATCACGCTGCCGAGGAGCACGGCCGCGACCACGATGGAAAGCTGGCCGGCATTCAAGCCGGAGGTGGCCTCGAGATACGGCAAAGCCCCGGCAATAATGCCGACATCCACGCCGTAGAGTAGTCCGCCCAGTCCCGCTACTAGCAGCAGGAAGCGGTTGTAACCAGATTTTTCGTCTTGCGCCACGGCGGCAGTCCTTTCGGCTTTACCGGCAGCAGATGAGCATCAAATTGTTGCCTGGGCGATGGTCAACCGACAACGTTCTGGATTCGCGCCCCTCTCAGCTCCGCGAGAGTTCTATGCGCGTGCTTGTGC
>JBAVVP010000121.1:0-9665 GCA_049697355.1 Terriglobales bacterium
CTCATTTGCTTTTGAGAGACAGAAAACGACTCACTCCCGCTCTGACAACTTTCTAACCGCTTTGGCAATCTCGGGCAGTTTGGCGTAGACGGCGCAACACCTCAGCCACAGGCGGTTATCGATGGCAGGATAGCCGCTGACCGTGGCTCCAGCGGGAACGTCGTGGGGAATTCCGCTTTGGGCGGTGGCGATGGCTCCGTCTCCGATCTTGCAGTGGCCCGCGACTCCGACTTGTCCGGCGAGAATCACGTTGTTGCCCACTTCCGTGGTTCCAGCCAGGCCGACCTGCGAGATCAGCAGAGTGTCGCGGCCCACGGTGCAACTGTGGCCGATCTGCACCAGGTTGTCGATTTTCGCGCCGCGTCCGATGCGGGTTTCACCTATGCTGGCGCGGTCGATGCAGGTATTGGCCTGAATCTCGACATCGCTTTCGAGCGTCACTTTTCCAGACTGGACGATTTTGTACCAGTGGCCAGCGTCGTCCTTGGCGAAGCCGAATCCGTCGGTGCCGACTACGGCGCCGTTCTGCAGGACGACGTTGTCTGCCAACTGGCAGAATTCCCGGACCACGGCGTGCGCGTGCGCGAAGAAATTATTGCCGATGGTTACTCCGCGATAGATGACGACGTGGGCTAGCAGAACGGCGTTGTCTCCGATTACTACGTCTTCGTCGATCACTACGTAAGGACCGATATGCGCGTTCTTGCCTAGTTTGGCTTTGGGATGAACTACGGCGGTGGGATGGATTCCGGGCGCGTAACTTGGGGGCCGGTGGAAAAGTTCTATCGCCTTTGCCCAGGCTAGATAGGGATTCTTGCTGCGCAGCATTCCCGTGGAGATCCCGGGAAAGTCTTCGGCGACGATGACGGCGGAAGCTGAGGTGGTCTTGGCTGCGGCGTTGTACTTGGGGTTGGACACGAAGGTCAGTTGCCCCGGACCCGCTCGTTCGATTCCGGCTACGGCAGTGATTTCGGTGTCGGGAGAAGCGTTGTCCAGACGGGCGTTGAGGGCAGTGGCGATGTCGGCGAGTCTCATAGAATGGGTCCGGGAGAATTGTAATAGAGCAAGGTCTTAGGTCTTAGGTGTTAGGTCTTAGGAAAAACAGGAGCAGCGATTTCACCGTGAATCCCAGAGGGCTTTTCCTAAGACCTAAGACCTAAGACCTAAGAACTAAGACCTGCCTTTCTACTGCTCGAACAGCGTGACTTGCCTTGTGTCCGGCTGGCCGCCTTTGCGGCGGCGGTTGGCGGCTCCGATCACAGCGAGGACCGTTACTGACGTGAGCGCTTCTCTGGGCACGAAGACTCGCTGCGTGTTCGAGCGAAGGTCGGGAGGGTTCATCAGAAATCCTTCGGAGGGATTCTGCGTTAGGTCGTTGGGCAGGATGCCTTCGATCACTTCGCTGTCTTTGAACTTCAGGCGCACCCAGAGGCCTTCGGTTCGGGGACGGGTGGTGAAGGTCTTGCGAAGCATCACATCGCTGTCGGAAAACTCGCGGACAAAATACACGGCCTTGATGTCACGCAGGTCGATGGCAACCACATTGCCGGACGTGTTGAGCAGTTCCAGCTTGCCCTCTACCACAAAGTTGGCGGGAGCGACGAAACCGCTGACCGAGTCGCGGTCGTGTTTCCGCACGATCACTTTCTTGTGAGTCGAGGGCATGGGGTAAAACGGCTTTCCAAGCGACGCCGGCAATCCCACCCATTCGCAAAGAACGCGAATGAGTGGGGCACCCGGCGCCACTTGGATTCTCGCACTTTCCGCATGAATTCGCCCAGTTTGTGCCTTCGCAGTAGCCAAACGGTAAACGTTGTGTTATTTTCTCTTGTTTACTGAATTGCAGTGATGCGGTATAAGTCTAATGTCTAGAGATATTTAGATTCCGCCGCCGGGCCGCGCGGCGGGTTCGCAGGGGCTTCCCTGTGGAAATCTTGTGAATAACGCCCCGGTTCAGCCCAACGAAGGGCTACGGCATGGCGATTAGGAAGGCATGGCCGATTACATATACACGCTAGAAACCCGGCTCTCGCCGGACCAACAAAAGGCAGTCACCCTGGTCCTAGACGCCGCCAAGGCGGCGGGGATGAATCTCTACCTGACCGGTGGCGCCATCCGCGACATCATTACCGGATTCCCCATTCGCGATCTGGATTTCACGGTCCAGGGCAACGCGCTCAAACTGCAAAAAGATCTGGAGCGGGCCGGCGCGGTGGTGGGTGACGCCGACGACGAAACGCGAGCCTTGCTGCTGACGCTGCCTGGTGGCGTGCGCGCCGAGATTGCGATGGCGCGCTCGGAGCGCTACGACAAGCCCGGCAAGGCGCCGCAGATGGCTCCGGCGACGATCATTGAAGACCTTCGCCGCCGCGATTTCACCGTGAACGCTATGGCCCTGTCGCTGAACGAAGGATCGCGCGGGTTGTTGATGGATCCATTCAACGGCTCGGCCGACATCGAAGCCAAAGTGATCCGGGTGCTCCATAACTACGCGTTTCTGGAGGATCCGTCGCGGATGATCCGGGCCACGCGCTTTGCCACGCGGTTCCACTGGCCGCTGGAAGAGCGGACGCAGGCGCGTTACGAATCGGGGAAAGAAAACGGCTACATCGAGTACATCCGGAATTCGAGCATCGGATACGAGATCGAGCAGTTAGCCTACGAGGAGGATCCGCACGGCGTCTTGAAGGCGTACGAAAAAGAGGGATGGCTGAAAGTGCTGAATCCGCGCTGGAGCACGGCCAAGGTGGACACGGCCGGATTGGGCGCGCTGATGAAAACGCGTCAGCAAATGAACGAGCTCGGATATACGCCGGAGGTTGCGCCGGCAGTGCTGCATTTCCTTACCGAGCGGCTGGCGGACAGCGATATTTCGGATTTGCGCCGGGCGATTCCGCGCAAGGATCTGGTCGAGTCGTGGAAGGATCTGGATTCGAATGCCCACAGCCTGGCGAAGCGCTTGTCGGGTAAAGAGGCAGCCACGCCATCGCGGACGTGGCAATTGCTGTCGTCGGCTCGTCCGGAGATGATTCTGTTTCTTGCGATCACCGCGCGGCAGCAGGCGGTGGCGCAAAAGATCAAGAATTTCTTTACCAAATGGCGGCAAGTGCAGCAGAAGATTCCACTGCCCGAGATGACGGAACTCCGAATTACGCCGGAGATGCCGGAGTATCCGAAGATTGCGAACGATGTGTTCATGCTGTTGCTGGATGGGAAGCTGCGTTCGCGGACGGAGACTCTGAAATATCTCAAACCGCTGGCGCCCCCACCTCCACCGCCGCCACCGCCCGCTCCCAGCAAGCGGGGCAGAGGAGCCAAGGCGGCTGCGGCGGCCGTGGTTCCTGCTGCGGCGAGCGGCAAGCCTGGGGTTAAGGGGAAGGGAAAAACTGCGTCGGCTGCGACCGCGCCGGTTCCGGGGAAGGCCGCAGTGGAGGTAAAACCCGTGGTTGCGGCAAAGCCCTTGCCGGCGAAACCCGCTGCCAAGGCGACCAAGCCCGCCAAGGCGCCGGCCGCCAGGAAGCCGAACAAACCCGCGAAGCCTTCGAAGCCGGCTGCTAAAAGAAAGGCAACTACCCACGCCAAGGTCAAGAGAAAGCGCAAGTGAGGCGTGCTAAAGCGGGCTATAATGTGGTATGCGGCGCTGGTGGTCCATAGCGACGTGTAGCCTGATTCTGCTCACAGTGCCCGTGTGGGCGCAGCATCGTGGCGGCGGTGGCCATATTGGCGGTGGAGGCGGATCCCACTTCGCCTCGCATGGCGGTTTTGCCGGACACGCCTCTGCCGTACACCCATCTGGCGGATTTCGCGGTGGAGGATTTGGTCGCAGATCCGGCTTTCATGGTCAGCCTGGAAACCGCTTCCACCATCATCACGGCTTCGACGGACGACGCGGTTTTTACTCGAATTACCCATACGCGTCGTACTATCCCTCCTACCCCTACGGCTATTACAGCTACGATGATCCGTTTTTCTATGACACGGGGAACGAAGATCAGGATGCGTACGCCTCCTACCAGGCTCCCTCGTACCCCGCTCCGTCGCCGGAGGACAGCGGTTTGCGGAGCGACGTACAGGCACTGAGCGGAAAGATCGATCGGTTGCAAGCCGACGTCGAAGCGCGCAATCGCCCGAAAGAGACGGAGCCCGCGACGGCACTGGTTTTCCAAGACAAGCATGTAGAAGAGGTGCGGAATTACGCGATTGCTCGCGGGATGTTGTGGGTGCTCAACGACCACCAAGCCGGGAAGAAGATTCCGCTCGCGCAGCTCGATATTCCGGCCACGGTCAAGATGAATGACGATCGCGGGGTAGATTTTCAGGTGCCGAGATAGCCGCGGCAGCACGCGGGCGAGGGCCCCTTCGACTACGCTCAGGGCAGGTCCGCGCCACACGCAATTGCACCAGTTTCTGTCATTGCGCGAATTTTCCCAGCCGTTAGAATGAATCCGATCCGCTGAGACCCAAAACCAAAAGCCATTGCATGAGCCAAAACCAATTCGTCCACCTGCATCTGCATAGCGACTACTCTCTGCTCGACGGCGCTTGCGACGTTGAGAAACTCGTCGATCGGGTCCAGAAACTTGGCATGCCCGCGGTAGCCATGACCGATCACGGAAATATTTTTGGCGCGGTGCATTTCGTGAATGCGGCGCACAAGGCCGGCGTGAAGCCGATCGTCGGCTGCGAACTCTACATCTGCAAGAAAGACGACCACGTCATCACGCGCACTCCCCCCGACGGCGACACCTATAACCATCTGCTGGTGCTGGCGGAAAATGAAGAAGGCTACCGCAACCTGGTGAAGATCACGTCGGAAGCCTCGCTGCACGGCTTCTACTACAAACCTCGAATCAGCAAGAAATTTCTGGCGGAGCATTCGAAGGGGCTGATCGGACTTTCCGGATGCCTGAAAGGTGAAGTGGCCGAACGTCTGATGGAAGGGAATTACGAGGCGGCGCGGTCCGCGGCCGGATTCTACCGTGATCTCTTCGGCAAAGAGAACTTCTTTCTCGAGATTCAGGACCAGGGACTGGAGATGGAGCACCGCATCCATTCGGGGTTGTTCCAGTTGGAGAAGGATCTCGGGCTGCCCCTGGTCGCGACCAACGACAGCCACTACCTCTGCGAAGACGACGCGCACGCCCAGGATGTGATGCTGTGCATTCAGACGGGGAAGTCCATTCAGGAAACTAACCGGATGAAATTCGAGGGCACGCAGTTCTACGTCAAGAACGGCGACGAGATGTTGCGCGTGTTCAAAGACTCTCCGGAGGTCCTTTCGCGCACGCTTGATATTGCGGAGCGCTGCAATTTTCGACTGGAGAAGATTCCCAGCCCATTTCCGCGCTTTGACGTTCCCGACGGATTTACTCCCGATAGTTATTTCGAGCACATCACGCGGCAGGGATTCGCGCGGCGGATGGAGAGCCTGCGCACGGCGGCGGCGAACGGCCGGCTCAAGCATTCCCTCGCGGACTACGAGCAGCGATTGGCGCGCGAGATTGCCATCATTCAGCAGATGAAGTTCTCGGGCTATTTCCTGATCGTTTGGGACTTCATCCGCTACGCCCGCGAACGCGGCATTCCGGTGGGCCCGGGACGCGGATCGGCGGCGGGCGCGGTGGTTGCGTATTCGCTCGGCATCACCGACATCGATCCGCTGCAGCATGAGCTTCTGTTCGAGCGTTTCCTCAACCCGGAGCGCATTTCCATGCCGGATATCGATATCGACTTCTGCATGAACCGGCGCGGCGAGGTGATCGAATACGTCACCCACAAATACGGGCGGGAAAATGTTGCGCAGATTATTACGTTCGGCACGATGGCCGCGAAAGCCGCGATCAAGGACGTCGGCCGCGCGATGGACATGCCTTACAGCGACGTCGACCGCATCGCGAAGATGGTGCCCACCACGCTGAATATCAAGCTCGACGACGCGCTGAAAGAGTCGGTGGCGCTGCAGGACGCGTACCAGAAGGATCCGCAGGTGCGGCAATTGCTCGACACGGCGCGAAAGCTCGAAGGCTTGGTACGGAATTCCGGTGTGCACGCCGCGGGTGTGGTGATTTCGCCGCGTCCTCTGATTGACCTGGTGCCGCTGCACAGAACCAAAAACGACGAAATCGTCACGGCGTTTGACATGAAGGCCATCGAAAAGATGGGCCTGTTGAAGATGGATTTTCTCGGGCTGACGACGCTCACCATTCTCGACGACGCGTTGAAACTGATCGCACAGCGGGGAACGAATCTCAGCTTGGAAGACATCCCCCTCGAAGACCAGGAGACGTACGAGAAGGTCTTCCATAAGGGATTAACCTCGGGCGTGTTCCAGTTTGAATCGCACGGGATGCGAGACGTTCTGCGCCGCTATCAGCCGAATTCGATTGAAGATCTCACCGCTTTGAATGCGCTCTACCGTCCCGGGCCGATTCAGGGCGGCATGATCGACGACTTTATCGAGCGCAAGCATGGGCGCCGCAAGATTGAATACGAATTGCCGGAATTGAAAGAGATCTTGCATGAGACGCTGGGCGTGATCGTGTATCAGGAACAGGTAATGCAGGCGGCGAACCGGCTGGCGGGCTATAGCCTGGGAGAAGCGGATCTGTTGCGGCGGGCGATGGGCAAGAAGAACGTCGAGGAGATGGCGAAGCAGCGCGAACGGTTTGTGCAGGGCGCGACGCAGCGCGGTTTTCCGCCTCGGAAGATCGAGAAGATTTTCGATTTGATGGCGCAGTTTGCCGGCTACGGTTTCAATAAGTCGCACTCGGCGGCATACGCGCTGCTGGCCTATCACACGGCGTACTTGAAGACGCATCATCCGCTGGATTTCATGGCGGCGCTGCTGACTTCGGTGACCGGCAGCACCGATGACGTGGTGAAGTACATCAACGAATGCCGCGAAATGGGGATTGCGGTCGAGCCGCCCGATATCAACGTCAGCGATTCGAACTTTACGCCGCACGGGCAGGCGATACGGTTCGGGCTGGCCGCGGTCAAGAATGTTGGCGGAAATGCGATCGAGTCAATCGTCGCGGCGCGGAAAAAGTTGGGCCGGAATTTCCGGTCATTCTACGAACTCTGCGAAGAAGTCGACCTGCGGCTGTTGAACAAGCGCGTACTGGAGTCGCTGATCAAGAGCGGCGCCATGGATTGCTTCGGGCGGCGAGCACAGCTCATGAAAGCGCTCGACACTGCGATCGAACAGGCTCAGAAAGCGCAGCGTGACGCGGAGTCGGGACAGCACGGGCTGTTTGGCGTGTTTGCCGACGAAACGGCGCAGGCGGCGAACGATGCGCTCCCCAGCGCGCCCGACTGGGACGAACACACGCGGCTCCAGGCAGAGAAGGAAATCCTTGGATTTTTTATTACCGGGCATCCGATGGAGAAGTACAAGGAAAAACTCGCCGACCTGAATGCGCTCTCCACCGAAGATATTGCCGCCATGAAGAAATCCACAGCCAAGGACGAGAACATTACGACCGCGGGTTTGATTTCGGGGCTGCGAGTCGCAAAATCGAGAAGGGGCGAACTGTGGGCGCAAGCGGCGCTGGAAGACATGTCGGGAAAAGTGGAGTTGCTCGTCTTCCCAGAGGCCTATAGGAAACTCGCGGAGAAGGTAAAGCTCGAAGTTCCGGTGCTGATTCGCGGAGGCGTGCGCATCGAGGAAGGCGCGAATCCCAAGGTTACGGCGAACGACATCGTTCCTCTCGACGAAGCTCCGGTGACGCTGGCGAAGGCGCTGCGCATACGGATTTCCCTCGGCAGTGCGACGGAAAGCACGGTCGATGCCCTGCATGCGCTTTGCCGAGAGCGCAAGGGCGAGGCGCAGGTGCTGTTCGACGTCGAGCGGGAAGGCGATTTCATGGTGGTGATGGAGGCGGAAGGCTATAATGTGATGCCGGACCGCAGTTTCTTGAGCCGCGTGGAAGAGTTGTGCGGGCGCGGCAGCGTGCGCAAAATCAGTTGATCGTGCAAAGGAAGAGCATGCCAGCTCACCGACGCGGCCGATGAGGCGAATCAGGACAAAGCGAGCGGGAAAGTCCGATGCGAGTGCGGACAGCGGCGCGTCAGATTCCGCAAAGCACGGCGCGGAGAATGCCGCCATCGCCGGTGCGGACTTCATGCTGTCGATCGTCGAGGCACATCATACGCGAGGGAATGGGAACGTCATCAAGATGGATTCTGGATTGAAAGCGCAGCAGGAACTGGAAACAATTGAGCAGCAGATCACCAAACTGCAGACGCTGGAGGGGCAGAGCGCGGAAACGCTCCGCCAGATCCAGCAATTGCACGAGCGGGTCGAAGGTCTTCGCCGCGAGGTTTCTTCGCACCTGAACGCATGGGAGCGCACCGAACTGGCGCGGCATCCGCAACGCCCCTACACGCTCGATTATGTCGAGCGCATCTTCACCGACTGGAGCGAGATTCACGGGGATCGCAGCTTCCGCGACGATCCGGCGATTGTTTGCGGAATGGCCCGCTTTCACGGCGAGGAAGTCATCGTGATCGGGCAGCAAAAAGCGCGCGACGCGAAACAGCGCGTGTATCGCAACTTTGGCATGGCGCATCCGGAAGGATACCGGAAGGCGCTGCGGGTGATGAGGATTGCGGAGAAGTTCAAGCGGCCGATTCTGACCTTCGTCGATACCGATGGCGCCTATCCCGGACTGCACGCCGAAGAGCGCGGCCAGGGAGAAGCGATCGCGCGGAACCTCCTCGAGATGGCGCGCCTGGAAGTGCCCATCATTGCGACCGTGATTGGTGTCGGCGGCAGTGGCGGAGCGCTGGCAATTGCCGTGGCCGACCGCGTGTTGATGATGGAAAACGCCGTGTACTCGGTGATTTCG
Organism: Terriglobales bacterium; assembly: GCA_049697355.1. Classification (GTDB taxonomy): domain Bacteria; phylum Acidobacteriota; class Terriglobia; order Terriglobales; family Acidobacteriaceae; genus Acidiflorens. Next base: position 8,850 of record JBAVVP010000121.1, read on the forward strand.
CCGGAGGGCTGCGCCTCGATCATGTGGCGCGATACCAGCAAGAAGCACCTGGCGGCGGAGGCCATGAAAATCACGGCGAAAGATTTGAGCGAACTAGGCTGCATCGATGCCATCATCCCGGAGCCCGCTGGCGGCGCGCATACCGACCACGCGCAGGCCGCGGAGTTGCTCGACCGGGCGCTGCAAGAGGAATTGGCTAAACTCAAGCGACTGCCGCTCGGGGATCTGCTCGAAACCCGCTATCAAAAATTCCGCAACATGGCGCAGTTCTTCCAGGTGGAAGCGTAAAGACGTATTGAGAGCGAAACTGATTAAACGATGGTTTAACCCCGGTCGTTGGCGGCCGGGTTCTGGTCGCGTGCTTCCTCATTGCTCTTCAGCGCGGATTTGAAGCCGCGAATGCCCTCTCCAATTCCTTTGCCGAGTTCGGGGAGTTTCTTAGGCCCGAAGACGAGCAGAGCAATCCCGAAAATCACTAGCAGATGCATGGGTTGAAAGAGTCCTTCGATAATGGTGTGTCCTTTTCCTAACCGATTCCTTACCGACCTTGGGATGGAGGCGCTGCGGCCGGAGTTCCCGGGCGCAGCGCCTCTTGCACAACGATCAGACGATTTTGCAGTTGCGCGATCGTCCGATCGCCGAATCGCTGGCTTACTCGTTCATACCTCACGCACCGCCAGATCCGCTTCAATCGCCAGAGTCTTCATGAACGTGAAGAACTCTTTCGACTGACCGATAAAGAGTCCGTCCGCGGTGAGAGCATGCAGCGCTCCCAGGGCGGCGCCTTTGGTTTGAGTTGGGCGAATGATCGAACAC
>JBAVVP010000122.1:0-7697 GCA_049697355.1 Terriglobales bacterium
GACCTTGCCGCCATGGAAGCCCAATTTCCCTTTGGTCTTCCCCCAGCGATGCCCGGCCTTGCCGTCCTCCCGCCCATAGCGGGGACCGCAGAGCTGGACAGCATCTTCTTTCATCATGCTCGATAACGTGGTGGATGTTCTCATAGGCGGCTTGAAGTGCTGCGGCTGTAGGATTCTATGAAGAACGGACTTCGCGGTAAGCGGAAGCTTGGCTACCACAAGTCTACAAAGTTGTGTCCGCTTGGATTTCGGCGCTGTCGTCTTCGCGAGGCGGAGAAGGCTCGGTGACATACCGCGCGCGGTAGCGTTGCGTACAGGCTGCGGCTGATGACGGCCTGCGATAAGTTTCCTCGAACTCGTCCGCTGATTCGGGCGGCGGCTTAATTATTGGCATGCGCCGCTTCTTACGGCGCGTTGTATGAAGTCCTCTTGTCGTGGGGGCCGATTCGTCCCACTCCGTCATGAACCCGTCTACATCCTTGCTCATAACGCCCTCCAGCGGCTCTAGCAGCCTGTCGGACTGATCTTTGGGGCGCTCGGGGTTTCGTCGCTCCTCCGCTGTAATGGGGAGCAACGCTCCTATGGTCTAATGCACTCGGCCTTTGCGCCGCTCGCGGCTGAGCACCAGAAGCCCAAGCGTGCCCACGGTGAGCTCGACCGCCAGGTAGAACAGGAGGATGGGGCTTGGCATCCCGTCGACGATGAGGCTGAGGATTCGCCCGATAGCCAGCGAGTAAGCGAAGAACACGGCCCAGATCACCGCCACATGCTGCCACTCCGGCGTGAACGCGGCGATGATGCAGAAGGTCACCATGCCGAGATAGAGGCCCATAAGAGCCCTGAAGATGTGGGTCTGATCGGTGCCTTCCACCGTGAAGTTCATGAACTTCGGGAGGGTCGCTGCCGGGTCGACGCCATAGCTCAGCGCGACCGGAAAGAGGAACACCCCTGCGACCAATAGAAAGAGCTTCATCGTGTCGCGTTCCCCCCGAGAAGCCTCGGCGGATCTATCCGCCCATAGTAAACCAAATAGGGTGCGCCCTCAAGCGGCCTCGCGCTGCCGACAGCTTTAAGTCCGACAGGCTGCTAGCTTCCGGGTCGGAAGGCGGCTCCTACCGGCCTCCCGCACAGCCAGAATCGATGTTTCGCAGGTCGGGTCACCACGAGGTCGAGTCGATCAGGGAAAGGAACGACATACAACCTAAAGTCTATGATGTTACAGGAGACAAATCTGGAAGTGTGTAATTACTTCTCCCGTCGAAGAAGGGCGCTCCGAGCTTCCGCAGTCTTCTGATTTCAAGAACATCTGCTTCCGTGAGCTTCACGCGACGCTGAGCGGTACGGGGTGAGCACGTCCGCGATATTCATGGTGGTGCGTGATGCTGCCGAAGTCGTGTTCGCCGTTCGGATCGTTGTGGTGAACACGTCGGCAAGAGGCGGCGCTAGCGCAGACCACGAAGGCGATGCAGGTCCGAGCGCAGGGCGGTCACGAAGGCGTTCGCCCGGGGGGCGCGGCCCATGAGACTGGATGTGCACGGCATCTCCGGTTCAGGCCGATAACAGACGAAGTGGCCTTAACAACTTTGTTAAATCGGCACGCCCGCTTTTGGATCCGTTTGCGTTCAACATGGATCGAGCTTCAGACGGTGAAGTTGGCCATGAACCGATTCTCCCCATCGATTTCGGATTCATCGTACCGCCCTCAAGTTCGATCTTACTCGGGCCGCTATATGTTGAAGGCTAAGCGGCAGCCACAATGCCGCTTAGCCTTTCTAGGCTGTGACACACTGCGGAAATCAACGATCCCGCTCATCGCCAGTTCCTTCATCATTTCCCTAATGGCCTCCCCCGTGAGCCGCAGATGGCCGAACACGCCCATTCTGCGAGAGGGGAGCAGCTTTTCGACCGCGACATGCACGGTCCAGCGGTGTAGGGCCGTCGGCAGGTTGATTTTGCGGTGTCTGGCCATCTCTTCGAGGACCGCTTCGACGTTCGGCTCCTCCATGAAGCCGAATTGCAGGGTCACGGCGATGATGCTGGAATACTCGTCCTTGTGGAAAACAGTGATCTCGTAGCGGCCCTCGTGGATGTAAGGCGCCTTTCGCTGGACTACCTCCACAAAGATCAGGTGGCGCGGCAATATTCCGTAGCGGTCACACATAAGCTGCGAGAGAGCAGCGCGAGAATGGCAACCGTGATTGGAATGACGGCCCCGCGGAATATCGGCGTCACGACCTCAAGGCCCTCCACCGCCAGCACGCTGATGGCGGGTGAGATGATGCCGTCCCCGAACAGGAAGCTGGCGCCGAGCATGAGCCCCGCAAGCAGCGGCGGAAGATACGCGGCCTCCTCCCTGTGATTGGGTTGGAACGGGTGTAACGCCTTGACCCAAGTCAAGGAACTGCACGACTTGGCATGCTATAAAATAAGACTTTAGTTAAGCATGCTTATGGTGTTGCGGAGCAATTTTCCATGATTTTCTTGCTCTCCCAAAGGGGGCCTTAAGGAATTTATTCTCAGGAGGTCGCCATGGCCGTTATTGCAATGACGCGGGAGATGGGCACGCTCGGCAAGGATGTTGTCGCCGGGCTTGCCGAGCGGCTCGGGCTCGAGCACCGGCGGGAAGCAGCTGATCTCCGCCGCCGGCAGCGCTGTCGCCGTCTACGTCATTCCAACCGATGAGGAATTGATGATTGCCCGGCATACGCTGGCGTTGATCAGGAGACGCCAACCAAGCGGCACGAGAGGTGTCCTATGAAAACAATTTCCCTCGAAAATGCGGTCGCCATGATTCCGAATGGCGCGAGCCTGATGATCGGCGGTTTCATGGCTGTGGGAACGCCTGAGCGCGTCATGGATGAAATCGTCCGCCAAGGCAAACGCGATCTGACCGTGATCGCAAACGACACGGCGAGCCCCGGCAAAGGGATCGGGAAACTTGTCAGAGCCAAGCTCTTACGCAAACTGATCGCGAGCCATATCGGACTTAATCCTGAAACACAGCAACAAATGAATGCAGGGGAAGTGGAAGTTGAACTCATCCCCCAAGGCACGCTCGCGGAACGCATCCGCTGCGGCGGTTACGGGCTCGGCGGCGTGCTGACCCCCACGGGTGTCGGCACCACGGTGGAAGAAGGAAAGCAAAGGATCGAAGTCAACGGCAAGCCCTATCTGCTGGAGGCAGCGCTACGCGCCGATTTCGCTCTCATCCATGCTTTCGTAGCCGATTACCTGGGCAATCTGGGTTACGCGCTTACGGCCCGGAACTTCAACCCGGTCATGGCCATGGCGGCGGACACCGTCGTCGCCTGCGCCGATAACATTGTGCCAATCGGCGTGATCGCCCCAGACCACATCATGACGCCGGCGCCGATTGTCGACCACCTCATAACCAATCGGTGAGTAGGCCATGGAACCGCAAACCATCATCGCGCGTCGCATCGCCCGTGAGCTTAAGCCGGGGATGCTTATCAATCTCGGCATCGGCATTCCAACCCTTGTCGCCAAATACCTGCCGGAAGGCATGAGCGTTTTCTTCCAATCTGAAAACGGGCTTATAGGGACGGGTGCGCCGCCTGAGGAGGGCATGGCGCATCCGATGCTCACCGACGCCGGCGGCAAACCTGTCACCGCTTTGCCAGGCGCCTGCATTTTCGACAGCGCCGTGTCCTTCGGACTCATTCGGGGCGGTCATGTTGACCTCACGGTCCTGGGCGGCCTGCAAGTGGACGAGACCGGCCTGCTGGCCAATTGGACGATCCCCGGAAAGATGGTCCCCGGCATGGGCGGGGCGATGGATCTCGTGACCGGCGCAAAGCGCGTTATAGTGGCCATGCAACACGCGGCCAAAGGTAAGTCCAAGATCGTGAAGCGATGCACGCTGCCGATCACATCCACGCGGCCGGTGGACATGGTCGTGACGGATCTGGCGGTGATCGCCTTCCCGAATGACCACGCCATGCTCATCGAGACTGCCCCCTCGGTCTCGGTCGCGGATGTGGTCAAGTTGACCGAGGCCGAATTGATCGTCCCAGACTATGTGCCGGAAATGAGCTTCTGCGACTGACGCAAGCTCAACGCTGATACCGTTCAGCATCAACTTTGACAGAAAGGCTGCCTGAAATGACGCCGGATTTCACGAAGATGATCCCAGATTTCCACGCCAAACTCTATGAGGGCAAGAGGGGACTCGTTATCGGCATCGCGAACGAGCATTCCATCGCCTGGGGATGCGCCGCCGCATTTCGTGGCTTGGGCGCCGAGCTTGCTGTCACGTATGCGAATGATAAGGCTCGCAAATTCGTTGAGCCGCTCGCCAACGAGCTGGAAGCCCGGATCTTCATGCCTCTGGATGTGACTAAGCCAGGGGAGATGGAGGCGGTGTTCGAGCGCATCGCCAAGGAATGGGGCACGCTCGATTTCGTGGTTCATTCCATCGCGTTCTCGCCCAAGGATACGCTCTGCGGCCGCGTGATCGACGCGCCCCGGGAAGGCTTCCTGCTGACCATGGATATCTCCGTCTGGTCCTTCATCCGCATGGCTCATCTTGCCGAGCCCCTGATGCCGAATGGCGGAGCGCTCTGCACCATGACCTATTACGGCAGCCAGATGGTCGTCGAGCATTACAACATCATGGGAGTCGCCAAGGCCGCCCTCGAAAGCGCGGTGCGGTATATCGCGTCCGAGGTCGGGCCGAAGGGCATTCGCGTTCACGCGATTTCGCCAGGGCCGCTTGCGACGCGCGCGGCTTCCGGCATCCCGGAATTCGATGAGCTCCTCCACAAAGCGCAACAGAAAGCGCCGGCAAGGTGCCTTGTGAGCGTCATGGACGTGGGACTCGCCACGGCCTTTCTCGCACACGACGCCGCTAAGCTGATCACCGGCGATACGCTCTACGTCGACGGCGGCTACCACGTCATGGATTAAGCCCTGGTGCTGCCGGAACACGATCTGGACAATAAGCCGGCCGTCTCAATGTTCGAAGAGCAGGAAGGTAGGCGCATTATGACCTCAGCACAAGGCAGTCAAGATAGGAGTACGCCAGTCTCGGTGACTTTGAAAGCGCCTGACGCCAAGAGCGACCTGCCTCAAGCCCTAAACGCAAAAGAGGCACTGCGCATTTGTGCCCCGGCTGCAACGCCTGCCAAGGGGTCGAAGGCGCCCTGGGCAGAGCCGGCGCCGGGTGCATTGCCGCCCGGCAAGCACCACTCCTATGCGAGCATCGACCGCGCCTTTAGAGCAAACCTTGCAAGGCTGACTTCCGGCCTCAGCCCCGCAGTCATGGCGGCGCAATTCTTCGACTGGCTCGTTCATCTCGCCATCTCGCCTGGAAAGCAGATGGAGCTGATCGAGGACTGGTTCCAAAAAGCAGCGCGCCTTGCTACCTATGCCGCGCTCAGCGCAGCGGATTCCAATGCTCCCCCATGTACCGCGCCTTCGCCGCAAGACCACCGCTTCGAGGGAGAAGCCTGGCAGCACTGGCCGTACAATCTCCTTTATCAGTCCTTCCTCCTGAACCAGCAGTGGTGGCAGGAAGCGGTAACGCATGTCGATGGCGTCTCGCGGCAGCACGAGCAGAGCCTGCCGTTTACGGTGCGGCAGTTTCTCGACATGTATTCGCCGTCGAACTCCATTTGGACAAATCCCGAGATCGCTCAGGCAACCATCCATCAGGGAGGGGGCAATCTCGTTCGCGGATTCCACAACCTCATTGGCGACTGGCAAAGAACATTGACAGGCAGGCCGCCGGCAGGCGCGGAGCAGTTCATTCCCGGACAAAATGTTGCGCTGACACCCGGCAAGGTCGTCTTTCAAAACCGGCTCATCGAGCTGATCCAGTATTCGGCGGCGACAGAGCAGGTTCATGCAGAACCCGTCCTCATCGTGCCTGCCTGGATTATGAAGTTTTACATCCTCGATCTGTCTCCGAAGAACTCGCTCGTGAGGTATCTCGTCGAGCACGGGCACACGGTCTTCATCATCTCCTGGAAGAACCCGGCATCCGAGGATCGCGATCTCGGCATGGACGACTATCGCCGGCTCGGCTTCATGGCCGCCTTGGACGCCATCACGGCCATCGTTCCAGGTCGAAAGGTTCATGCCGCCGGATATTGCCTCGGCGGGACGCTGCTGATGATTTCTGCGGCCGCCATGGGTCGCGACGGCGACGATCGCCTTGCCTCCCTCACTTTATTCGCCGCCCAGGGCGACTTCACCGAAGCGGGCGAAATCATGATGTTCGTGAACGAAAGCCAGATCTCTTATCTCGAAAGCATGATGTGGGATCGGGGCTATCTCGACAGCTACCAGATGGCCGGAGCCTTTCAAATCCTCCGGTCCAACGACCTGGTCTGGTCCCGCATCATCCGCGAATACCTGCTCGGCGAACGCCAACCCATGAACGATATGATGGCGTGGAATGCGGACGCAACGCGGATGCCCTTCCGCATGCATTCCGAATATCTTCGCCAGCTCTTTCTGGGCAACGACCTCGCACGCGGGCGGTTTGAGGTTGACGGGCGCCCGATATGGGTGACCGACATCCGGGTGCCGGTTTTCGCCGTGGGCACCACCGCGGATCACGTGGCGCCCTGGCGTTCCGTGTACAAGGCTCATCTCGTCCCCGGCAACGAGCTGACCTTTGTGCTCGCCAGTGGCGGCCACAATGCCGGAATCGTCAGCGAGCCTGGGCGCCGAGGGCGGAGTTATCAAGTCCGCACCCGCCAGCCTGCCGAACATTACGTCGATCCCGAAACCTGGCGGGCGGGGACGCCCGTCAGGCAGGGGTCCTGGTGGACGGAATGGCAGCCTTGGCTCGCACGGCATTCGTCTGCGGAGAAGGTTGCGCCGCCGCCCATGGGCGCGCCGGAAAAAGGGTATGCGGCGCGCTGGGATGCTCCGGGCTTTTATGTTCTGCAGCATTGAGTTCCACATTGACCCATCCGCTCGAGGGATTCAAAAAACTGATGAGTCCAGTATGAGTGAGGACTTGAATGCGAAGAACACACGCTCCCCAGGGCGCTAAAGTTGTCGCGCAGCACGTTACTGCGAGAGGTTTCTCTACAATCGCCGCCCCGTCGGCCTTTTGAGAGATCGAAGCTGAATTGCGAAGATCTTCGGCCCTCGAATTATTTGCCGGCCGAACTTTCCGGGCCAGGGCGATCGATCCATCATGGAAATCTATGTCCAGGAAGCAGGATTTGGTCAATGCACCATGCCAGCAACGCCGGCGCAGCCAGTGAGGCTGTCCAATTCGCTACCGTTCATAACGCCATCAAGCCCCCAGGTCAGCTTGGGGTCAAGGGCGGGATTGGCTTGGCTTTCTCGGAAGAAGACCGCATTGGGATCTTGAAGCCGACTTGACCGGCATGGAGTCGCGGGAAAACCGGCACGGCGGCTTTCGACCCATAGGTTGCATGCGTTTTCGCCGGAAGGGGCCACAAAACACAGAGGCATTCGTTGGCGAACCCAAGAATTTTTGCTTAGATGAAACCGTCCTAACGCTCGTACCACCTTCGTGACGAGCGGACGAGACTCACAACCGACAGCATGACCGGCACTTCCACGAGCACACCCACGACCGTTGCAAGAGCCGCGCCCGACTGAAAGCCGAACAGAACAATTGCAGTGGCGACCGCCAGCTCGAAGAAGTTGCTGGCGCCGATCAGCGCCGATGGCCCGGCCACGCGCCAAGCGAC
>JBAVVP010000123.1:0-4370 GCA_049697355.1 Terriglobales bacterium
GATTTGATCGACGCACGCGGGCAGGAATGCCCGCGCCACACGAACCGAACACGATCGGCCGGCCCGGCTGAATCTCCGCTCCGGTAAAATAAAACTCCGCTTTCAACTCGGCGAGAACCTGCTCCACCAGGTCGTATTTCCCCATGGAGACGCCGCCGGTCAGCAGCAAAAGATCGCACTGCAATCCTTCCTCAATCAAAGCCCGCAGCCGCTCCCGTTCATCCGGAGCGATCCGGAGGCGCACCGGCTCCGCGCCCGCCTTCTGAACTTGCGCCGCCAGCGAATACGAATTCGAATTCCGTATCTCGGCTGGCCCCGGCGCCGCGTCAATCTCCACCACTTCGTCGCCGGTCGAAAGCACGGCCACGCGCGGCTTGCGGAAGACCTGCACGCGGCTCTTGCCGGCCGACGCGGCAATCGCAATGCCCGCGTGGTCCAGCCGCCGTCCGCGCTCGAGCAACCGTTGTCCCGCGCACGCTTCCGCCCCGCGCGGAACGAAGTTCTCACCGGGCTGCACACTGCGTTGAATCTCGACCGACTTCCCAGCCGCAACTGTGTATTCCACCATGACCACCGCGTCCGCCCCCGCCGGCAGCGGAGCCCCGGTCATGATTCCAACCGCCTGCCCGCGCCCGACCGAGCACACTCCCGGCTCCGGCCAGTCGCCCGCCTTCACCTCGCCCACCACCTCCAGACGCACTGGAACCTGCGCCATGTCCGTTGCCTGCACCGCATATCCATCGCGAGTCGCCCGGGCAAATGGAGGAAAATCGCGGTCGGCCACGATCTCCTCCGCCAACACCCGCCCCGATGCCACCAGCAGATCCAGCGTCTCCGCGTCTCGCGGGCCCATGCCGGCGGCATGCTGCTCAACTAGGTGGCGAGCCTCTTCAAAGCTCACCACGCGGGTCAGAGGCGCTACGGAGGAAGGGTTGAACAAAGACATGCAGGAATCATACCCCGTTGAATGAGGGCGAAAGAAGAGAGTGAGAATGGTTGTTTCTGAGAACTGGGAACTGAGAACACTTCACCGCGCCAATTCCTGCCCCAGCACGGTCGCGTTACTGGCGAAGCAAAGGCCGGTTTCCAGATCGACCAGACCGGAGCGAACCAGCTTCGCGATCTCGCCATCGAAATGCTGCATGCCCTCGTTTTCGCTGGCTTTGATTGCATCCAGCAGGGTGCGGCCCGGGCGCTCGCCCTGCTCCACGCAATCGCGGGTGCGCGAGTTGGATTTCAAGATTTCGACTACGGCGAGACGGTCGCCGCCATCGGTGCGCGGGACCAGCCTCTGCGCAATGATGTAGCGGAAAGTTTTTGCGAGGCGCTCCCGCACCGACTGCTGTTCGGCGGCAGTGAACGTACTCACGATGCGCTCCACCGTCTTCGAGGTATCGATGGTGTTCATGCTGGAAAGAACGATGTGGCCGTTTTCGGCAGCCTCGAGAACAATCTCCAGCGTTTCCCGGTCGCGAATTTCGCCCACCATAATGACGCGCGGGGCCTGGCGCAGCGCCGCCCGCAGCGCCATCGTGAAATTCGGCGCATCGCTGTGCAACTCGCGTTGGTGCACCGTCGACTTCTTGTGATTGTGCAAGAACTCAATCGGATCTTCGACGGTCAGAACGTGATAGCAGTATTCGCTGTTGATGCGGTCAATCAAAGCGGCCAGCGTCGAAGACTTGCCCGATCCGCTGCCGCCCGTTACCAGGATGATCCCGTTGCGAACCTTCGCCGCCTCTTCCAATTGCGCGGGCAGATGAAGGGAACTGAACGTCGGAATGACGGTCGGAATGACGCGCATCACAATCGCGCAACTTCCGCGCTGGATAAAGACGTTGACGCGGAAGCGGGCCATTCCCGGCAATCCATAGGAAACGTCGCACGAGCCCTGCTCGCGAAGCGTATTGACGGCCTGCTTATTGTTGCCGATCAGATCGGCTGCGATGCGGCGCGTGTCGTCCGCGGAAAGCGTGTTGCTGCCGGTGATTTCGACCGCCGTAAGCTGTCCGTGAATCTCCACCTGGGGCGGCCGCCCCGGCGAAAAAACGAGGTCGCTGACTTTCTCGGATGCGCGCAACATGCCGGCCAGCAGCACCGGCGTGGGGATCGAACCTGTTCCACTGACGCCCTCAAAAGCAATCGCAATCGGGGAATTCCCCGGAGCAGCCATTCCACACACTCCCAGTTATCAGCATTGGCGCCACAGGGGGAGAAACGTCGCAAAGCTGGAAAAACCTATGCTTTGAATGTAACGCGGATGCGTGGAAGAGCGAAGGACAAGTAGGTCATAGACCTCAGTAACTGAAGGGCAGTTCTCAGTTCTCAGTTCCCAGTTCTCAGTTCTCAGTTCTCAGAAACACCAAGCGGCGGTATTCGCTGAGAACTGGGAACTGGGAACTGAGAACTGGGTTTCGCTATTTCTTCACTGGTTTCTTCTTGGTTGTGCCATAGCCGGTTTCCACGGCTGCGCCGATGCTGGCCAGCATGGCCTTGGCCCCCTCAGCGAACGGACCATTCGGGTCGAGTTCCAGATACTTCTGAAAGGCCTCCGCGGTGCCTGGGGGCGCGACTACCTTGCCGTCCGCTCCGATGGTTTCCTTGGCGATCAGGTTCACACCCTTCTGATAGTAGGCTGTGGCTTTGGTCGGATCGGCGGCGATCACTTTGTCCCATATCGCAATGGCATCGTCCGCCCTGCCCGCATTGGTAAGAACAGCGCCCTCGTTGAACAGGTAGGTCGCCGAGTGAGCCGGATCCAGTTGGGCCGCCTTGGTATAGTTGGCGATGGACTCATCAATCTTGTGGGCCCTCGAATAGGCCTCAGCAAGGTTGTTATAGTAGGCGGCCATTTTCACGTTGTTATCGGGGTCTTTCTGCGCCGTCTCTGAGGCGCCGCGCAGCTGGATCGCCTTCTCATAATCGGTTGCGGCCATCTCGTAGCGCTTCTGTTTTTCGGCGGGATCGGTCTGCTTGGGCGCCGACAAGCGGTAGGCGTCTCCCAGTTTGAACCAGATCAGATCGCGGGTGCTGTCAATCTGGTTGGCTTCGTTCAGGGTGGCGATGGCGGTCTCGAAATCGCCGGCGTCGGAAGCTACTTTGGCGGCGTTGAGTTTCTCGTTGAGCGTGCCGACGGTTTTCCTTTCGGTCTCCGCTTTGGCGAGAGCCTCCTTTGCCTTCGCCGCTTGCTCACCGCTCAATCCCTGTCCCTGGATTGCCGCCGACTGTTCTTTCTTCAGGTCGAGGTCCAGCGGCGTTTCGTCAAGGCCCACCGCGACGTTATTTACGTGCCAGAGTTCTTTGCCGTCTTTACTGAGCTTAACGTTGTACTTGCCGGGAACGATGCCGAGCGAGAAGTACTCGCCCTTGTTGTTGGTTTTAAGCTTGTAGACGTGGCCGGATTCGGTCCCGGTCCAATCCACTTCGGCCTGGGCAAGCGGCTTCCCTTCGATGTCTTTGCAAGTTCCCTTCACAGTGCCCGTGGTTTGCGCCAACGCCAGCGGAGCGGACAACAGCCCCACGGCGAGAACGAGCAGCAGGGGAAGGACGAAATATTTCTTCATGGATTTAGCCTCCGTGCAATGAATCTGAATTTTAAGACCGTTATGAAACCCGTTCTACCTCAATCGGACGGCGGCTTCCGCGTACGGAATGGGATCTTCCGCGCCCGCTTCGCGAAACGCGCGAAACCGGAGCACACAACTGTCGCAGACCCCGCAGGCGCGATCTACACGCTGGTAGCATGACCACGTTAAATCGAAGGGGGCCTTCAATTCAAGGCCAAGCGTCACAATCTCACGTTTACGCATCGCAATGAGCGGCGTCACCACGCGGATCGATCCTTCTTTTGTGCCCGCTCGCACCACCTCATTGAACGCTCGATAATACTCCGGACGGCAGTCGGGATAGCCGGAACTATCGGGCTCGACCGCTCCGATGTAGACCTTTTCGGCTCCCAGCACTTCCGCCCAGCTGACGGCGACCGCGAGAAAATGCGCATTGCGGAAAGGAACATAGGTAACGGGAACGCCCGCGGCCGAACTGGCGCCGATGCCGTGCGCTTCGGGAACGGCAATATTCTGATCGGTGAGGGCGGATCCTCCGATCGCGTGCAGAGCCTCGTTGCGCACCAGCAGCCGGTCGCGAATTCCGAGCCGGTCACAGATGCTTTCGAAGGAACGCCGTTCGCGCTGCTCGGTGCGCTGTCCGTAGCTGACGTGGAGGGCAGCGGATTGGTGGTCGCGCGCTGCGAGCGCCGCACACACGCAGGAATCCATGCCGCCGCTCAGCAGGACTACGGCGCGGCTCAGGTTGCTGGTTGAGTGCGAAGGCATGACGAGGCCAGAAAGCTATGCGTTCTCTTCCCCTTA
>JBAVVP010000124.1:0-12012 GCA_049697355.1 Terriglobales bacterium
TCTTCGGAACTCTTCACCGACTTATCCGATTTCTAGAAGACATATTTTCCGTCTTGATAGAATTCGCTGGCTGCGGGGTCGAGCGCGATGGCAATCTGCTGGCCCGGCTTGTAGCCCGCCTGCTGAATCGCCTCCAGCACAACTTCGATGGCCTCGACGTTCGACTTCACCGACGGAGCGAAGCCGCCCTCGTCGCCGACCGCCGTGTTGTATCCGCGCTTTTTCAGCACGCCCTTGAGGGTGTGGAAGACCTCGACCCCCCAGCGCAGCGCCTCGGAAAACGACGGCGCTCCCACCGGCATCACCATGAACTCCTGGAAGTCGACGTTGCTATCGGCGTGCGCGCCACCGTTCAGGATGTTCATCATCGGCACCGGAATCGTATTCGCGCCAGCGCCGCCGAGATAGCGGTAGAGTGGGAGCTCAAACGCTCTGGCCGAGGCGCGAGCAGCAGCCATCGAAACCGCCAGGATGGCATTGGCTCCCAGCCGCCCCTTGTTCGGCGTGGCATCGAGCGCGATCATCTCGGCGTCGAGCGGGCGTTGGTCGGCGGCGTCCATACCGACGAGCGCGCGGGCAATCTCGGAGTTTACGTTCTCGACGGCCTTGAGCACTCCCTTCCCCTTGTAGCGCTGCTCGTTGCCGTCGCGTAATTCAACGGCCTCATGCTGGCCGGTGGACGCGCCACTGGGTACAATGGCCCGCGCGCTGGCGCCGCCATCGAGAAAAACTTCGGCTTCTACGGTTGGATTGCCACGCGAGTCGAGCACCTGGCGCCCGCGGATTTCAGCGATCGTGGTAAGAGGCATAAGTGCGTCCTTTTCTGGTTCGATGAATTTAGAAACGTTGTCGCTATCGTGAAGACGCGGCTTGTCGCGTCTCTTAGGTACGAAGTGGAATTATATCGGACCTGGAAGGACTGGGTTCGTGCGCTGGGACGCGCCCAATCGATTCGTCCCCGGACCCTCCCCGTACCCCATCCGTTATTGTTCCGTATTTCCACCTCGCTTAAAGTCGGACTCGACATGAAGAACCGCACAGAAACTCTGGAGATCGGATCGTGCGCCCCGGATTTTTCTCTGACCGCGGCCAATCGTGAAGGCACATTCAACCTCGTCGGCATGCTCGCGCAGGGTCCGCTGATTCTCGAATTTCTGCGCGGCACCTGGTGACCGAACTGCGTGAAGCGCATGACTCAGTTCGAGTCACGGAAACGGGAGATTCAAGCAGCGGGAGCGCAGTTGGTTTTCATCGCCGCCGAAAAACGGGACGGAGTCTGGAAGCCGGAAAAATTTCTGGAGAAGCATCCTATCTCCAGCGTCTTTCTGCTCGATGAGGATCGCGCCGTGGCCAAAGCCTACGGACTCCATCACGCCTGGGGTACCGACGCGCTCAACATCGCGCATCCGGCCACGCTCGTCATTGGTCGCGGCGAGAAAGATCACGGCGGCCTAGTTCGCTACATCTATCGCGGCGATAACCAACTCGACCGCGCGCCGCTCGATGAAGTCCTACAAGTCTTGCTACCTTGAAACCTGGCCCTCACCCGCTCACGGCCAGCAGATCATCTTCCGCCAGCAACTCCAGATCGATCCATCCTTCCACCGGCAATGCATCGACCGGCAGATGGTTCTGCCACAAACTGAAGCGCAGGCGCAGGCGGGTGGTCAGGACATCGGAGCTTTTCGGTCCGCGCACTTTGTCAATTCGGAGGGGAGCGGCGAGCAGCCACGTTAGCGGCAGTCGAAACTCAAAATTGCGCACCAGCGCCACCCGCGCCAGGTCTCTTGTATCCGACGAATCGGCGACGGCCTTGCCTGCCCCTTCCGTTACTTTCCACGACTGCAGGCGGCCCCCATCCACGGCCGCATCCAAGCGCAGTTCGCGCCGCGGCTTGACGGCATGGTTGGCCCACGACTCCAGATTGACCACCACCTCGAATGCGCCTTCCGGAACTTTGCCCACGAAATCCAGCCGGCCGTAGACATACTCCTCATCGATCCCGGCAAGCACTTCATCGGTCATAAACTGTTTGCCGTGCATGGAACCCGAGCGCTGGTCCGCCGTGTAACACGCCGCGCCCAGCCATTCGAAGTAGCGGACCACGTCGCCTGAGACCATGGGATGGATATAGGCACTCTGCGGCGCGAACGTTGGCCGCGCCACGCCTCCGCTGATCGGCTGCGCCAGATAATCCGGCGGAGTTCCACCCAGCGCCTGGTAAACATTCGACAGGTGTTTGCGGTAGAGTTCGTCAAAGTCGCGATCGTTGGCGCTGTGGTGTTCGGGTCCGTACCACCAATTCCAGTCGCTGCCCTCGGCGATCAAGATATCTTCGAGCGCGAGCTTGCGTTGTTTCTCGGTCGCGTCCGGTGACCTCTGCGCGTAGAAATTGCGGGCGTGATAGAGGTAGTCCCAGGCTTTGTTGTCTTCCGGCGCTCCAATCCAAACGTTGAAGTTGGCTCCGATCCACGAGCCCGGCACCAACGACTTCAGAGTAGTGACATTCTTGTGGCGCGCAATCGCCTCCGACACCGTGACCGCTTCGATCTCCGGATCGGTCTGCAAGCCCTCATAGAATCTGCGCAAGAAGTCCCGCCCCGACTGCGGGTAATACTCCCAGGCATTCTCACCGTCCAGAATGATTGAGAGTACGGCATCTTGTCCGTTTGCCACAACCGGTTGCGCCGCATCTTTAATCTTATGGATTAGGTTAATCGCAGCCTCTCGCGGGGGCATGCCCGAATACACAAATCCGATCAAGTCGGAGAGCGCGTGATCGCGGAAGAGCAGATTCATCCGCGTATTGCCATTTTCGTACTGATAAATCGTGTACAGCCGCCGCGCCGATTCCGAATCCAAGTGGCCATAACCATCGCGTGAAAAACTCGCTCCCAGACTCCGTATCAGCACGCCCTCGTCGGTTGCCATCCACTGCACTCCCAGTTGGTGGGCGATGGCCACGGCCTCCTCGGATACGCTGCCCTCTGACGGCCACACCCCGCGCGGCTTCATCCCAAACACTTTTTCGTGCAGATCCAGTCCGCGCTGCAATTGCTCACGAGCATCTTCGGGATGGCGATAACGGTTCTGCGGCAAAGGCAGACCCGGCGTGGAAACCGCGCCCATCTGCGTGTCGCAAACCAGCGGCAAAATGGGATGGTAGAACGGCGAGGTCGAGATCTCGATCGCGCCTTTCTTCGCGGCTTCGGCATGAACCGGCAGGACCCGGCTGAGCAGGTCACGCTCCCGCGCAATCACAAACCGCTGGTCTTCGAGCGTGTAGTTCCGGCCTTTGCGGACCAGTTCCGCAACATCTTTCTCCGCCAGGAAATACTCGTCGAACCAGCCGATCTGCGAGAGCACCTGCAAGTCGGTGAAATCCTGAGCCTGAAAATGTTTTTCCGCGCGCTCGGGCGCTCCGCCCGCGAGATGAAATCGCTCCCACAACTCACGGTAGCGCGGATAGCGTCCGATCACATTCACCGGATTCGCCTGAAACAGATATTGCAGCGCGAACTGGCGTTCTTCCCGGGTCAGGTCTTTGGCGGGCTTGGCCGCGACCTCGAGAAAAGGATCGTGGGCCTCGCCCGACGCATAGTCCTGAATTTGCGTGATCAGGGAGGGTACGAGATTGAATGTCTGATGGACTCGCGGGAACTCCTCCAGCAGCTTCACCATTCCGTAGTAGTCTTTCAGGGCATGGAGGCGCGTCCAAGGCAGGCGGTACTGCCCGGTCACCAGGTCCTTGTAGAAGGGCTGGTGCTGGTGCCACAGAACGACCACTCGCAGTTGTGCCATGATTTCCCGTTCCACCTAATCCATCGGCAATTTTTTCAGTTTAATTCATCCGGCAAGGTTTACCCTGCGGAATCGTCCGCAACCAGGCTGATAATAATAATGAGGATGCGGCACCTGGCATGAGCGCGAAAGTCAAAGTCATTTTCTTCGACGTGGGCAACACACTGTTGTTCCCCAATCGCGAGCGCATTCACGCGCCACTTACTGAACGCGGGATCACGCCCGATGGCGAACACCTGCGCGATCTGGAATGCCGGACCAAGAATCGTTTCGACGGCATGATGATCGCAGAAGGCGCCGCCGACCACAGCTTCTGGTGGATGTTCTACTCTCAGTTGCTTTCCGAAATTGGACTGCAGAATCACGCCGACTCCCTCCGCGACCAACTCGTCACCGGCGTCCGCGATTCCGGCAACTGGGACCAGATTCGCCCGGGCACTGCCGATTGCTTGCGTGAAATCGGCAAGCGGTACCCGATCGCGGTTATCTCCAATGCCGATGGGAGAATCGAAGATGTGCTGCGCAAGTGCGGTATCGCGGAGTGCTTTCGCACCATCACCGACTCCGGGTTAGTTGGATACGAGAAGCCGCACCCGGAAATCTTCCGCCAGGCCCTGAAGAGCATGAATGCCGCACCCGAAGAAAGCCTCTACGTCGGTGACGTTTATTCGGTGGATTACCTGGGCGCAACCGGCGCCGGCATGTCGGCCATGCTGATGGACATCGCGGGCGCCTACCGCGACAAGGGAGTGCCGCGCGTGGAGTCGCTCGAAGAGCTAGAAGCCGTGCTGCGCAACGGAGAATCCACCTAGAGCTGGCGGCGCCAAGGCAGCTGCAGCTACAATCGTCAAACCATGCTCCATCAGACCGTATTCGATTCTGCTCGCTTTTTCATTTTTCTGAGCGCGGCGATTCTGCTGGCGATCGCGCCGGGCCCCGGAATGCTTTACGTTCTCGCACGCGCGCTCGGCGGGGGACGCCGCGAAGGCCTGCTCTCTGCGCTCGGTACATTCCTGGGTGGGATGGTCCACGTGTTCGCCGCGGCGGCCGGCATTTCCATCATTCTTGCGAAGTCCGCCTTGGCCTTTGCCGCGGTCAAGTATTTCGGCGCGGGCTATCTTTGCTTTCTCGGGATTCGCATGATTCTCGACGCCCGAAGGGATGAGGGCGTTCCGATCACCAAACTGCCGCGCGGAAGAAATCCGTTGTGGCAAGGCGTCATGACCGAGGTGCTGAATCCAAAGACGGCTCTGTTTTTTCTTTTCTTCATTCCCCAGTTTGTGAATCGGGCGAGCGGACACGTCTTTCTGCAGTTTGTTCTTTTGGGAACGCTCTCGGTTACGCTCAACACTTCGGCCGATATCGTCGTGACCCTGCTTGCCGGACCGCTCGGCCAGCGCATCCGCGGGTCGGCGCGCTTCCGCCGGCGTCAGCGCACGCTGACCGGCGCGGTCATGATTGGCCTGGGGACTTATATGGCTCTCGGCGAGTCGAAGTAATTTCCCGTAGAGACGCGACTTGCCGCGTCTCGGTCGCGGCCGGAGACGGGGCAAGCCCCGTCTCTACAGCGTAATCACCTGGTGATCGTGGCAATCGGGATGGATCGTCTGATAGAGATTCGCGAGCAGTTCCGGGCCGTATCGCGCCACAAAGCTCACGCCTGCGACTTCGCGTTCCTGCAGCGCCTTGTGTGGAAATAGCGCATGGCTCAAGGCATCCGCGTGCCGCGTGATGACTTCATTCCGCAGCCCTTCCGCCCGCGATACCCGCGCTTGCAGGCGGCTGATCTGATGCGCCATGCTCTCCTGGCTGCTCTGAGCCGTATCGACCAGGGTTGAATCCAGTCTGCCAATGGATTCACGAAGCGCGGTCATGGACTGCTCAACGCTCGTGTAGGCTTCCGAAAAGCGTGTCTGCAAATCCGAGGGCAGCGAACGGGCGGCAATGGCTTCTCGAACTTTTTCCGGGCCGTGGAACAAATCAGGTAACCCCAGTTGGTATCGCGTCAGAATGCGCTCGGGCTTGGCTTCGACCAGCGTCGCCGAAAACCGCGGCAGAATCGGCGTCACGCGTCCCAACAGCTTCTCGTAGACTACGGCCACCTGCGCGAAGTATGCGACTTCAGCCGCTCCGCCGGTGTAAACGAGCGTCGGCAGCAGGTAGTCCTGCACCACGGGCCGAAGCAACACATTCGGGTTGAACTTCTCCGGCGCCTTTTCAATACGGTCGAGCACCTCTCCGTGAGAGATCCGCTCCTCACCGACGACGAACGCGCCACCATTCCCGCCGTTGGTACCATCATTTCGGCGCCGCACCACGGTGCGCACTCCGTCCTTCACTTCAAAAAGCAGTGTGGTCGCCGAAGTCACTTTTACCTGTTGGTGATATCCCGCTTGCTCGAGCGCTTTGCCCCGCGCCAGCAGTGCTTCGTCGAGTTCGGAAGCGCGTTCGATGGCGGCTCGGAACAAGGGCTTGGCGAGATCATGAAATTCCTTGTCCGCCGGATCGAGCAGAATGACTCCCCAATCCGCAAACAGCTGCGCAAACAGCAGGGCAAACGCACTGCCCAGAGTTTCACCCGGACGATACGCCTGACGCAGCCACGTCGTGACCTCGGAGTCTCCGAGCAGCGCGGCGGCGCGCTCGACCAGCGGCTCGATCTCCGGGCCGAACTTGACGGCCCCCACGGGCGCATCCGTCACCGCGCTCTCAAACGCGTGGCTTCCCGCGGCGAAAAGTTGGGGAACGCCCTGTTCGGAAACCAGCGCTACATGGTTGACCTCGGCCAAGTCGTGGTCTTCAGTCGCTAGCCAGAAGATCGGCACGCAGTCCACTCCTTCCGCCGTAGCCTCTTCCGCCAGTTTGACAGCCGTCAGCGCCTTGAAAATCGAAAACAGCGGCCCGCCAAACAGACCGACTTGCTGCCCTGTAACCGCCGCGAGGGCTCCTTGCTTAAGCCGTTCGATGTTGGCCAGTGTTTTCGGAGATGCGCCCCACGCGCGATTCTGCCGCTCAAGAATTTCGCCCACTTTGCCGCGTCGCGCCGCGTCGTACGCCACGCGCCCGGCTTCGTCCTTCAGCCATTCGCGAAACCCCGGGGAGCGTGGATAAAAGTCGCGAACGGAAGGAGCGTAGGAAAGATAATCAAGGAAGAGGCGGGTGGTGTGCGGAATCTGCTGGAATGGCAAACACTCCGACTTCATCGGCAGTTCTCCCGACATCTCTCGACCCACTGGCGTATTCCTGCGATCCGCATAGGTTCTCACTCTCGGCGAAGTTCGCGCGGGGATGGTCGCGGGCTCCCAAAGGTAGCATTTTCCGACACCTGGCGCCAAACTCAACTACATCAGATGATGCGAAAGTGCTCCGGTTGCAGAGAGTAACGGGGAATTCGGGGGTGGGGGTTCGAGTTCTTTTCAAGCTGGGATCTTCAGCCGGTCGTTACGCGGCGCAATCAGGGTGGCGGATGTATCGGCCCGTTTCCGTAAAACCGTCACTATGGTGGCAGCGAAATGGTCCAGGGGGCGCGTCATGGTAGCGCCCATCAGAAGAAGTTCGAAGAACGCTGCCGGTGCAAAAAAACGGGTGTAGGGCCGCGGGTTGGTCAAAAAGCGAACGAATTCGGGCTGCAGGTCCGCAGACTCGCCGAGTTTGCGGAGCACGTTTGCATTGTTCGCACGGTAATAGGTCGGATAAATGTCGTCTGCAGCACGGTCATCGCGCGCCAGTCTCTGAACCACCGATCGCGGCAAGACCTTCTTCGCAAGGATGTGCGCGAAAACCAGGTAGTTCCGCGTGTTCGGAGTGTGCACCATCAAGGCGCCTCCAGGTGCCAGGACGCGGGACATCTCCTGAAACATTGCGCATGGGTCCGGCAAATGTTCGGCCACCATGTTGCAGGTAACCAGATCGAAGCTGGCGTCGGCAAAGGGGAGCGAGTCCAACGAAGCGCAGATACACCGGGAGATATTGGCGTGTTTGCGTAAGTGACGGCAATCAAGATCGACGCCAACCACGATCCCGGCCCGGCTGACCAATTCGTTTTCGAGCGGGTCCAGATCCTTGCCCAGCAGGTGCCAGCCACAACCGGCGTCCAACCAGCGGACGCCACCCGTCAGATACTGCCCGATCGTTTCACCCCAAATCTCCTGGTTCCAGCGGAGCTGAGGCAACACTCGGCGCTGTAACTGCCTAGTAGCTTTGCGGCCGAGCCACTTGTCCCACTGAAGCTTGAACATTGACTTTTCCACAGCGGCACAGTGTATCTCATAGTGGACGCAAATGGGCAGTTACACTTCATGTTCCAAGCGGGCGAAAAATGACGCAGTCCCAGGCCAGGAAGCAACCATCCTTCTCGGACTCATAGTATGGGAGGCTGGTATCGGAGCGCTGCTCCTGCGTCATGTGGTCTTCGGCTGGAGCCGGGCCTGGATCGTTTCCAGCAACCCGGCGCCGGCTTCACCGGCATGGCTAGTGGAAAACTCGCTACCCAGTTCAATCACCGGGAGTCTGGCGCACGCGGCTTGGTAGGCTGTCGGCGAAGCCGGGGAGGCAGTCATGCCGGGGCCCGCCAGCAGAAGATCGAAATGCGCAACCCGCATCAGCAGCAGAGCGTCGCTTAGGCGGCTGCTGGACTGGACGTCGTATCCGGCGCGCCGCAGCAGTTCGCGCAAGTAGGCGAGCACGTCGGCATTGGAGTCGAGGCACAGAACGCTGCGGCCGGTGGCTACAGGGGTTTCGGCGCGGGCTTCGGGGCGGTAGAAGGCAGCCACCGCCTTCTCCTCCGATTCGTGCGAATCGAATACTGCCGTCAGCCGCGACATCTCCAGGACTTTGCGCACGAATTCCGGCACGTTGCAAAGCTTCAGGTCTCCGTGGGCCTGGCGCGTGCTGGTGAGGGCGCGAACCAAGGTGCCGAGGCCGCTGCTGTCAATGAATCCGACTTCGCCCAGGTGCAAAACGATGGAGCGGCGGTCGCGCAATAACCAGGCAACGTGCTCGCGCAGAGATTCGCTCTCGGTGCCGGCAACGATGCGTCCGTTGCAGCGCACGATGGTCACGCGTCCAACCTCGCGAGTATCGAACGACAAGCGCAATGGGCCTCCAATGCAGGCTGAAATCCAGCCTGCGAAATCGCCACATTATATCCACATCCTTTGAGGGGCGCGAACCGGCGTTCTCATGGAAGGCGATTGCACGCACAAGCAGGAGCACATCGGCTGTTGACGCCTTCGGCTGACATCTAACGTCTCTCAAACACCACCGCAACTTTGTCTTCGTATGCTACCTGCCAATCCTGCGGGAGTTCGCGGAGTAGATTAGCCAGAGTCGACCCGGTAGGCACAAGCGCCGTCCGAATCTGCCACTCTTGGAGCACGTTCTGCCATCCCGGCTCGGCCTGAGTGAGAATCAGGTACTGCCGAATCCGGTCCGAACCGTAGAGATCGTGACGGTCATCGACCACGACCTCGCGCTCGGGATACATGCAGTAGATGAGATAGCCTCCCCAGGCATCGATCGAGAAAACCGGCTCTGTGCTCGGCCGCTTCCCTTGGGATTCCTCTTGCAGGAAAGTGACCGCCGCCACTGGCATCTTCTTGGAATCGAATTGCGCATCGATCAGATGCCGCGAGCCTAGCCATCCCCCTTGAAGGCAGAGCGCGAAGGCGAAGCACACCGAGACGACCGGCCATAAGTGTCCCCGAAGCTCGATTTCCAACGCACCCATGCGATCGGAGAATTGTGAAATTCGAGCGGCGCGATTGCGCACCCACGGCCAGGCACCCGGCTTGCCCGCCAACGCAACGAAGTTTTCCCACAGGATGGGCCCCGCCACCAGCACCAGCAGCATCGACGAAACGGGAAGATTACGGGACGAATAGAATCCCGCGTAAGCCGCCACCAGCGCAACGAGGAGGTGACTGAGCCGCAGCTTTCTGTAACTGCCCGCGAACGCGATCAGCAATAGTACAAGGATGATCGCAAATGAGCGCTGCGCCCAGCCATGAAAGTCAGGCGATTTGAACTCTTCGATCCGGTTCATCAGATAGCGATCGCTCAGGTATCGATAGATGTGCGCGTGCAATCGCCAGCCAAACGGATTCCCGAGCGTCGCTACCGCCGAGGCCGCCCAAGCCAAAGCCATGGCACGCGCTCTGTGAGCGGTGCGAATCGCGGCCAAGGCATCCTGCAGGCGCCAGCTCTCGACGAATGCGGCGAAGGTGTAGATCGCGAGCAGCGCGATTCCAACGACCCAGCCACCATGCAGGTTTACCCAGAGCAACATCGAGGCGGGGAAAAAACAGCGTATCCAGCGCGGCGGCTGCCCGTGCACCCAACCTTCCCATCGGTCCAGAACAACAAACCAGAGCACAGAAAAGAGCCAGCTCACAATATGCGGACGGGCGTAGAGATGAATCGTCGAAGCGGCCTCCGCCACCAGCATCAGCAGAACCGCCAAAAGCAGGCCGGTGCCGCGCTTGAGCAGTTGCGAGAGCAGCAGCGTGAAAATCGCGGCTACCAGCAGAGCGCACAACCACACCACTCCGTTCAGTCCGCAAGCCCGGTGGAGGATCCCGAGCGCCAGGTCGTACAACCATTCCCAGGCAAACCACGGCTGACCCTGCATGGTGGAAGAAAACGGATCGGTGCGAGGAATCGTGCGCGTCCCCAGAATCCGCTCGCCGGTTCGGATGTGCCATCCGATATCCGAGTCCGCCAGCGGCCGATTCGATAACGGCCCCACCAGCACTGACCAGAAAAGAAAAATGAAAATGATGTCGCGGACCGAAGGCAGCAGAAAACGCAGAGCTTGCGAACTGGGCGGCGCTGAGGTCATCAAAGTGTGAAGAAGGAGTGTACAAGAATATCGGGTGATCAGGTGATCGGGCCATCGGGTAATCTAAATTCAAGAACATCGGGCCATTTAACGATCGAACGCGTCGATTACTCGATGACCCGATCAATATCGCAGATAGCCGATCCCCACGCGCATGTGGTGTAAAACGCTGTCGGGCATCGTCAGTGCAACCGTCAGCCCGAGCACAGCGTGCACGATGCCGATGGGATAAATACTGCGATACCGCCGGAACATCTCGCAGAAGAACAGCCCTCCCGCCAGAGTGAAAGTCGTCAGGATAGGACTCGGCAAGTGAACGGCGGCAAACAATGTTGCCGTCACCCAGACCGCCGCCGAACTCCCAAACAGTTCTTCGCAACGCGTGAAGAAGAACGATTGCAGGATGAATTGTTGAATCGTTGCCCAGACAAAGTATTGCCACATCGTATGGAGGCCTGGCCACGTCGGATTCGCTGGGACCTGGCCGCCCGCCCAGTGCACCATGGCCACCAGAAAAACGGCTGTCGCAAAACTGACCCCCAGCACGACACCGGCTCCTAACGTTTTCGGCAGTCGCAGACCGAGTTCCTCCAGCGAGGAACGGTCAATCAGCACCAACACCAGAATCGTGATCGCCGCCACTCCGACCCAGCGGTTGCGCGTTTCCAGCCGCGGCTCCCAGAGCGCAAACTCCAGAAACAGAAACGCGACGATGATCTGGGCCCAAACGAAGTACCGGCGGTAGGCGGTGGGAACCGGAAGGCTCCGGACCTTAGAGGCCTGGGGAATCGCGTCCGGTCCTACAGGAAAAGTTTTCGTCGGAACCGCCATTTTATGAATCTGTATACTAGATGCCAACGAATCACAAGTCCCAACCAAAGGTGGTGATCGTCGGCGCCGGCTTCGCGGGCCTGACCGCTGCCCGCCGCATCGCACGGCTGCCCGTTCAAGTCACGGTCATTGACCGGAAGAACCACCACACCTTCCAACCTCTGCTCTACCAGGTTGCCACCGCCGGCCTCTCTCCCGGTGAAATCGCGGCCCCCATCCGCTGGATATTAAGAGGCCACCGCAATGTTGAAGTGTTGCTTGAAGAAGTCGTCGATTTCAAGCTGGAAGAAAAGAAACTCATTACAAGGGAGCAAGTGCTCGATTACG
Organism: Terriglobales bacterium; assembly: GCA_049697355.1. Lineage (GTDB taxonomy): Bacteria > Acidobacteriota > Terriglobia > Terriglobales > Acidobacteriaceae > Acidiflorens. Next base: position 11,798 of record JBAVVP010000124.1, read on the forward strand.
ACTTTCTGGTAATTGCTTCCGGCGCGACTCATGCTTACTTCGGCCACCCGGAGTGGGAGCCACTTGCCCCTGGTTTGAAGACAATCGAAGACGCCCTGGAAATCCGCCGCCGCGTTCTGCTCGCCTTCGAGTTGGCCGAGCGCCAGAACGCCAACAACGACGCTCAAAGCGGATCTCCCTTGCAGTTTGTCGTCATCGGAGGCGGCCCCACCGGC
>JBAVVP010000125.1:0-5584 GCA_049697355.1 Terriglobales bacterium
TCGGGCGAGATTCCTGGGCCATCGTCCTGAAACACGATCCATACCGCGTCGGGCTTGCGTTCGAGGCGCACACGAATCGTGCCTTTCTCCCGGGTTTCGCGGATCGCCTGCTCCGCATTCAGCAGAAGGTTTAGGAACACCTGCATCAGCTGATTGGGATCGGCGACGATGGCCGGGATCGACGGTTCAGGCAGAAAGTCCACGGTGATGTTGCTCTTGCGCAGCGGATAGGCCTGCATCTGCACGGTGCGCTGCACCAGTTCATTCAGATTGACCTGGCTGTGTCCGGGAGCCGGAGGCCGCGCGAAGTATTGCAAGTTCTGCACGATTTCAGCCGCGCGCCGCGCCTGCTGGTGCAGAATGACGATCTGTTTGCGGGCGCCTTCGCTGGCCGGGCCTTCCTGCAGCAACTCCGCCATGCCCAGAATGCTGGTCAAGGGATTGTTGAGCTCGTGAGCGAAGCCGCCGATCATCTGCCCCATGGCCGCGAGACGTTCGCTCTGGATAATCTGCTGCTCCAGTCGCTTCTCGGTGGTCACGTCGCGGACCGAGACGATCACGCCCGCGGGTTTGCCTTCGGCATCGAGGAGTGGACTCGCCATCCCCAGCATGGTGCGCCAACTGCCGTCGCGGTGCTGGGAGCCATATTCGCAAGAGGTCAGCGCACTCTGACCGGTGGCGACGGTGCGATACAGTTCGGCCAGTTCCGGCGAGGTCTTCTCCGCATCGTCGACGTTCTTGCCCATGAGGTGTTCCGGCCCGTACCCGAGAAGTTCGGCGATGCGAGCGCTCACGAACGTGTACTGTCCCCTCAGATCGAGCACCAGAATCAGATCGGGAAAGCTTTCCAGCAGGTGCCGCCGGAATTCTTCCTGGCGCCGCAACTGCCGCTCCATGGCGCGCTTCTCGGTGACATCCACCAGCGTGCCCTGGTAACGGACAATCCGCCCCTCTTCCATGACGCCCGCCGATGTATCCACGCAGACCGCGACTCCGCCATCTTTTCGTTTCAGCCGAATCTCGCGCGTGCGAGTGCTGCCGCTCTGGCTCCCCACGCGTCCCAGCACCGGCTCTCCGCCGGCGTCGACATTGAGTTGCTCGGGCGGCAGGTTCAACAAATCTTCTTTGGTGTCGTATCCCAAAATTGTCACTAGCGCCGGGTTGACTTCGAGCAGTTTGCCCTCGGGATTGCTGATGTACACGCCTTCCTGCAGCGATTCGAACAACTGGGTGAAGCGCTGTTCCTTTTCTCGATGCCCGGTGATGTCGCGCGCCAGCACACTGGCGCCGGTCACTTCGTTACCCTTGACGATGGCGTTGACCACGCAGTCGTAATAAAGGCGCCGGGAATCGTTCTTCAGGTGGACTTCGACCACTCCCGACCAACTCCGCTTTTCCAGAAACCGTGCCAGACTGGCGGACGCCTCGGCATGCAGCGGTGCGCCCAGGAATTCCTCAAGTTTGCGACCCACCAGCTGGGCATAAGGAGCGTTAAGAATTTCCGCGGTTCGGCGGTTCACCGTGCGCAGGGTGCCATCGAGCGAGATCGCGAGCGCTACGTCGTCGAGAGAATCAATCAGTTCCTTGAAGTTGCGCTGCGAACGCATGATCAATTGGCTTAACTGATCGAGTTGTTCTTCCGAAGGGGTGACTCCCGTCTGATTCTGAAAACCCTGAAGAATCTGCTTCAGCTCCGTAACCTCGCGCTTGCGCCCGAAGGCATAGGTGGCGAACAAGATGGCGAGTACGAAGAGTGCAACGGGAATGGTCCACAGCCGGTACGGAAGGTCTTTCAGTTGTTCCCATGACAGCGCCGCCACCGCCGTCGCCAACAAAACGAGCAGGCCAAGCGCCCATCGCCACAACTGGCTCTCTTCGCGTTCCAGCACGTTCGGCGCCGGATCGGGGCGGTTGGAAGTGGAACCTTGGTCGGGCATTGGGAACTCCGCTGGCGGGAAAAGGATTTGTCCTAACGGTCGATGGTATCCGCCAGATTGCCCCTAGCGTAGCACCGAAAGCGCCTGTTCAGGCGAGAAGGTTCAATCCCGTTCCATCACCGTAACGAGGTGATGGCCATCACAGCGCTTTCGGCGCCGCACCGGCTATGCTGGCAGCAGGAATCTCCCATTCTCGCTGTCCCCTTCGTGTGCCCACTGGTGTTCCCTATGCTCTATAAGACCCTGAGTGCCGCCGTCTACGGCATTGACGCCAACATCATCGAAGTGGAAGTGGACGTCTCCGGCATCAAAATGCAGGAAGACCACTTTCACACCGTAGGCCTGCCCGATGCCGCCGTCCGCGAAAGCCGCGACCGGGTGCGCTCGGCGCTGAAGAACTGCGGCTACGATATTCCTCCCACCCAGATCACCATCAATCTGGCGCCGGCCGATATTCGCAAAGAAGGATCCGGCTTCGACCTGCCCATGGCGTTGGGCATCCTCGGCGCCTACGGCGGTTTGAACAAGAAGGAAGTGCCCGACGCGCTGTTTGTCGGCGAACTCTCCCTCGATGGAAGAGTGCGCGGGATCCGTGGCGCTTTGCCGATCGCGATCGAGGCGCGCCGTACCAAGGTGAAACGGCTGGTGGTACCCGAAGTCAACGCTCGCGAAGCCGCAATGGTCGAGGGAGTGGAGGTCTACCCCGTCAAATCACTGCTCGACGTGATTCATTACATCAATTCCGGCAACGGCATTTCCCGGCTGCAGGTCGACACCGGCGAGTTGCTCAGCCGGGCGCAGCAATTCCACGTGGATTTCAAAGACGTGCGCGGCCAGCAAACCGCCAAGCGAGCGCTGGAAGTTTCCTGTGCTGGCGGCCACAACATCCTGATGATCGGGCCTCCAGGATCGGGAAAAACCATGCTGGCGAAACGCATGCCGACCATCCTGCCGCCCTTTACCTTCGAAGAAGCGCTCGAGACCACCAAGATTCACAGTGTCGCTGGCGTGCTCGATGCGCGGGCGGGATTGGTCGGCCTGCGGCCGTTCCGCGCGCCTCACCACACCATTTCCGACGCGGGTCTGATCGGTGGAGGCGCGATTCCCCGGCCGGGCGAAGTCTCACTCGCTCATAATGGTGTGCTGTTCCTCGACGAATTTCCCGAATTCCCGCGCAACGTTCTGGATGTTATGCGCCAGCCGCTCGAAGACGGCACGGTCTGCATCGCGCGGGCGTCGATGTCGCTGACTTTTCCCGCGCGCTTCATGCTGGCCGCCGCTATGAACCCGTGTCCTTGCGGATTCCACAACGACCGCACCCGCGAATGCCACTGCACCCCTCCGATGATTCAGCGCTACATTTCTAAAATCTCGGGGCCGCTGCTCGACCGCATCGACATCCACATTGACGTTCCGGCGGTGAACTACAAGGAATTGCGCAGTACCAAAGAGTCGGAAAGTTCAGCGAGTATTCTGGAGCGTGTGATCCGAGCCCGAGACGTCCAGCTGCAACGCTTTTCCGCCGGACGCGAAAAAATCTATTGCAACGCTCAAATGCCGACGCAGCTGATTCGCAAATTCTGCGAACTCTCCGCCGATTGTGAGCGTCTGCTGGAACGTGCCATGGCGCAGCAAGGACTCAGCGCCCGCGCCCATGACCGCATCCTGAAGGTGGCGCGCACGATTGCCGACCTGGACACCATTCCGCTGCTCGAACCCAAACACATTGCCGAGGCGATTCAATATCGAACACTGGACCGGACGTACTGGGCGTGAGGGGACCATCCGATCGTGGAACCGGATTTAGGCAGTAGCCAGGCCGACAGCGAAGAAAGGAGAATTAGCCGATGTAATGCAATTGAAGTACAATGAAGACGAAGGAGCCATTCTCATGCCGGCAAACGCATTAGTGCAAACGCGGATCGATCCCGCCGTGAAAGAACGCGCCGCGGCGGTGTTGGAAGAGTTGGGGATCACGGTCTCGGACGCGGTGCGCATTCTGTTGACGCGGACAGCCAACGAAGGCGCGCTCCCGTTCGCATTGACCCATAACGCCGCCGCACACGATGCGTGGTTCCGCGCCAAAGTGCAGAAAGCGCTCGACGATCTACGTCCCGGCATCCCGCACAAAAAGGTCGAAGCGCACTTCGCCAAGCGCCGAGCCGCCGCGCTGCGCAAGGTGCGATAGTCCGTGCGGCTGGAGTGGTCCATCTTTGCGCAGGCGGATCGCGACGCAATTTTCGACTACATCGAAGAAGACAACCTGCAGGCGGCGATCGCGGTGGATAACCGCATTCGGGAGCAGGTCGCGGGCTTGGCAAAATTCCCGGAGAGCGGACGGCCTGGCCGCGTCGCGGGAACGCGGGAGCTGGTTATTCTGCGCACGCCTTACATCGCTGTTTATCGCATTGCCGGTAACGCGGTGCGGATTCTGCGCGTGTTGCACGGCGCTCAACAGCGGCCCGAAGTTATGTCCGAGCAACCGCAAGAGTGAAGCTGAAACAACACTCGATCTCCGCGGTCAGGCTTTGGCCCGGAACTGGATGATCCTCCTGCGATCGCGTTTTGACGGTCGGCCCGCGGGCAACTCTTCGAATTGCCTCATTGCCTTGCGCTCCGCGGCCGCCTTCAGGCGCAGTTCCCGGCTGGCCTCGGTCTCGCGGTAGAGAGTTTGCGCAACCGAAGCCGGCCCGCGAACGTCGCTGAGCAGCAGGACTTCCACCTGAAAGTCTCCGCCTTCGTTGGTCACTCGCAAGCTGTCTCCAGCCCGAACCTCCCGCGCAGCCTTGGCAGGCTGCCGGTTGGATTGAATTCTGCCGAGTTCACAGGCGCGTGCGGCCAAGGCTCGCGTCTTGAAGAATCTGGCGGCCCAAAGCCACTTGTCCATTCGCACGGAGGCCATGATCTATCTTCCTACGCGTATAAGTTCCGGGAACCCTTCCAGCCGCTTCAGTCGGCTGCGACCACGCTGGTGGCAGGGTGGCTGACGGCGCTGCCGCCGTCTTCGCCCTTCTCCGCTTGCCGCAAGCGCAGCGCGCGGTTCGAGGGCAGGCCGGCATCGCGGATCTTGTACAGCAGAGCGCGATAGCTGATGCCGAGCGTGCGCGCGGCCTGCTTACGGTTCCAGTGGTGCCGTTGCAGCACCTTCAGGATAACTTTGCTCTCCAGTTCGCGCACGCACTGGCGCGTGAGCTTCTTCAGCGAAATCGGCCCGTCGAACGAGATGTCGGGATTGAAAAAGTCTGGTTCCCGTGCCACCAGGTCGTTGGTGATCACTTCTTCGTGACCCAAAATCACGTAGCGTTTGATCAGGTTTTCCAACTCCCGGATGTTTCCCGGCCAGTGGTATTTCTGCAGCACCGCCATGACTTCGTTCGACAGCGGCCGTGCCCGGCAGTTGAACTTCTGGTTGTAGTATTCGAGGAAGTAGGCGCACAAATCTTCAATGTCCCCACGCCGTTCGCGCAGCCCCGGCATGCGCAGGTTCACCACGTTGATGCGGTAGTAAAGATCCTGGCGGAAAGTTCCGGCTTCGATTTCCGATTCCAGGTGGCGGTTGGTCGCGCATACCACCCGCACCTCGACCTTCTTGTCTTCCTGGGCGCCGATGCGGCAGAACTGGCCGTCCTGCAGGAGCTGCAAGAGCT
>JBAVVP010000126.1:0-2768 GCA_049697355.1 Terriglobales bacterium
CGGTCACTTTGCCGCCGCTCTTTGCCGATGCGGCCTTCGGCGCCGCCTGCTCTACGGTTGCCATAAATGCCTCCAAAACTTTAAGTGCAAACTCTCTATCGTATCGGGCGGGAGCGATTGGTTCAACCGGGAGTCTCTTCCAATACGAGATGAGCCTGAAGGAGGCGACAGTTTCCAATACAAGATGAGCCTGGGGCGCGTGGCATGCTGAGGATTGACAACCAGCGTGCACGAAGCAGAGAAACTAAGCCTGGATCAGATCGAGGCGTTTCTGAACGCCAGCCAAGAGATCCGCTTCGAAGGCGAAAATCGCCAGCAGGTTTACGGCTGGGTGGAGCAGGTTCTACGCCAACAGCTATATCCCAAACAGTCCCGCAAAGCCCGCGGCTTGTTGCGACGCTACCTGGAGAAGATGACCGGCCTGAGCCGGGCCCAGGTGACGCGGCTGATCGCCCGCTATCGGGCCAACGGAGAGCTCCAGCCCGCTCCCTATCGACGGCACCGCTTCCCACAACGCTATACCCGCGCCGATATCGAACTGCTGGCCCGAGTCGATGAGGCGCACGAAACCTTGAGCGGACCGGCCACCCGGCGCATTCTCGAGCGCGAGTACCAGCACTACGGCAAGCCGGAATACCAACGGCTGGCCTCCATCTCGGTGGCTCACCTGTACAACCTGCGCCACCACCAACGCTACCGGGAACGTCGCCTCAACTACACCAAAACCAGACCCACGGCGGTAAGCATCGGCGAGCGCCGACGGCCTGACCCGCAAGGCCAACCCGGCTTTGTGCGCGTCGATACCGTGCATCAGGGCGATCGAGGGGGAGCTAAGGGCGTCTACCACATTAACGCCGTCGATGAAATCACCCAGTGGGAAATCGTGAGTGCCACCGCTCGCATCAGCGAAGCTTGGCTGGAGCCCGTGCTGGCCGCCATGCTGCGGCAGTTCCCCTTCCCCATCCGCGGCTTTCACTCCGATAACGGCAGCGAGTTCATCAATCAGACCGTGGCCCGGCTGCTGAATAAGTTGCTGATCGAGCAAACCAAAAGCCGGCCCCGCCACAGCAACGATAACGGGCTAGTGGAAACCAAGAATGGCGCGGTGATCCGCAAACACATGGGCTACGGCTACATCCATGCTGAACACGCCGAACCCATCCAGCAGTTCTACAGCGCGCACTTGAATCCCTATCTGAACTACCATCGTCCCTGTGCCCAAGCCGATATCGAAGTCGACAAGAAAGGTCGTCAACAACGCCACTACCGACGCTATCAAACCCCGCTGGAGACCTTGCTGGCCCTCTCCCCGCCCGCCCCAGCTCTACGCCAGGGACTCAGCGTCGCAGTCCTGCAACGCATCGCTGCTGCGGTCAGCGATACCGAAGCTGCCCAGCGTATGCAGCAAGCCAAAGCCAAACTCTTTGAGCGGTTGCGACAGCCGGCAGAAGGGCTGTGGAAATGACGGTAGATGCAAAACCCTGCGGGTTTCGCACCCACCTTGGAAATCGCTTCGCGATTCCCACATTACCACCGCCCCGACGACTGCTAGACTCGTTCAATACAAATTCAAGAAAGGAGCTTTCCTCCGCCATCCCCTCAGGCTTCCCTCAGGCTCATTCTTCAATTGGAAAAGACTACTCGAGGGCGGTGTTTGTCGCGGGCGTCGGGCCCCGATGCTGCGAGGGAGAACCCGCTGAATCCCCCGTTGTTAAGTTTCCAAACATTGACCATATTTCAACAGGAGTCGATCGGCTGAGACGGATGACGATCTGGCATTAGACGCGCGCAGACGTGCTATGCCAATTGACGCTCTCTTGAAGATAAGAACCCAATGGCCTTCCGCCGTTTCAACACGGTCTCTAATGAGCATCTCGCTGTCCCGAAGTCCTAGGGCTGTATCGGAAGCGCCCCTGCGAGGAAGCATGAATGACATTGGTGTGTGCGGGCGCTTTCGATACAGCGACTTGAAGGAAGCCCCTAGCTATGGGATTTGATAGGCGCGGGGTTGAGACGAGAGGTGTGGCGAGCCGGTGTCGTAGCACGAAGCAGTAGTTGGATACGAGATGGCGTCGGTTGTTGTGTGAGGAGCGAGAGGGGAACGGCTCTCGCGGTGAGAGAAAAGACTTGAGAAGAGGCTGGCGCGACGCAGAAGTGGCGTGCGTGTCGAAGCACGGGGATAGATCGAGGTTGGGGATCTGGTTTCATGCTGCATACTCGCAGAGAGGCGGCGGAGCGCGGAGTTGGATTTGTGCAGCAGAAAACCTCTCGATCACATGCATTGCTCCACCGCATATGGGACAGATCCAGGAAGTGAGAGCGGGCATAGGGCGCGGAGCTGGCGGATTGTCGGGGTTGGATTCTTGCACGGAGTGCAGTAAGTGAGCACAGAGGGGTAGTAATAGAGCGCGTCGGCGGTTGGCCAAAAAGCCGAAGTTGCGAATGCGAACAAAGCCGCGGGGAAGCAGATGCAGGAGGAAGCGTTGTAGGAACTTCTCAATCGAAAGCGTCATGAGACGCTTTTTGTTTTTGTGAGCCGAATCCCGCCAGCGAAACGTGACTTGGCCATCTGCCAGGGAGACGAGCCGGTGATTGGAGATGGCGACGCGATGGGTGTAAGCGCCGAGATAACGCAGGGCATGTTCGGGACCACCGAAAGGCGGTTTGCAATAGACCACCCAGTCATGGCGGAACAGTAGGCGAAGCCAGGCGGAGAAGATCTTGGGCTGAGCGAGGCGTTCCAGATCGCCATAGCAGCGAAGCTCCCC
>JBAVVP010000127.1:0-2913 GCA_049697355.1 Terriglobales bacterium
CGCGACTACCAGGTAACCGTCGAGTAGTATCGGGCCCCTGTATCCTTTTTCCCGCCATTCTCGTCCTGACAATAGCACCGGCCATTGGCCGGAGGAGGTCCGCGTATGGCTGTCCTCAAGCGTGTTGCTCCAGCTTCCGCATTCAAGGTTGGCCTTGTTTCCTACGCCGTCCTGGGCTTGATCGCCGGCATCTTCTGCAGTTTGATCGCGCTCGCCGGAGTCCCTTTCGCTCCCCATGCGCACATCCCCTTTGCGCCTGCCATTGGCATTTTCGCCGTGATCGTTTGCCCCATCGTGTATGGGGCCATCGGCGGGATCTTGACCGCAATCAGCGCACTCCTCTACAACCTTGCCGCCCGCTGGGTTGGCGGAGTCGAAGTAGAACTCAACTGAGCGGGTTGCGTCCGGCGCAGGCGTCCGTGTCTGAAAGGAGCTGGTACAACCATGCTTCGCCCCAATGGCTCATGCGGTTCGATCGTAGCTCTCGCCACCTTCCGGGTTTTTCATCCGCTTGCTCCCGAGCGACGCTGCTAAACTTCCTCTAATCAAGAATCCAATTTGAGGCGTCATGCGCATTCCTAGCCTGTTTGTTATGGTCTTACTAACGACGATGAGCATCCCCGCGGCATCCCAGACCCTGCCTGCACCCCAGGCCGTCACCGACCCCAAGCAGATCGCCTCCAAACCCGATGCCCGGGTGGAGAAGAATCTCACCATCGAAAAGCTTTACATGACGCGCCAGGTGGGCGGTTCGACCTGGTCGCCGGATGGCAAGACGGTCGCCTTCGTCAGCAACATGAGCGGTCGCAATAATCTTTGGCTCGTGCCCTCCGAAGGGGGATGGCCGACGCAACTCACGGTAAGCGATCAGCGCCAGACCAGCCCGGCGTGGTCGCCGGACGGCAAGTGGATCGCCTATATGTCCGATTACGACGGCGACGAGCAGTGGGATATTTTTCTCGTGTCGCCGAAGACCGGGCAAGTCGTCAATCTGACCAACACCCGCGAGATCGCCGAGGAACATCCAACCTGGTCGCCCGATGGCCGCTACCTCGCGTATATGGTCAAGCCCAAGACGTCGTCAGTGTTCGAGATTGACGTTTACGATACGGTGATGCGCGAAGTGCAGCACCTGACCACCGGCACTGCCAAAGACCGCATGAACGTCGCGCCCATCTGGTCGGCGGATGGCAAGTTCATCGTCTACACCCAGGAACAATCGAAGGGGACCGACTCGAATGTGTTTGTCGTCGACGCCGCGAGCGCCCAAAGCACGCTGCTGACGCCGCACGAGGGTGAACGCCGCTACTCGGCCAACAGCGTGGCGCCCGACGGCAAGAGCGTTCTGATTACCTCCAACAGCGGCAACGGCTACGACAACGCCGGATTGTTCGACATCGCGAGCAAGAAGATCCGCTGGATTACGCAAGATCGATGGGAAATTTCAGGCGAGGCGTTTTCTCCCGATGGCAGGTTTCTGACTTACACGGCGAACGTCGATGGTAACATCGACATCTACCTGTATGACCTGGCCACCGGAAAAGCGCGCGCCCTTCCCTTGCCCAAGGGCGTGAACTACTCCGCCGGTGGCGCATCGCCCTTTACCCGCGATAGTTCGCGGCTGCTTTATTACCATACAGGCCCGACGGCTCCGGGCGACTTATGGGTCTATGACGTTGCTCCTGATGGGGCAGCGAAGGTCAACGGCACGCGGGCAGGAATGCCCGCGCCACACGAGCCATCGCCAAACGGTCCATCGCATCAACTTACGCATTCGCTCGTCGGCGGCGTGCGCCCCGACGACATGGTCGAACCGCACCTCGTCCACTATCCCAGCAAGGATGGTAAGTGGACCATCTCCGCGTTCGTCTATGTGCCCTACAACCTGCCGCGCAATGGCGAGCATCCCGCGATTGTCTACGTTCACGGCGGCCCCACGGCGCAGACGATGAATACCTTCAATCGCTTCGTGCAGTACATGGCCAACCAGGGCTACATCGTGATCGCGCCCAACTATCGCGGATCGACGGGGTACGGAAAAGAATTCCAGCACGCGAATCTTTTCGACATGGGCGGCGGCGATTTGCAGGATGTGCTTGCCGCCGCCGACTGGATCAAGCAGACCGGTTACGTCGATCCCAAAAAACTCATTCTGATGGGCGGCAGCTATGGTGGCTACATGACGATGATGGGCGTCACCAAGGCTCCGGAGATGTGGGCAGCGGGCGTTCCCATCGTGCCGTTTGTCAACTGGTTCACCGAGATCCAGAACGAAGACCCCGTGCTGCAACAGAGCGACCTCGCGACCATGGGTGATCTCGAGCAGAACAAGGCGCTGTACGAAGATCGTTCGCCCATCAACTTCGTGGACAAGATCAAGGCGCCGCTGTATCTGCTCGCGGGAGGCAACGATCCCCGCTGCCCGAAGGAAGAAGCGCAGCAGGTGGTGGACGCGGTCAAGAAGCGCGGCGGCGTGGCCGAATACAAGGTCTTCGAAAACGAAGGCCACGGCTTCGCGAAAGTCGAAAACCAGATTGACGCGTACAAGCGCGTGGCCGACTTTCTGAAAGCGCACGTCCCGCCGGCGGATTGCAGTTGCTCGCTGAACCAGTAAGCGCCCGCGTAGGGACAGCCGCCCCCGGCTGTCCTGCGGAGCGAAGCTCCGCAACCTTTCACTATCCGGATCCCGGTGCGTGCTGCGCCGCGTGGCGCTTCTTTGCCGCTTCCATCCGCAGCATCAGCATGTAGAGCACGATCCCGACGTTGACCACGATAATCAACAACCGAAACCAGGTTGGATGGCGCAACAGATCGGCCCCCTCAAACGGAATGTAGATGGCGCCCGAGGCAATCGCCATCCACTCCGCCCAGGGACGGACGTACCACAATCCGTAGGCCTCGATGAAGCGAAGA
>JBAVVP010000128.1:0-10478 GCA_049697355.1 Terriglobales bacterium
GTGTGGCGCGGGCGCCCTCGCCCGCGTCCCCTGCCGCTACCGCCTCCGCAAAGAAAGAAGTTTCAGCCCCGCCGCCCGTGCCCGCCGCCACCGCACCCGACGTCGAAGAAGATTCCGACGTTCGCTCTTCCCCGCTCGTCCGCAAACTCGCCCGCGAGCACAATGTGGATCTTGCAAAAGTGAGTGGCACCGGCACCGGCGGCCGCGTGACCAAGCAGGACGTCCTCGATTTCGTCGAGCACCGTGTGGGGACGGGCATTCCTGCCCGTCCAGCCGAGCCTGCTCCTTCGCAGCCCACTCGCACCGCCCCCACCGCCATTCCCGGCGAATTAGTCCCCATGTCCCAAATGCGCAAGATCATCGCACAGCGCATGATCGAATCGCGCCGCACCAGCGCTCACGTGCATTGCATGTTCGAAGTGGATTTGACCCGCATCGTCAATTTGCGCAACAAGCTCAAAAGCGGTTTCGAGCAGCGCTACGGTACGCGGCTTACCTTCATGCCGTTTTTTGTGCGCGCTGCCATCATCGCCCTTCAGCAATTTCCGACGGTCAACAGTTCGCTCGAAGGCGACAGCGTCCGCTACCACAAACACGTCAACGCTGGCATCGCCGTTGCCCTCGATTGGGGACTCATCGTCCCCGTTCTCAAGAGCGCCGATGAACTCAACTTCCTCGGATTGCAACGCGGCATCACCGACCTCGGCGAGCGCGCTCGTTCCAAGAAACTGATGCCGGCGGACGTCGAAGGTTCGACCTTCACCATCACCAACCCCGGCCAGTTTGGCGCCGTCTTCGGCTTGCCCATCATCAACCAGCCGAACGTCGCCATCCTGGGCGTCGGCGGCATCACCAAGCAGCCGATGGTCATCACGGACAAAGACGGCACCGACTCCATCGCCATCCGGTCCGTGGTTCACCTCACGCTGGGTTACGACCATCGCATTGTCGACGGCGCCCTTGCCGACCAGTTCATGGCGCTCGTAAAGAAGGCCCTCGAGACGTGGACGGAAGAAGTCGGCTAGCTGGTCTGCGTAGGGGCGGCCGCATTCGTCCGCCCCGCCGAGCGAAGCGAGTCCAGTTGCTCTATTTCGCCCACAGAAACGACCGCCACGCGATGATCATGCTGATCGCGAACGTGATCGCAAACGTGATTCCGGCAATTACGATCCGGTCATAAACAGTTCGCCGGAGATCGTTTTTCTCCAACGCGGCCAGCCGGTCTTCCGCCAGCTTCATCCGTCCCGGCTGGCAGTAGTCATAACTCACCGCTCCCTGCACGTTATCCACGATCCCATATGCACGATTCCCGTAGGCGCGGCAGTTCTTGATCTCAAAGCACGTGTGGGGCGGGCATTCCTGCCCGCCACCTCCCGCATCAAAGTGGTAGCCAACATAGTTCATGTTTGCATCCGTGTTATAAAGGTGGATATCAACTGGCGTGCCAGTGGGATGCACATAAAACCCCAGCGGCACCGTGCCATTTTCCACCTCGCTGTTCGCCGCCAGGTTCGCCAGCCAAAGATGATCGCTCACGCCCTGGACCTGCACTCCATAGCTGTCGAACCAGTCAATTTGCAGGTGTTGGATCTCCAGCCACGAGATGCCGTTCACATTCAGCACGCTCTCCCCGCTAAGCACGATGGGAGTAACTGCCGAGTAATGCATCGCCGGATTGCCGCCCGCGCTGTACACATACAAAACGAAATTCGCCGAGTCGTACCAGAAATCCCGATCCTGGCTAAGTGCCGCCTGGCTCGCCAGCCCCGTCCCCCACACCGTCCCAAACCGTACATACTGCAACCGCGATGGTGGCTGTGTAAGGCAATAGAAGCCCCGAATCCCGCACTGCACCACATTCTCCTGTTCACTCGCGGTCGAATACAGCGTCGCCGACCACACGTTCGTGCTTCCCACCTGGGTCCACCACCGCGCCGCGATTGGCAGAGAGCCTGTCAAGTGCGGCGGCTGACCATTACCATAGCTGTCGATCTTGATCAACGAGCTACTATTTCCACTCGAGGGCGGAGTTAACGTTTCGTTCCAGGTACAGTCCCGCTTCAGGTTGATCGTGTCACCCGGCTGAAAGCTTGAGATCCCAACTTGCAGCAGGGAGCGCCAAGCCTGTTGCGGACTGTTGCCCGCATTCCCATTCGAGCCGTAGAAACAATCCACGTAATAATCCGAGGCGCACGCCACCGGCGCCCCCATAAAAAGAAGCAGCAACGCATATTTGATCATTGTGATTAAGACCTGTCGTGATATGCCTTAGTCGCCGGCAAGCATCTCAATGGAATTCCAACGCGGGTACGGTTGCCGATCCGGAATACGCATCCGATGGCGGTGTAATGGAACTGTTCAAAGCGCCGCCGCTCGTTGTGCCGAAACCAGTTTCGCCTTTGTAGTATGTAAACATGTTGCCCGATGCACTGCTCACACTGGCGCAACTGCCCGAGCAGTTCGTCGTATAAGCGAGATAGTAGCGTCCCGGCGTCAAGGTGGTCGCCGCAGTCCAGTTAGTCGTGTGTCCGCTATTCGATGGGCACCAACTGCTCCCGGCGACAGCCCCCGTATGGATCACCAGAGTCCCGGACGAATTGTAAAGCCCCATATCATAGCTGTTCCCGGTGTTGTCGCCACTGCAGTAGTAGCTCACCTTCGTCGTGGTCACCGTGTAATTTAGCCAGATACCCCACATCAGGGCTTTGTTCTGCACCGGCGCAACTCCGGCGTTGAGCGCCGTGGGGCTTCCAACATTCAGGCTGGTGAGGATTGCTCGATCCACATAGGCCGTCGTCGCCAGCTTAGTGGAGTTATCGCCCGCGCCCGGGGTCGGCGCCGTCGGCGATCCCGTGAAAGCCGGCGACGCCAGCGCCGCGGCTCCCGTAATCTGCGCAACCGAGTAATCGCCGCTGCCGGCGACGACCGCGCCCGTTCTCCCGAATACGCTTGTAACTGCGTTCGCAGGCATACACGACGCGCCGCTCGTCAACTGGCACTTGAACGCGTTGTCTGACCCAATCCCCAGCGAAAAATCCATCCCGCTCGGCACGGTCACTGTTGTTCCCGTCCATGTCTTCCCCGACCACTGCGTTGGCCCGCTGCCCGTCTGGTTGATAGTCCCCGCCACGTTCAGATTCCCGTTGAAAGTCGTGTCGCTCGAGAATGTCTTACTCCCACTAACTGTCTCAGCGCCCGCCAGATGAACCACGGCAGAGTCTGCCGCGGACCCTGTAACTTGCGACACCGAATAGTCGCCAGTCGCCGCCGTAACTGCGCCGGTGCGGCCAAATACCGAGCCGACCGCCCCGCCGCCGCTCCCGCTCGGAGGCGCGAGGCTTACTCGCACGCCGCCGTTCTCAACCCATCCGATCGTCTCCACCCCAGTCGGACGAGTCCTGGATCCGGTGTCGTGGCACTTCCCAGCTTGCGTGGTGCTGGCAACTACATAATCTCCCGCGATCGGGTTAGCAGCGTCGAAGTTACATCCCGCCAGCCCGGCCCACGTGATCACCGCCTTGTTCGATGTGCCGGCGCCGCCGCTGACCACGCCCAACACGCCATCCGTGCTCGAAGTCGCCGCGGTTTGAACCCCCGTGCCCCCGCTGTTGTAGATCGCCAGCTGGTTGAGCGTCGTACCGTTCGTGCCGTCATTGGCAAACTCAAAATCCTGCCGGCCCAGGCTGTACATGTTGAATGAGGTCTTCGCGAACACGCTCTTGGGGGCGTTCCCCGTGTCGCTGCCCAGGTTGTAAGCGTTGTCCACCCAGGGCTTGAAATTGTATGTCCCATCGACAACCCACCGTTTCCCGCTTCCCACCCACAGCCCCAATCCCGCCGCGGACCCGGAATTCGCATTCTCGCTGCGCACCACCGACCATCCGCCATCCGCCGCGTCATAGCCCAAAGAGGCCCGCTGCCACGTCGTATTGTCGGTGTAGCTGGAATACACCCGCAGGTTCTGCGCCGTGCTTCCATTGCGCTCCTCAAGATTGTCCGCAGGATCGCCGCCCGGGTCGGAGTTAAACAGGTTGGTCAGCCCCAATTGGGTAACTTGTCCATTGTTCTCCAGAACTCGCGGAGTATGCGTCGCGGAGTCAAACCAGAACACGCCCCAGTTAGGAATCCCAGCGGGCTGCGTAGTTTCAGACAACTGGATCACATTCGGTGTCGTGCAATTCGCATTCCCATTCGCGCCAATGCCCGTCGCAAACGATCCGCTGCACTGCGTCGGAACGGCCGCCAGAGCAAGTGCCGTCCCCGCCTGCCCGCTGATATTCGAACTGGTAAAAGCAACCTGGTGTGTCGTGCCGCCGACGTTCACCACCGGCAACCCAGCCGTGGTATCCAGTCCAATACCGCCGCTGGCAGGCACATAGGCATTCCCCTGAGGTAATACTAAGTTTCCCCTCATTGTGACGTCGTTCGTAAAAGTCTTTGCCCCCGCAATCGTTTCTGCGCCCGTGTTATGCACCACCGAAGCATCCACCGCCGCCCCTGTTACTTGAGATACCGTGTAGTCGCCGCTGGCCGCGACAACCACTCCCGAGCGCCCAAACACCGAGTTAACCGCCCCTGTGCCGCCCGATCCGCAAGCACTTCCAGTGGATGCAATCACCCCGGACGCAACATTCAGGCATCCATTCGACAGCCCGGCAAGCGTAACGCTCTGGTCGAACTTCACGTTGACGTTGAATTCCTTCAACGAAGATGTCAACCGCTCCAGCCAACTCGCACCGTCCCCGGTATTGTTGATGTAATTGCTGATAGCGACCGGAGCGCCGAAGCTGAGTTGTCCCAAAGTGATGGCCTTGTTTACCCCAATATCTGTCCCAATCCAGGTATCGCTTGCGCTGGCCAGCGGGCGGTATCCTATCGTTGATTGCGTCAAGCTGGGTTGGGAATCAAGCAGCGTGATGAAATGGTGGGAACTGACTAGGTAACCTTGCGGCGTAAAGAAGTTCAACCGCCCTTTTACTAGGTTTTGCTGCACGCCATCAAACAGCGGCGTAGCCATGCCGTTGGTAACGCCGAGCACGCCGGGAAACGAGATGTTATTCAAGCATAGTTCGTAGCCATTAGACGAGGTTGAAACCCCACCTTCGCAAAGGTCGGAGATCAGCGCCGGCAAACCCAATCCCGATCCTGCGGCTACTAGGTTCTTTGGTTCCCGGTCGGTCAAAATGGTCTTTCCGGCAGTGACGATCGCCCCGGGCCAAAAGGTAACGTTCATTCCACCGCCCTGGGTGATGCTGTAGGCCGAAGTGGAAGATGAGCCAGTGTCCGTATAGGTGCAGATCAGGCCGTTATTTACCGTGCAAGCGGAAGCCTGCGCGAGTCCGGTAGCCACGGAGCCGCAAGTTCCCCCAGATCCTCCTGTACAGTTGCCGATAGAAGGGTATTGATCTCCGGCGGCCACGGGGGTAGTCATGCGGAGCACGTCGTAGGTGACTGCTCCTGGCACTCGCGGCCAGTTGACTGGAATGGAATCGCTTCCCGTGGAAACCCAGTCCAGGATTCGCATGGGGTTGGTACGAGCACCACTGCCGACGGCGACGATGTAGTAGGTGTACTTGGTCGCGCCTGTGCCGCCGGCCGGGAAAAGTCCGGTCAACCCAGTCCCGCCACCCGTAACAACTTGAAAGTTAGCCGCAGACGTTGAGGCGCCAGCGATCAGTCCGGAAATTCCCAAACCTCCAAACGGAGTTCGGTTCGTCGGGTTCTGTGCCAGCGTGCCTTCCGTGTAGAGGTTCTTAAGAAACGCCCCTTGATAGTTCCCGGTTGAATTCGATGAGTAGACGGCCCAAAGGCCGGAGGCCTGACAGACGCTGTTCTCGAAGTAGAGCCCATTCGAGTTGTAGTCGGTCACGCAACTCGAACCGTTCGCTGTGAAATTGGAATCGCGGATCGTAATCACCGGTGCCATTGTGACTCCGATGTTGTTACCACCGCCCGAGAACACGAACGATCCGTTCCAGTTCGCATTTCCGTTCAGTGCGATCGCGTTGTTATCGAAGTGCTCGATGACTGCGTTCTCATCGTCCCACAAGTCGAAGAAGTTGTTGAAACGCCGCGACTCGCCATAGTACGCATCCTCCGATACGTCAATGAAATGGCTGCTATTGGCATTGTCGAGCACCGCTTCATAGGCGAGCGCGGTCACACCGGGGGTAGTCTGCAATGCGATGGTCCCATTGCTGGTGTGCGCGTAGGTATAGGTTGTGGTGTTCGGAACGCTCGTTACGACCGCATCGCCCCAGTACGAAGCGTTGTCGGTGAAAAGCTGTACAACCATGTCGCCGGGACGAAGTCCGTGCGCGGAAGCAGTAGTGATCGTGGCCACCGAATTAGCGACCGCAGTACTGGCAATTGCGGACCCCGCATAAGCTGGATCCCCAGTCGACACCACGGGCGTGCGGAAATGAAGGCCCTCCACGGTCATGTCGGTGTAGTGGTTCGCATTCAGCAAGTCGCCGAGCTGCAAGCATGGCCCTCGTTCCAAACAGTTCAGCGATACGCCGTAGCCGGTCAGGACGGATTGACCGGCATGAAAGTAAATCGTTCCGTACACCAGATAATTGTTCAGCGGATGGTCGGACGTCGGCCCGGATAGATTGTTAGGACCACCGTTCGCCGGAATGGTTACGTTGCACTGGCCATTCGGGTGAGTCGTCGTCATCGTCCCGCAGGCGGCATTGATCGTTTCTTGAATGCCAGAAGAGGCCGAACCGATTGTGTATCCAGCCCCGTAGGAACGAAACGGAGTAAACGTAATCGTCCCCGACGCCGCTCCCGACGTGCATCCACCGGCTGCGGTAACTACGCTCACCGCCTCGCTGTTTCCTCCGCCAGATATGAATACCTGGTACCCGGCCCCGCTCGTAGTATCAATCCCAACCGGACAGGGAGTAAGCGTAACTGTTGCTTGCGATCCGCCGGTTAATGAACTGGAAATAGTCTGTGTCCAATTCAGCGCCGTAGTGGCGTAAGTAATCCCTGCCGGTGCGCCGCCGCCGCAAGCTCCCCACGTGGAGTTACCGTTTAAACAAGTAGTTGCATTGGCAATGCCCGCTCCTAACTCGCCGGTTGGGACGGTCGCATTTACCAGGTCCGCTTTCACGGCGAGCCCGCTGTCTACATAATGCCGGTCTGCGGCCTGATTGGGCGCTGCTGGGTCCGCCGGCAGGGTCAGTGGACCTGTCATAGTGTCACCGGCCTTGGCGACGTACGCTCCCGACCCAACGGTCGCCACCGCCGCATCTACATAACCCTTGTTCGCAGCGTCATTGACGCCGGCGGGCGACGGGAGCGCCGGAGGCACTGCAAACTGCTTCGTACCCGTAATCGTCTCCGTCCCCGCCAGGTGCACCACCGCAGTGTCGAGCGCTCGGTTTGCCACCGCCTCGTTCACGTACTCCCGCGTCACGGCAAGGTTTCCCAGCCCCGTGCCTGGGGTCGTCAGCACCGCGGCGATCGTAGTCGGCGATGTCGCCGGAACCGCCCAATACTCCGTACGAACCGTTCCATCATCCAACTGGAAGACCACAACGTAGTAAGTTCCCGCCGGAGATGTGCCCACGTTCGGAACCAGTTGCGCGCTAAACGCTCCTCCCGGTCCGATCGTCACCGCCAGGTTGCCCGCAGCTACCGCGTCTCCCTCCACCGTCTGGAACGACGGCCAGGAAATCAGCACGGTGCCCGATGCGGCCGTTCCGTCCGCTCGATACACGGTGTCGCTGATCGTCGTAAGTGCTGGCCCCTGCGCCTGCAACGTGGTCGACAACGTCAACGCCGTCATCAACGCCAGCAGGAGGGAAATCACCACCTCCGCCGCCATTCGGAAACGCTGCTGGTTCACCGCGAACGATCTGGGCATATCTTGTTCTCTCCTCGTGAGCGTACTCAACCCCGCTTCCAGCCAATAGGAAAGCCGCTCGGTTGAGCGGCTCCCCTTACCCACACTATCTCCCAGCTCAATCTGTCATTCAGCTCATTTTGTCATCCTGAGCGCAGCAGGGACTTCACGAAGTGAAGTCCCTGCGGAGTCGAAGGACCCCTACGTAACCGATACTCCCCAATGAAATGCCCAGGCGTTCAACCAGCGACCTCTTCGGTTCGGGACCCCGGCCCGCTTTCACCGCCGGCTGCTAACTTGAAACCCGCGCCCCGCCGTCCACCCGCGAATCCAGAAACCGCCGCACGCTCTCGACATACACGTCCGCGAAGTCGGCCGCCGGTCTTCGCGTTTCGATCAGCGCCATAGCCGCTTCCATTTTCCACTCCATCGCACACAACACCGCCAGCGTCATCATCGGGGCCCGGTGCACCCCGGCAGCGCAATGCACATACAGCCGCGCCCCCGGATTGTCCAGCGCTTCCAAAGCGAAATCCACGCCGCGTTTCAGCAGTTCCGGGGGCTTCGGCAAAAAATCGTCGTCGGTCGGATTCCACAGCACGCGGATCCCGTGCGGCTCTGCCAGCGGCCGGTCGTCGAATTCGATCTGCATGTTGAGCACGTGCGTCACACCGCCTTGCGCCAGTTCTTCCATGTTCCGCGCGTTCCAGATCCCGCCGCCCAGCGCAACTCGTTCCGTCACCCAGGTGATGTCCATGCTGCGTTCCGGTCGCTTTCTAGAGGCAATCCTGATTCTGCGTCTTACAATGATTCTGATTCTAAGCTACCTCCCGCTTCTTAGAGCGTGTTTCAAAGATAGGTCTTGGGTAGGGCACGGCTTCAGCCGTGCCGCCATGGGCCAACAGAAATGCGGGCTTTAGCCCCTGAGGGATACGCTGTCCGACCTGAAAGGCATTTTTGAAACACGCTATAGCCTCCGCGGCTAATCTCTGCAGCTCCGCAAGCAGTTGCTGCGCCTTTGAGCTTCTCAGCCTTAGAGCGTGTTTCAAAAATAGGTCTTGGGTAGGGCACGGCTTTAGCCGTGCCGCCATGGGCCAACAGAAATGCGCGCTTTAGCCCCTGAGGGATACGCTGTCCGACCTGAAAGGCATTTTTGAAACACGCTATAGGCTAAATAGAAAAAGGGCGCGATTTGCGTCGCGCCCTTCAGAGTTCTTACTGTTTGTTCGACTCTTAAGTTTAGGATATCAAATCACAGGGGGTAAACGGACATAGTTTTGGAATTTATTTTCCCCTTCCTTTGAATCACTTGCATCGAAATTGTGGTTCTGACCCCCTTGACAAGTTTTTGGAAGGTTCCCAACCGACCCCATTTCCTCCATCAAACCACCCGCGAGCAGGATCCGCGAGAGCTGGTCGAGCGCATCCTGCAGGAGCCGCCGGACGTTTCTAGGGGTGCAACCGAGCAGGCGCGCTACCTCGTCCGTGCTGTATTCCTCCAGGATATTCATAGCCAGTATCTTCTTCTCGATTGCGGTCAGCTTCTCAATCGCCTGCTCCATGTCGGTCACAAAAATCACGACGTCCTCAAAGTTCCTCATCGTGTACGACGTGACCCGCGTCCGGAAGAACTCCCGCCCCAGCAACGACGGCAGCCTCCCCACCTCAACCGAAGCCCGCGCATACCGCCGCAATAGCGCAACCGTTCGCCTGCGGTAGGGCCACAGGTCCATCTCCGTTTCGCTAAACACCACCGATGGCGGCAAATCCGCCTGCCCCATCAGACTCCAGGCTTGTGCGATGGTCGTTTGTGTGCCGGTCATGCCCACACCTCCATCGCTGCCACACCCTCCAGATACTCGATCCGTCCGTGGTTCTGAACCACTTCCGTTGCCACGCCCGTTCCCTGTACGCGCGCCACGCGGCGCCGGCGCGCCTCGCAGGGTGGTGCTTCCTCGGGGTCCGGCATTGCCGCCAATCGCACCCGGCAACTGGCGCAATACACCCCGTCTGCTCCCCGCGGACGCAGCCACAATCCGCCGCACCGCTCGCAATACTTCAGCTCGACTTGGATTTCCTGCCCTTCCATCCTGCCCATGAAGTTCATGATTGCCTCTCTGTATGAAATGAAAATCAAACTAGAAAAGCCCTGGTACCGATTTCTCGGTCCAGGGCTCGTTTCTCTTACGATGACCTGTCTTGCTATTTAATTAACAAGGAAGCAGTTACTGCAGCCTGAGGTTACCCCCCGGCTCCGGTTGCCGGAAGTAACCCTCCTCGTAGCCGGACTTTAGCACCTGCCCGTTCTGTACAATGACGCTCAAACGCCCGCTGAAGTGAATAGCCAGCAGCAACCGCTGCATGGCTGCCGAGAGTAGTTCCGCCGAGCGTACCTTCCGGCGAAACTCCCCGAAGCCCCTTTCGTCGCTTTCCAAGGTGTGTGCTTCTATCATTGCCAACAACCTTTCTTCTCAAAATAGGTGCAGTATCAGACATATTATCAGGTCATAGTATGGCTGAAATACTGCTAAGTCAAGAACTGTATTGTCTTATAGATGTTGTATTTCTAATGACAATAGCTATTAGCTATTGTAACGACTTATACTCCAGCCATGAAATTCCG
>JBAVVP010000129.1:0-21948 GCA_049697355.1 Terriglobales bacterium
GCAATCTGACCTCTCACCTCTGACCTGTTTGTTAAGCGGCTTTCGTCATTTTCTTCATTCGTTCTTGCAGCTCTTGCGGCGACACGTCTTCCTTGTGCGTCGCGATACCCCAGAGATGTCCGAACGGGTCCTGGATGAAGCCGGAGCGATCGCCGTAGAACTGGTCCTCGACCGGCCTTTGAAGTTTCGCCCCCTCGGCGACCGCTTTTCCGACGACTTTGTCGCAGTCGGGAAAGTACACATACAGGCTCACCGGAGTCGCGCCGATGGTTTCCGCGCTGCGATGGCCCATTTGTGGATTCTCGTCCGCCAGCATGATGCGCGAATCGCCGATCTGCAACTCAGCGTGGCCGACCTTGCCGTCCGGACCATCCATGCGCACGTCGACGGTCGCTCCGAAAACGTTCTTGTAGTAGTCGATCGCTTTCGCCGCACCTTTAATGACCAGGTACGGCGTAACGGTATTGAATCCCTTGGGAATGTAGTGGACTTTGTTCATAATTTTCTCCTCTGATGTTCCGCTCATGGTGTTCCTCGAAGATGAGGTTGAGGGTTGAGGTTGAGGCGCACGCGAGCCCCCACGGCCCGCGCTGATGTTGATAGGAATATGAGAACACAATTTGGGCAGAGGCTCAAGGGGGCTATACAGTGGCTTCTGTAGGGCGGATTTTCTATTGAACCCGAAGAATTTGCACGCACAAAGTAGCGTCGTCCCGTATCTTGGCTGAAGGTAAAGATCGAGAGGCTTGGCCCATGACGTGCTCTTTCCCTGAGACATGCAAGGTCCAAGGCTACTTCCGATGCTGGGTTTAACAGTAGCGGGCCTTTGCATGATCGCCTTTGCACATGCCCAAAACGGCACAAATACGGGCATGCCGTTGGATTTCGCTTCTGTGATTCAGCGTGTGGAACAGGAGCAGCGGAATGCTAAGCCCCAAGTGCCGTATCAGGTGATTCGACGATATCAGTTGTCGGAGGGTAACAGCTCGAACGTTAGCTCCAACGTTGTGGCTGAAGTAGAGTATAGTCCCCCGGACCGCGAGACCTACGTCATTCAAGAGCGCCGCGGCAGCAGCCGGGGGGAGCAGGTAGTCCGACGAATTTTGGATCACGAATCGGCCATGGTTGCGGCCAGCCCTGCGTCGCGTTCTGCCACGCTTCTGACTCGCGATAACTACACGTTTTCCAACCTGGGAGAAAGCCTGCTCAACGGGACAAGTTTTTATGTGGTCGGCTTAACGCCGAAGCGCAAGGAAAAGGAGCTGATCGCGGGCCGCGCATGGGTCGACGAGCGTACGTTCCTGATTCGGCGGATCGAGGGAGAAATGGCGAAGAGTCCATCTTGGTTGCTGAAGAAAGTCTATGTGCGACTCGATTTTTCTGAAGTTTCCGGCCTTTGGCTTCAGACGTCTCTGGAAGCTACGGCTGACGTGCGCTTTGCTGGACGCCAAACGCTTCAGGCACAGACGCTCGATTGCCGCCGGCCGACCGTTGTCGCAGCGCACAGCAATCGGAAATACCCAAGAACAATTCGTCCCAGCATCCCGGTGGAGTTGCTTTTCTCTTCTGCAAAGTAACAACCGCAAAGTAATCGTCACCCAACCAAAGAGTATGCCGGGGCTACTCGACCCCCAACTCTTTCGCTAGCGCCTTCCATTTGCTGTCGACCAGCGCCCGGGTCTTCGCGTCCATCACGATTTCGTCTGGCCAGGGACGCGCAAAGCCTTCGGTCGACCACTTGCGCGTGGCGTCGATGCCCATCTTCGATCCGTAGTTGGCGAGGCGCGCTGCGTGGTCGAGCGAATCGACCGGGCCCAACGTGAACTGGATGTCGCGCTCGGGATCGATGTGGTTCAGCACTTTCAAGGTGACGTCGGCTATGTCCTGCACGTCCACGTCTTCATCGACTACGATGATGCATTTCGTGAACATGGCCTGGCCCAGCGACCAGATGGCGTTCATCACTTTGCGCGCTTGTCCGGGATAGGACTTGCGGATGGAGACCAGCATCAGGTTGTGGAACACGCCTTCGATGGGCAGATTGATGTCCACTAGCTCGGGGATGGTTAGCTTCATCAGTGGCAGGAAGATGCGCTCGACGGCTTTGCCCATCCAGGCGTCTTCTTGCGGCGGCTTGCCTACTACGGTTGTCGCGTAGATCGCATCTTTTCTGTGGGTCACGCAGGTGACGTGGAAGACCGGGTATTCATCTTCCAGCGAGTAGAAGCCAGTGTGATCTCCGAAGGGGCCTTCGGTGCGGAGCTCGTCCAGATTGACGTACCCTTCCAGGATGATTTCGGCGTGGGCCGGGACTTCCAGATCGACCGTTTCGCACTTCACTAGCTCGACCGGCTTCTGGCGCAGGAATCCGGCGATGATGAACTCTTCTACGTCGGGCGGGGCGGGGACGATGGCGGAGAAGGTCAGGGCGGGCTCGGTGCCGATGGCTACGGCTACTTCCATCTTGCCGGAGGGGCGGTCGCCGGGGACTTGCATTGCGCCTCCTGACGACCTTGCCATGATGTCTACCGCTGCAACTGCCGGGCTTCGCCCGGCTGGACGGGCGAGGTCGCCCGTCCCCACACGATCTTGGGCTGCGGCTTGGCGCAGGTGATCTCGGTAATGTTCGGCGGCTACCTTCTGCCTCTGCCAGTGCATGCCGGTAGAGCGCTCGTCGTAGATCTGCATGCGATACATGCCTACGTTGCGTTTGCCGGTTTTCGGATCGCGCGTGATCACGCAGGGCAGGGTGATGAAGCGTCCGCCATCTTTGGGCCAGCATTGCAGGATGGGAAAATCCAGCAACGAGAAATGATCGCGCTTGATTACTTCTTTGCACGGGCCGGTGCCTACGGCCTTGGGAAAGAACTTGCCCATTTCGGCTAGCATGGGCAGCATCTTCACTTTGTCGAGAAAGCCTTGCGGCGACTTCACGTCCATGAAGACGCGGATGCGGTCGGCGATCTCGTCCAGAGAATCGACTTCCAGCGCCAGTCTCATGCGGCGGGCGGAACCGAACTGGTTGATCAGAAGATGCGAGCCGGGATAGCCCTTCAGGTTCTCGAAGAGCAGAGCCTTCCCGCCGACCGTTCCCTGCTGGTCTTTATCTTTGTCTTTACTCTTCGAGACCCGATCGGCAATCTCGGTAATCTCCAAAATTGGGTCCGCTTCCGTGCAGATGCGCCGGAGTTCTCCGGCGCGGTCGAGGGCTTGAATCCAGTCCCGCAGATCGTCGTAGGCCAAAATTCCTCCCAGAAGGACAGACGATTATATGACGACACTGACGGAAACCTTGAACCACCTGAGGCAAACGATGGGTAGGGGTCCTTCGACTCCGCGGAACGCTTCGCTTCGCGAACCGTTCTGCTCCGCTCAGGATGACAGCTCTTTTTTTTCAACTTCCTTTTCTTGTGATGGTCATAACTCTTCCACATTTGGCGCACTGCGACTAGGATATGGAAATCAATTTTGCAGCCTCCGTAGTTGATTGAGGGACGAATGATCCGTTTTAAGGTGAACGGGCAGGAAAAGACGTTTGACGGCGATCCCGACATGCCGCTGCTTTGGTATCTGCGCGACGTGGCCGGGCTCACGGGAACGAAGTTCGGATGCGGCATGGCGCTGTGCGGCGCATGTACCGTGCACAAGAATGGCGCGGCCGTACGCTCCTGCAGCACACCCATGAAGGCGGTCGGCGGCTCCGAGATCACCACCATCGAAGGCATCGCGCCTCTGCATCCGGTGCAGGCGGCGTGGATGGAAATTCGGGTGCCGCAATGCGGCTACTGTCAAAGCGGCCAGATCATGCAGGCCATTGCGCTGCTTAAGAAGAACAAGAATCCGAGCGACCAGGAGATTGACACGGCCATGTCGGGGAATCTCTGCCGCTGCGGAACGTATCAGCGGATTCGGGCGGCGATTCATCAAGCAGCTAAGCATCAAGCTGCGAAGCATCCGGGTGCGAAGGAGACGGCATGAAGCTCATTGAAAATGTCAGCCGTCGGGGATTCCTTGAGGGCACTCTCGCCACCGGAGTATTGATCCTCGGCGCCAGATTGATTCCCGAACCGCTGTGGGCTTCGGAAGGCGAAGCGGCGCCCGCGCCTCTTCAACCCAGTTTGTGGATGGCGATTGCGCCCGACGGCACGGTCACTATTGTTGCGCACCGCACCGAGATGGGGAATGGGATCAAGACCTCACTTCCGATCGTGCTGGCGGATGAACTCGGCGCCGCCTGGAGCCGGGTGAAGGTGGAGCAAGCGCTTGGCGATCCAAAGTATGGGGACCAGGAAACCGACACCTCGCACTCCGTCCGCGATTTCTTTGACTTGATGCGGCAAACCGGAGCGGCGGGACGCTTGATGCTGATCCGCGCCGCCGCTGCCCGTTGGGGAGTGCCGGCCGATGAGTGCAACACTCGAGAGCCGCACTTTGTTCGGCATCACCACAGCGGCCGCAAGCTGGGCTTCGGTGAACTGGCCGAGGCAGCCGCCAAACAGCCGGTACCCAGCCGGGAAGAATTAAAGCTCAACCCGCGGAGCGCGTGGCGATATATCGGCAAAGAGAATCACCATCTCTACGACGTGCCCGACATGGTCAACGGCAAGGCGCAATATGGAATCGATCAGACGGTTGCGGGAATGGTGTACGCCGCCGTCGCGCGCCCGGCGGTGCTGGGCGCCAGCGTCAAATCGCACGACGATGCGGATGCGCTCAAAGTTCGCGGCGTCAAACAAACCGTTGTCATTGAAACCTTCAAACCTCCTCATGGCCACCAGCCCATGGGCGGAGTGGCAGTCATCGCCGACAACACCTTTGCCGCATTGCAGGGCCGCAGGAAGCTGAAGGTGGAATGGGACAACGGTTCGCACGTGGGGTACAACTCCGAACAGTTCCGCAAAGAAGCGACCGAGACCGCAAAAAAGCCTGGGCAGTTGGTCCGCAACATCGGTGACGTGGACGCCGCCTTTGGGAAAGGCGGAACCATTCTGGAGGCCGAGTACTACACTCCCCATCTCGCGCATGCGCCGATGGAGCCGCCCGTGGCGGTCGTCGATGTCCGGGACGGAAAGGCGTATTGCTGGGCGCCGACGCAAGATCCTCAGCAGCTTCGGAAGACGCTTGCCGACCTTCTCGGAATCAAGCCGGAAGACGTTATCTGCCATGTCACCCTGCTGGGCGGAGGCTTCGGGCGCAAGTCGTTTCAGGATTTCGTCGCCGAGGCCGCGGTGCTTTCGCAGAAGTTGCATAAGCCGGTGAAGATCGTCTGGAGCCGCGAAGATGACATTCGCTTCTGCTACTACCACCCTTCGGCGGCGATGTACCTGAAGGCCGCGGTCGGACCCGGCGGCAAGCCGTTGGCCTGGCTGCAGCGTTCGGTATTTCAAGGAAGCGCGTCCACGAGCGATACGGAAGTCCTCTACCCCGGCCAGGACGAAATCGACAACGGCTGGACTGACGTTCCGTTCGATATTCCGAACCATCGCGCCGAGAGCGGGGTGGCGCGGGCTAATGTCCGCATCGGATGGATTCGCAGCGTAACCAATATATTTCATGCCTTCGGCGTGCAATCGTTTGCCGATGAACTGGCGCACGCCGCCGAGAAGGACCCAGTGCAATACCAGCTTGCGTTGATTGGTCCCGACCGAAAGATCGATTTCACGGGTACCAAGTACCAGAACTACGGCGCTTCGCTGGATCAATTTCCATACGACACGGCACGACTGAAGCGCGTGATCGAAATTGCGGCTGAGAAATCGGGCTGGGGCAAGCGATCGGCTGCCCTGGGTAAAGGGAGCGGGCTGGGCATCGCCGCGCACCGGAGCTTTCTGACCTATGTTGCGACCGTGGTTGAGGTCGAAGTCGACAGCCGGGGGCAGATCCATATCCCGAATGTGTGGACGGCGGTCGATGCGGGGACGGTAGTCAGCCCCGACAATGTGCGCTATCAGTTCGAAGGTGCCGCGGTGTTTGCCGCGAGTTTGGCTTTGTTCGGCGAGATCACGGCAACCGATGGCGCCGTGCACCAGAGCAACTTCAACAACTACCCGATCGCGCGCATGAACCGCGCGCCACGGCACGTCGAGGTGCACATCGTGGAGAGCGAAGCGCCGCCGGCCGGAGTGGGCGAACCCGGCGTGCCGCCTTTTGCGCCCGCGCTGTGCAACGCGGTGTTTGCGGCCACGGGCAAGCGGGTGCGCGAGTTGCCGTTGTCGAAGACGAAACTGGTGTAAACACGAACTCGTCGGCTGCAAGCGAAAGCAAGATGCGTATCAGGGCATCGCTTTAGCGATGCCGTAAGTTTCGAAATCCGATGCCCCTTTAGGGGCTGGGCGTTGGAAGGCCTAAATCTCTGCGATGAGTAAATTGCTGGCGCTGCTACTCCTGTGCGCAGGAAATTTCGCGACTGCCCAAGAAATCGTCGTGGGTGCGGCGGCCGATATGAATGCCGCGCTTCCGCAACTCGTCGCCGCCTACACGAAAAAGACCGGGCAAACGGTGAAGTTCTCATTCGGCTCGTCCGGCAATTTGGCCAATCAGATACGTAACGGCGCCCCGTTCGACGTCTTCTTCTCCGCCGACGAAGACTATCCTCGACAGTTGGTCGCCGAGGAACTCGCGGCCAAAGATACGCTATACCGCTATGCCGTCGGCCGGTTGGTACTGTGGATACCCGCCGATTCGCCACTGGACTTGTCAAAGCTGGGCATGAAGGCGTTGCTCGATCCCTCGGTCAAGAAGATTGCGATTGCGAATCCCGCGCACGCGCCATACGGGCGCGCCGCGGAGGCGGCGCTGCGGCATTTTGGAATGTACGATCAGGTTTCCAGCCGCCTTGTCCTGGGAGAAAACGTCTCGCAGGCGGCCCAATTCGTCGAGTCGGGCAATGCTCAGGCGGGGTTGATCGCGCTGTCTCATGCACTCGCTCCCGCGATGAAAGACAAAGGCCGTTACTGGACGGTTCCACTCGATGCCTATCCCACGCTGAACCAGGCGGCCGTCGTGCTCTCGCGATCAAAGCAGCAGAACGCGGCCCGCACATTTCTGGAGTTCTTGCGCAGCCCTGAGGCCACTTCCCTGCTCGGCAGTTACGGGTTCAGCGTGCCGGTGGAGGCGCATTGAAACGGCACAGGAATCGAGACGCGGCCGAGAGTATGGGTGAGGACTCGGCCGTCCCTCCGGGACTTGAATCGTGCGATCCACTTTTCCCAGCGCTGAAGCGCTGGGCTAAATTCGGTCGCCCCTCCGGGGCTGGATTCTTGGGCGGTTCGCTTTTGATCTGCCAAAGACAATCGACGAAATGTGTTGGAGAGGGATTGAAATGAACTGGGAGGCGTTCTGGTTGACGGTGCGTCTGGCGGCCATCGTTTCGACGCTGCTGGTGGCCATCGGAATCCCCATCGCCTACTGGCTCACCCACTCGCGCTGGCGCTGGAAATTTCTGGTTGAAGCGGCGGTTGCGCTTCCGATCGTCTTGCCGCCCACCGTGCTCGGTTTTTATGTGCTGGTGGCGCTTGGTTCCCGGAGTCCGCTCGGCCGCTGGTGGGAGTCGCTTACCGGCCATACCCTGGCCTTCACTTTCGAAGGGCTGGTGATCGGGTCTTTGTTATACAGTCTGCCGTTCGCCGTACAACCGTTCGCTGCATCATTCGGCGCGGTCGATTCCAAGCTGCTTCGCGCCT
This sequence comes from Terriglobales bacterium, assembly GCA_049697355.1. GTDB lineage: Bacteria > Acidobacteriota > Terriglobia > Terriglobales > Acidobacteriaceae > Acidiflorens. Next base: position 7,683 of record JBAVVP010000129.1, read on the forward strand.
CGGCTTCGCTTGGCCATTCTCCGGTGCAGACCTTTCGCCGTATCGTGCTTCCGCTCTCGAAAGCGGGGCTGGTCACGGGATTCGCGCTCAGCTTCGCTCACACGCTGGGCGAGTTTGGCGTGGTGCTGATGGTCGGAGGCAATATTCCGGGCGTGACGCGCACCATCTCGATTGATATTTACGATCAGGTGCAGATGGCGAATTATTCCAGCGCGAACCAGACGGCGCTGGTGCTGCTTGTCGTCTCTTTCGTCCTGCTATCGGTCGTGTATGGATTGAACCGGCGGCCATGGGCGGTGGGTCCATGGAAATGAAGGCTGCTCCCGCGCCACGAGCCGCGCTACCGATATCGCCGCAGGCAATCTCTTCCGAACTCGAAGTCCGCATTCGCAAACGCTTTCCGAATCCCGAGGGCAGCTTCAACCTGAATGTCCACTTTCGCGCGCGGGCCGGATTCACAATCCTGTTCGGCGCGTCGGGCGCGGGGAAAACGACGCTGCTGAATTGCATTGCCGGGCTGAGCGATCCCGACGACGGGCGCATTGCCGTTGGCGGCGAAGACCTTTACGACTCGGAGAAGAAGCGGAACGTCGCCGCCTGGAAACGGCGCATCGGATATGTCCATCAGGACCTGGCGCTGTTTCCCCACCTGACCGCCGGCGAGAACGTCGCGTACGGCCTGCGCGCGCTCAGCGCGGCCGAGCGCCATGCGCGCTGCCGCGAGATCCTGGAGGCGTTCCGCATCGATGGTTTACGCGACCGGCGGCCAGCGCAAATCTCCGGAGGCGAGCGGCAACGTGTCGCACTAGCGCGCGCGCTGGTGACCGAACCACGCGCTCTGCTGCTCGATGAGCCGCTGGCGGCGCTCGACCGTCCGACGAAGTCGTCTCTCGTTGGCGATCTGCGGCGGTGGAATCAAAACCACCGCGTTCCGATTCTTTTTGTGACGCACAATGGCGAGGAAGTGTTTGCCCTCGGCGATGAGGTCATTGTGCTGGATGCGGGAAGGATCGTGGCACAAGGACGTCCGCATGAAGTGATGCGCGCTCCGCGGCTGGAGACGGTTGCGAACCTGTCGGGATTCGAAAACATCTTCGACGCCACGGTGCTGGCGCTGCACGAGGATCGCGGTAGCATGACCTGCCGTTTGGGAAGTGGTCCCGTGGATTTAGTGACACCGCTAGTTCGGGCCGAGGTTGGCTCGCGCCTGCGCGTGGGCGTTCGCGCCGGCGATCTGCTGCTGGCAACGGAAAAACCGCATGGGCTGAGCGCTCGTAACGTTGTGCCGGGAAAGATTCAGCGGCTGGAGCAGAGGGACGTCACCGTCTCGGCGATGGTGGATTGCGGCGGCACGGAGTTCGAGGTGCACTTAACGCTGGGGGCGCGCGACGCGCTCCAACTCGGCCCCGGCAAGAGCGTGTGGGTTGTGGTCAAGTCGTACTCCTGCCACGTGATGGGGATGTGAACACGATTGCCGGAGAACCAGTTTGCCCTTGCAAAGAGCGAGCCTGGAAAGAATGATAATTTCATTGCCCATGCAAACCGATCGAACACTGGCGCCACTGCCTGAGGAGGTCGTCGATCGCTACTTCGCGATTCTGGGAGTCGCGCGACGAGAACCCAGCCTGGCGGCCCTTCGCGAGCTCGTGGCAGCTCACCTTACCCGCATTCCGTTCGAGAATATTTCCAAGCTTTATTACCGCAAGCGTTTGGGACTGGTAAACCTGCCGCCAATTCAGCTGTATCTCGATGGGATCGAGCAATACCATTTTGGCGGCACCTGCTATTCCAACAACTACCATTTTCACCTGCTGCTTCGCAGCCTGGGATACGAAGCGAAATTATGCGCTTCGGACATGAAGACTCCGCAGGTTCACGCGCTGAACATGATTAAGATTGAGGAGCGAGAGTACATGGCCGATACGGGTTACGCCGCCCCGCTGCTGGAGCCAATCCCTCGCGACCTCGCGGTGGATTATGAAACCCGGTTGGGCCGGGACCGTTATGTGCTGAAACCGCAAGACGCGAATGGCTGTTCGCGCCTTGAACTGTATCGGGATGGAGTCTTGCGTCACGGCTACCTGGCGAAGCCGGAGCCCAGGAAGATCGAAGATTTCAGCAAGGTGATCGCTGCATCGTTCTCTGCCGACGCAACGTTTCTGAATTCGGTCTTGCTGGTGCGATTCTATCCGGGTCGTTCGGTCCTCATTCACAACTTGACTCTGGTTGAATCGGAAGGAAACCGATCGACCACGCATGAGTTGGCAAATCGTGACGAGCTGATTGCCGCCATCGAACAGCACTTTGGCATTGCACGGGAGATTGTCAGGGAAGCAGTAGATCAATTGGGCAATTTGCAGGATGCGTGGAGTTAGCAATTCCGCGATCTGAAATGACCGCGAACCGGAAGCCGCCATTTTGCTCCGCTTGGACGGGGCGAAGCCGCGTCACCACACAAGCAGTCAGCGCTCTACCGCAATCACCGCGACCCACTGCCCGTTGAGTTCCTTGCGATAGGTAATTGTCCCGCCTAGACGTTGGGCGATATCTTCTGGCAGCAGGTCGCGATGGTAGCCGAAAAATCTCTCCTTGATGCGCCGCCACGCCTCCCAATTTTCAATACCAAAGACCGGATGCGGCGGCTGGTACTTCGTGGAGAAGACCAGGGCCACGTCGAAGCGCTCGCGAGCCCGAGCCGCGAGGTCGATTTGGGAGGCGGAGAAATCTTCGACACGCACGACGCGGAAAGGCTGATTGGCATTGGCATGGACATAGCCGAGCCAGGGTCGGGTGAGTTCGTCCGAAGCGGGCCACGCGGTTAGAACGCGTTGGCCGGGATATCTCAGCGCCAGAAAACGGCTGGCATCCGCGTGCATCACGATGTAGTCGCGATAGGCCAGATTATCTTCGAGAGAAAATCCATAGGGCGGATTGCTGAACAGGCCGGCGACAAATGCAATCGCAACCGCGCCCACAATCAATTTCCAATACCGCACGCGCCGCCAGAGAGTCGAGACCAACGCCAGGATTACCAGCGGAACAACCGGCAACATGTAGCGAGCCAGCACGGCGCCGCCCACGGCCGACATGAACACGAGATAGGCGAGCAATACGGAAAGAAATGCGGCTTGCATCCAGAGCGGAATTCGGGGACGGACGCCCGCGTTGGTTTTTTGCGGCGGCCGAAGCATGGCGAGCAACGCCGCGAGCGTGAGCAGGTAAAGACCGAAATATCCGAAGAGTTGCCAGAGCCGCATTGCGAGCGCCAGCGGGATGCGCAGAGGATTGAGGGTGGCGGCAACGTTGTAACGAAAGAATTCGGGGTTGCCCAGCAGAAAGCCCGTCTTCGCGTAGTGGTAGGTGTACCAACCGGCTAAGGGCATGACGGGAAGCAAGAGATAGAGCCAACGCGTTTGCCTGCCCACGAGCGGAAGAACTTCTTTCCAGCGAGTTTCTTTCGAGCTTTCCTGCGGGCTTCTATTGAGACGGGTCCGGATGAAATCGCCCAGCAGTTCCCAAGCCAATAGCGCCAGTGGAGCCAGAATGGCAGTTTCTTTCGTCAACGCCGCCAGCGAGAACCAGAGCGCTTGCTTCCAGGGACGGTCTTCCAAATACGCGGCGAGAGCCCAAAATGTAAATCCGGCGGCCGGCAAATCAACTTGCGCCATGGAACTCTGCGTGAAGTACACCGGATAGAGTGCGACCAGCGCGGTCGTCGCCCAGGCCACGGGAAAATTGGCGGCGATCCGTGAAAGTCGAAACCATCCCAGCAGCGAGAATGCGGACAGCGTCAGCATGGCCGTGCGCGTGACCAGCGGGGAGTATCCGGCAACGCGCCAGGCCAGCGCCAGCCACGCCATCACCAGCGGAGGATGCGCATTCGACGGCGTCGATTGCGGAATGAACGTGCCAGTCAGAAACAGGTCGCGCGCGGCGGGAACGTAGTAGCCGGCCTCATCCCAGAAATAAGGAAGGCGCAGAAGCGGCACGTGCAGGAGCATCAATCCGGCAAAGAACAGCGCGAAGAGAAGAAACTGCTGCGCCCATGCGGATGGCGGCGGTTGAGATTCCGCTTTCAGGTCGGAAGGCGCCGCCCGCCGCACAGCCATCGTTGAACGGTGCATCAGTGAATTTGTCCACCCGGAGCGCGTGGATCAAGCTTGATCTCGCCAAACGCGGCCTCGTAGTTTGACACGTTCTGCTGCAAGAGCGCCATGAGCGCCTTGGCCTGTTGCGGACTGAGATAGATCCCCTGAAAATTTCGTAATTCCACCTGCGTCTCGGAGCTTTGCTGCATGGTGCCGAATACCAGGAAGAAGTCCCACACATTCACGCGGATCTGTACGCTGTTGGAGTAGGCGTCGCGGTAATCGGGAGTTTGCACGAATTTCACATTCGGTTGATTCGCTGTATTCATGTCTCGCAGTGTAACGCCTGCCAGATCACAGAGCAAAGAAACGAGCAAAGGTGGAGGGTCACACGATCAGGAAAAGCGACGCAGACCCCATTTCGATGAAGCAATGTAGTTCGCGCAGCGCCTGAGGAGTGTGCGTGAGAACTCGGTCGTCCCTCCGGGACTTGAAACATTTCCTCCGCGCCCAGTGGTACGATGGAAATCTGAGCGGGGCTGGCGGAACTGGCAGACGCGCTGGCCTTAGGAGCCAGTGGCCGCAAGGCCGTGCAGGTTCAAGTCCTGTGCCCCGCACCAACCTTTCCTCGATTTTGCGGGCGGTCTTGCGGATCGCGGTGTGGCGCTCAGACTTCTCCTGCCGTTTCTTTTCTCGCGACCAACTCCGCGGTTGCCTTTTTCGCCACCCTTTCCTGGTAATGCAATACGCGCAGCCCGCTTGCCAGTTGCAAAAGTTCGCCCGGCTCCAGCAAGTGCGCCGGGGTCTTCGGGCCGTCCGGCAGTTTGGCCTGTGCCAGGGTATGCGTCTTGTAGATGAGCAGGCCGCCGGGTCGCACCGCTCGCACTATCTCCGAAAAGATCTTTCGCTCCAGATAGAAGAACGCCATCACCAGATCGAATCCTGTTTTGAACCCGGTTTGCGAAGCCTGGAAGTGGGTGAGATCATCTACTACAAAGTGAATGTGGGGGGCGAGCGGTCCGGCATTCTGCTTCGCCTGTTCGACTCCGGTCTCGGAGATATCGATGAGCGTGACTTTCCAACCCTGTTTGGCCAGCCAGATGGCGTGGCGTCCGGCTCCTCCGGCAAGGTCGAGCGCGCTTCCTCCGTGTGGAAAGAGCGGCAGAACGTATTGGGAAAACGCCTGCTCCAGAAAGGGATCGGGGAGCAGCCATGCTTCGGGTGCTTCGCGATATTTCCGGTTCCAGCGGCGGCGTTCACCATCGTCATGATCGGAAGAAGACATGGCCTTTGATTCTAATCCCGGTGCTTCTGATCCCGGCTGGCAACGCGAGCGATGGAGATGCCGCGAATGACGCCCGTCTCGACACGACGCTTCGACCACAACGGCGCCTCGCTCCCGCCCCGCACCGGCGGCGGTGGCGGCGGCATGCCGGACTTTATGCCGGACTCTATTCCTAACTATGGCGAGCGCCTGCGCCGCGCGCGGATGGGACTGGCCGTCGCCATGACGCCCGTCCTCATGCTCTTCCTGTCTTTCACGGCGGTGTATCTGGTTCGGCGCGGATTCCTTAGCGTCAATGTGGACGGCACGGCCTACATCCGAAGCTGGGTTCCGGTGCGATTGCCCTGGGAGTTATTGTTGGCCAACACAGCCGTCCTGATCGCAAGCAGCCTCACGATCGACTTGGCTCGGCGCGAAATCACACGAGCCGCCGCGCTCGCCCCGGTGCAATCGATTCCAGGCATTTCGCTGGGCGAGGAGCGCCATCTTCCCTGGCTTGGCCTGACCACCGTTCTCGGTCTGCTGTTTCTTGCCGGGCAGCTTTTTGTTTGGAGCAAACTTTCCGCGGGAGGCTTTCACCTGACCGGCGGCACCAGCAGTTCGTTCGTTTACATTCTTACCGCGATGCACGGGCTTCATCTGGCCGGCGGTGTGCTTGCGCTTTTGTTCGCCCATGGCGCGGCGGTTCTGCATCGCCCCATCGAATCCCGCCGCATCGTCGTCGACATTGCGTCGTGGTACTGGCACTGCATGACGGGTCTGTGGATTTACATCCTTGTGTTGTTCTCGTTTGCGGCGGGGTGAGGCGGTCGTTGGTTGTTAGTCGATGGTCGGGGGCGATCCGCGCTTCGCGGGTGTTGGTTTCAGCGCCCCTTGCAAATCGGCAATCAAGTCGTCAGTGTCTTCAATGCCAACCGAGTATCGGATCAGAGCTTCGGGGATGCCGCTGGCCTTGCGCTCCTCGGGCGTGGACTCTACGTGGCTGGTGGTGGCGGGAGGGCCGGCAATGGTTTCGACCGCTCCGAGGTTGGCCGCGAGATGGGCATAGCGCAGGCGCGGAAGCAGTTTCTTGACCGCCGCGAAACCGCCCTTCAGCACGAAGCTGAGAACGCCACCATACCCGCTCATCTGGCGGCGCGCGATGTCGTGATTTTTGTGCGACTCCAGGCCGGGATAAAACACGGATGCGACCTGGGGATGCGCTTCGAGGAAACGGGCGATCTTGAGCGCGCTTTGGTTCTGCTGGCGAATGCGGAGATGCAGGGTCTTCATCCCCCGCAGCAGCAGGTAGGCGGCCATGGGATCGAGGCAGGCTCCAGTAATTTCGCGGAAGTGGTAAATGCGGCTCACCAAGTCGCGGCGGCCACAGACCACTCCGCCTAGAGCATCGGCGTGTCCGCCTAGAAACTTCGTTGCGCTGTGAATGACCAGGTCGGCGCCGAGTTTCAGCGGTTGCTGATTGATCGGCGTGGCAAACGTGTTATCGACTACGACCAGCGCGCCATGGCGATGCGCGGCGGCCGTCAACCGCGCAAGGTCAATGACTTTGTTGGTGGGGTTGGTCGGGCTCTCCAGATACAGGACCTTGCAACCGCGGGCGATGGCGGACTCAATCGCCGCGTGATCGGTGGTGTCGCAAAGGGTCACGCCGATCTGAAACCGTGGCAGAAATTCGATGAAAAGTTTGTTGGTGCCTCCGTAGGTGTCGTTCACTGATACCAGACTGTCACCCGGCGACAGCAGCGTGAACAGCGTATTGCTGATCGCCGCCATGCCGCTGGCAAAGCTGGTCGCGGCTTCGGCGCCTTCCAGGGTCTTTACCTTCTCCTCGAACGCAGCTACGGTGGGATTCGTATTGCGGCTGTAGATGTGGCCGGGCTTCTTGCCTTGCGCTACCTTCAGCCATTCGTCAACGTCTTTGTAGCCAAACGAGACGCCGTGCGCCACCGGGACTTGAGTGGAGCCCATCCAGTGGACGGATTGCTCTCCTGCCCAGACCGCGAGCGTTCCCTGTCCTGGTCCAGCGCTGGGAGTTTCTTGAGATGAGGGCCTCGTTTTCTTTTTCATGTCGTGCCGATGCGGTTCGCCCCAAGTGTCTCACATGCGGTCGTTGGCGACACCCTTCGCTTCCTCCTCGGCCGCGTCAAAGAACGCAGGGGTCCTTCGACTCCGCAGGGACTTCACTTCGTGATGTCCCTGCTCCGCTCAGGATGACAGCGCGTTAGAGGGGTTGACGACACACGATCTCCACAACGACTCCCGACCACGATTTATAATAGAAAGATTCGGTTGCGGGTTTTGATCCGTCTGTAGTGCCAGGGGAAGATGTCGACAGAAAGCATTGTGGTTCGCGGGGCCCGGGTTCATAACCTCAAGAACATTGATTTTGAGATCGAGCACAACCGCCTGACCGTCGTCACCGGCGTCTCCGGTTCGGGCAAGTCTTCGCTTGCCTTCGACACGATCTATGCCGAGGGACAGCGGCGTTATGTGGAATCGCTGTCGGCATACGCGCGGCAGTTTCTGGAGCGGATTGAGAAGCCGGACGTCGATCTGATCGACGGGATCGCACCCGCCGTTGCCATCAAGCAGAAGAACTCCACCCGCAATCCGCGCTCTACTGTCGCTACCGCTACCGAGATCTTCGATTACCTGCGGCTGCTCTTTGCCCGCGTCGGACGCACTTACTGCCTGCTCTGCGGACAGGAAGTGAAGAAAGATACGGTGGACGAAGTGGTGGACCGCCTGCTCGCTTTGGGCGACGGCACACGGCTGAATGTGTTCTTTCCGATTCAGGCGCATGTGCCGGTGCCAGAAGAGAAAAGTGCTAAGAAGTCGGGTGCGAAGAAGAACGCGGCCAAGGGTAATCTGCCGTCCAGTGCCGTTTCCGACGCCATGAGGGCGCGGCTCTTCGACCTGCGCAAACGCGGCTTCAACCGGCTCTTTCAGAACGGCCGGGTCTTCGAGTTTTCGACTCCGGAATCGCTGCTTGACGTCAACTTTTCCGAACCTGTGTTTGGGCTGGTGGATCGGCTGGTTGTCTCCGCCGAGCAGCGCTCGCGCATCGTCGATGCTATCGAGATTGGCTATCGTGAAGCGGGCGAGGTTATTTTTGAAACTGCAAGCCGGAATGGGGATGGCGATGGCCAAGCTCCCGAGCGGATGCGTTTTTCTCAGCGCTTCGAGTGCAAGAACGACGGCAGCCGCTACGACGAGCCCGAGCCGCGCCTGTTTTCATTCAACAATCCTTATGGAGCCTGCCCGCGTTGCCAGGGCTTCGGCAACACCATCGACATCGATCTTGACCTCGTCATCCCGGACAAAGGCAAGACCCTGAACGAAGGTGCGATTGAGCCCTGGACCAAGCCTAAATACAGGCCGTTGTTCACCGAGCTCAAGCGCTTCGCGCGCCAAGCGGAAATTCCGCTGGACCTGCCGTGGTATGACCTGGACGCCGAGCAGCAGAAGATGATTGTCGATGGCGCCCGCGGTTTCGGCGGCGTCCGCGGCTTCTTCCAACATCTGGAGCGCAAGAAATACAAGCTGCACGTCCGCGTCTTTCTCAGCCGTTATCGCGGCTACTCGCTTTGCTCGACCTGTGGCGGAACTCGCCTGCGTGCGGAAGCTCGCCAGGTAACAATCGATGGCAAGAACATCTGCCAGGTGTGCAGCATGACGGTGGAAGAAGCGGCCCGGTTCTTCTGTCAACTCAGGCTCTCGACCGAGCAAGCCGCGATTGCCGACAGGCTGCTTGTCGAACTTCGAGAACGGCTGCGTTTCCTTAACGAAGTCGGCCTTGAGTATTTGACGCTCGACCGTCTGGCCTCGACGCTCTCGGGCGGCGAAGCACAGCGCATACAGCTTGCGACATCTCTTGGTTCATGTCTGGTGGGCACCCTCTATGTGCTCGACGAGCCTTCCATCGGCCTGCACAGCCGCGATACCCATCGGCTCATCAAGATCCTGCACGGCTTGCGGGACTTGGGAAATACGATTCTGGTGGTCGAGCACGATCCCGACATCATGCGCGCCGCCGATCGGATTCTCGACCTCGGTCCGGGCGCCGGGGAGCTTGGCGGAAAAGTCGTTGGCGCGGGCACCTACGACGAGATCGTCAAGATGCCGCACTCGCTCACCGGACGCTATCTCGCCGGCGAACTTCGCATCCAGATTCCGCAGCGACGGCGTCAACCCGGATCCCACAAACTCCGCATCACCGGCGCGCGGGCGCACAACCTGAAGCGCATCGATCTGGAAATTCCGCTGGGCATGCTGGTGGCGATTACGGGCGTTTCCGGCTCGGGAAAATCTTCGTTGTTGCATGACGTTCTCTATCAGGCGCTGGCCACGGCCAAGCGGCAGATTAGCGGCACGGCCGCGGCCAAATTGTGGGACAACATCGAAGGCGACGAGTTTCTCGACGAGGTTGTCTTGGTCGATCAATCGCCCATCGGCCGCACTCCGCGCTCGAATCCGGTCACCTACATCAAGGCGTTTGACATCATCCGCGAACTGTTTGCTTCGCTGCCGGAAGCGCAAAAGCGCGGCTTCCCTGCCGGGTATTTTTCCTTCAACGTGCCTGGCGGGCGTTGCGATACCTGCCAGGGCGACGGCACGGTCACGGTCGAAATGCAGTTCCTGGCCGATGTGGAATTGATCTGCGACGAGTGCAAGGGCGCGCGCTACAAGCCGCAGGTGCTCGAAATCCACTACAAAGGCAAGAGCATTCACGAGGTGTTAAACCTTACCATTCGCGAAGCGCTCAAGTTCTTTGCCGAGGTTCCGCGGCTCACGGAAAAATTGCGCGTGCTGGACGAAGTGGGCCTTGGCTACCTGCGACTTGGTCAATCGGCCACGACGCTCTCGGGAGGCGAGGCGCAGCGCATGAAGCTGGCCGCGCATCTTCAGCCTGGAGCTCGTCCGATGAGCCGGCCCGCAGAAGGCGGTGACACGCCCAAACGCAAGCGGTACTTACTTTACATTTTCGACGAACCCACCACTGGCCTGCATTTCGACGATGTCAGCAAACTACTTTCCGCCTTTCGCCGTCTAATCGATGCGGGAGGGTCGATTGTCGTCATCGAGCACAATCTTGAAGTCATTAAGACCGCGGACTGGGTGATCGACCTTGGGCCAGAAGGGGGCGATCGGGGCGGACAGGTGGTTGGATTCGGACCGCCGGATGCGATTGCGGAGTTAAAGAACTCGTACACTGGACAGTATCTGAAAAAGGTGTTGAACGGAAACTACGCGCGCAATGGTGATCGGTAGAATAGAAGTGGTTAGAGTTTATGTGAGCACTCGGCCGTCCCTCCGGGACTTGAATCATCTTTCTCACTTTACCCAGCGCTAAAGCGCTGGGCTAAGGCCGGCTGCCCCTCCGGGGCTGGATACTCCCGCGCATGAAACGCTGGTTTGCCAACGCGGTCCTCGCTCTTCTTACGGCTTGGGTTCTAACCGCCTGCCTCGCGGCTAGCACTCTGGCCCAGCAGACCCATACCACCGTCCGCCATTACAAGGAACGCATTGACAACACGCCTCCGGAAATCGCGCAGGCCGAAGATGCGATCCAGAAGAACGACTTTGCTGCGGCGGAAACGCTGTTGAAAAAGGCGATCGACAAAGATCCCAAGAACTATCAGGCATGGTTCGATCTTGGATTTGTTCTAAACCGGCTGGGCCGCGCCGAGGAGTCGATCCACGCCTACCGGCAGTCGGTCGCCGCCAAGCCCGATGTTTTTGAATCGAACCTCAACCTGGGCTTGATGCTGGTGCGCGTCAATAATCCCGACGGCGAGCAATTCCTGCGCGCTGCAACCGGCCTGAAACCCACAGCCCACGTCGAAGAAGGCCAGGCCCGCGCCTGGATCGCGCTGGCGCATTCGCTCGAAAACGCAAAGCCGGAGGACGCACTGCAGGCTTACCGCAAGGCCTCCGAGCTTACGCCGAAGGACCCCGAACCCCATCTTTCCGCGGGATTGCTGCATGAGCGGCGAAACGAGTTCTCCGACGCCGAAGCCGAATACAAACAGGTGCTGATGCTCGACCCGCGCTCCGCCGATCCCCACAACAATGAGGGGCAGAAGAATGACCCGCACACCGTTGATCCGGCCACCACGGAAGCCGCCATCGGCCTCACCAACATCTACATGAAGTCCAACCGCCTGGGCGACGCCGAACCCTTGCTGCGTAAGCTGGCCGCCGAGCGCGCCGATGATTCCGGGATTCATCTGCAACTGGGGCGCGTGCTGGAGGCGGAAGGCAAGAAGGATGAGGCAATCTTGCAGTTCCAGACTGTGGCGAAACTGGCGCCCGCGGACTCCGACGCGCAGCGTGAACTGGCCGACCTGTATTCGAGTGCCGGAAAGAACGATCTCGCGGAAACCGCATATCGCGCTCTGGTCGCTGCCCAGCCGAAAGATCCCGAACTGCATCGCGGGCTGGGGAGGGCTCTGTTGCTGCAAAAGAAATTCCCGGAAGCCGAACAGGAGTTTTTGACTGCGGTCCGACTGAAGCGCGATTGGCAGGATGTCTACTTTGACCTGGCCTTTGCGGCCAGTGAAAACAAGAACTATGAACTTACGGTCAGAGCCCTCAATGGGCGTGAGTTGTTGAATGCGGTGATGCCTGCGCCCTATTTTTTTCTTCGTGCCACCGCTTATGACCACCTGCATGACAACAAACAGGCCGCGCTCGATTATCATCGATTTTTGGATGTTGCGAACGGGAAGTATCCGGATCAGGAGTGGCAGGCTCGACACCGCCTGATCGCGATTGAACCGAAGAAGCGTTGACTGCCATGCGCCGACTTGCCTTGTATCTGCTTTTGCTCGCACTCGGGTCCGCCTACGGCGCCGCCAAAGACGCCACCGTGGCGGAACTGAAAGCGCGCCTGGAGAGCGCGCGCACCGAAGACCGCCCCGAACTCTGCATGCAGATCGCGCGGGATCAGTTGCGCAGTGCCGACACGTTGTACCAGGATGGCAACGTCGCGCAAGCGGCTGCCGCCGTCGACGACGTCGTTTCCTACTCCGAGAAAGCGCGGGACGCCGCCACGCAGACGAAGAAGCACCTCAAGAATGTCGAGATCGATGTGCGGAAAATGGCGGAGAAGCTGCGGGATATCAAGCGCACTCTCGCCTTCGAGGACCAGCTTCCGGTCGAACGGGCCATCCGCCGCCTGGAAGACGTCCGCACCGCGCTGCTGCAGGAGATGTTCGCCAAGGACAAGAAGAAGGAGAAGAAATGAAGGCGGGCGTCTGCGGGCACCGGCGTCGTCGCACGATGCCAGGTCGCAGCATGCTCGGGCTGGCCCTGTTGCTGACGCTCGCGGCCTGCTTGCCAGTTTGTTCGCCGCTTTGGGCACAGCGCCGGCGCGACCCGCTCAATCCGCTGGAGGTCGATCAGCTCCGCGACGCCATGCTCGACCCGGACCAGCGCTTAAAGCTTTACGTGAAGTTCTCCCGGGATCGCATGGTCAGACTTGAACAAATGCGCAGCGATCCGAAGACGACCGAGCGCGCGCGCCAGACCCATGACATGCTGGAAGATTTCCTCGCCGTCTACGACGAACTGAACGACAACATCGACATGTACGTTGGCCGCAAGGACGATATTCGCAAGCCGCTGAAAGTTATCATCGAAGCCGACACCGAATTTCAGGCCAAGCTGCGCGCGCTTAAGAACTCCGCGAACACGAATGCCGACGAAGCCAAGCAGTACGAATTTTTGCTGACCGACGCGCTCGATACCGTCGACTCCAGCGCCGACGATCACCGCAAAACCGTCGCCGAAGTTGAGGAGTACATGAAGCGTAAGAAGAAGAATAAATAGGAGGCAGAGGTTAGAGGTCAGATTGCAGAGGTAGGAACCTCCAGGCACCGGTTCTTAACCTCGGCAATCTGACCTCTGACCTCTAACCTACGCTGCCCTCATGCTACTCTTCCCTCAACGTGTCTCCCAAGCTCACCGAAATTTTTTACGAAGCCTACCGCGAACTTCGCCCGCGCACGCCCGCGCCGCCCATGCACGTTCAGTTTTATTCTTTTGTCTCCATCAACAACACCATTCGCCTGCGCCAGGGTGAGCTTTACATTCGCCTTTCCGATCTGCTCGAAGGCGCTCCGGAGGCCGTGCTGCATTCGATCGCCCACATCCTGCTCGCCAAGCTTTATCGCAAGCCGGTTGATCGCGTGCACAGCGCTCGTTATCGGCGCTATGTTGCCGGCCACGACGTGGCCGCCAAGGCGCGTCTCGTCCGCCAGATGCGCGGACGGAAGCACATTCGTTCCGCCCGCGGCCATCACTACCATCTGGAAGAGATCTTTGACGACCTCAACCGCCGCTTCTTCCACGGACTCATGGGACGGCCCCAACTTACCTGGAGCCAGAACCACGCCCGCCGCAGCCTCGGCCACTACGACCCGGCGCACAACGCTATCGTCATCAGCCGCGTCTTCGACCACCCGCGCGTGCCGCGCTACGCGGTCGAATACATCCTGTTCCACGAGATGCTGCATTTGAAGCACCCGGTGAAACTGCGGGGAAGCCGGCGATGCGTGCACTCGCGGGAGTTTCTGGCCGAGGAAAACCTTTTTCCCGAAATCGCCCACGCAAAGAAGTTTTTGCGGATTATCTGAGCTTTCAGGCTGCTCCAGGCGTTCAAGCGGGAGTGTGGGGGAAATCGGCATAGGGGGGAGAGTCACCTCTCCTCCCCTGCCACACCACCGTACATGCGGGTCCGCATACGGCGGTTCAGTTCGGTTTAGCTAGAGCACGTCCAACAACCGAGGAAGACCCAGCGCATCGAAGTAAGCAATCGGAAGTGCGGACTGCAAGGCCGGGCTGTTGGCCAGACGCCAGGGACCATGCGGACTGCCGGCGGTCTGAGCCG
>JBAVVP010000130.1:0-2890 GCA_049697355.1 Terriglobales bacterium
CTTGGTTTGTGCGATTGCCGCCGAGGCCACCAGCAGCAAGGCTGAGATCACGAAGAGTTTCTTCATTTTGTCCTCCGGGTTCGGGAAGTAAGGATATCGCGTACCGAAGGGTGCGCGCCACCCGAGCATGGGCCAGGTCGTGGGTCTCTATGCTTTCCGCAGCGGTAGCGCCGTCGCTAATCCCGTGGCATCCATGGAGCCACGCTCATCTGAAAGCTCTCGGAGAAAAAGCTTGTTAGCGCTATAATCGGCACGAAATGAGCCGCCCGCTTGAGTCATTTGAGTTTCTAAACCGAGGCTGGGACATTCGCGTACTCGAAACTCAGTCATTGCGAACACTGTTCGTTGTGCTATTGCTGGATTGTTTCATGCTCGGAATGCTTACCAGTATCACGATCTACGTGGCTGTTCGTCTTCATCGTTTCGATTGGTCAACAGCATTTCTTCTCCCCATTTTCATTCTCTCTGTCTTTCGCTATGCACCGTTGGTGTATCGTCGCCTCGAACGCTAGAGGCCGATCCCGTTGCGCAAAGGGCTAAGCTCCGGCATAATAATGGTTTGTCTTTCACTCGCCGGACTCTTCCGGGCAAAGGATACCGAAGTCTGTGTTAATGATCCGACTGGCGCGCTTTGGGGCGCGCAAACAACCGTATTACCGAGTGGTGGTGATTGAGAAGGAGCGGGCTCGCAACGGCCGCCCGGTGGAAGTGGTGGGCACGTACAATCCGCGCACCAATCCGGCCACGTTCGACCTGAAACGGGAGCGCATTGAGCATTGGGTTTCGAAAGGCGCCCAGCTTTCGGACCGGGTCAGGAAACTGCTGGCTTCCCCCGCGCCGGCCGCCGCTTCCGTCGCGTAAACCACAACTCCATTCGCCAATTCGGAGCGGAGTTCAGGATCCGAATTCAGGAGCAAGCTGAATGATCGAGCCCGCTGCCAGCCCTTGCGCCATGATCGAGCATATCGCCAAGGCGATTGTCGACGCCAAGAGCGAGGTTTTTGTCGAAGAGTACGAAGACGGGGATGAAACGGTCATCGAACTGGAAGTCGCCGAGGCCGATTTGGGCAAGATCATTGGACGCTCCGGCCGCGTGGCTCGCGCCTTGCGCAACGTGCTGAGCGCTGCGGGCTCGAAAGTGGATAAGCGCTACGCGCTCGAGATCATCGAATAGAATTTCATCGAAGAAGATCGCCGAACAGGAGAGCATCGAATCGCGGCCCCGGACGCAAGCGGCGAATGGATCACCCTGGCGGTCGTGATCAAGACGCAGGGACGCCGCGGAGAAGTCGCGGTGGAATTGCACACCGATGTTCCGGACCGCTTCCGGCAAAACATGCGGCTGTGGGCGCTTGCGAAAGACGGCCAGCGCCGCGAAGTAACAGTCGAAGATCTGTGGCCGCATAAGAGTTTTCTGGTGTTGAAGTTTCAAGGCATCGAGACGATTTCCGATGGCGAGCCGCTGGTAGGCGCCGAACTGCAGCTTCCGCGCAGCGAACGCGCCCAGTTGGAGCCGGGCTGGACGTACCTGAGCGACCTGATCGGCTGCACGGTGTTCGACGGCCAGCGCGAGATCGGCAAGGTTGAAGACGTGGAGTTCGGCGCCGGAGAAGCGCCATTGCTGGTGGTGAGTAGCGGAGCGAAGCTGCCCTACCAGATTCCCTTCGCCGAGGCGTATCTGGAAGAGGTGGATCTGGAGCGAAGACAGGTCCGGATGAAGTTACCGGAAGGCATGCTGGAAGTGAATGCGCCGCTGGCAAAGGAAGAAAGACGTCGTTAGCCGTTCGCTGTTCGTCGTGCGCTGTTCGCAAAACCGAGTGTTTGATTGTGGATAGTTTTGCTCGGCGAACTCTGCGTCGCGGCAGTGACGAATTCATTTGGTTCAAAGAACGACGAATAGCGAACAGCGAACGGCGGGTCCGCCAATGAAGATCGACATTCTCACGATCTTTCCCGACTTCTTTCGCGGACCGCTGGATTACGGAATTGTGCGCCGGGCGCGGGAAACGGGCCTGGTGGAAATCAACATCCACGATTTACGGGTGTTTACGAAAGACAAGCACCGCACCGTGGATGACCGCCCGTTTGGCGGCGGCGAGGGCATGGTCCTGAAGCCGGAACCGATCTTTGAATGTCTGGAGTCGTTCGGCGACGTGGCGTCGCGCGAGGCGCGCTTAAGCGCAGGTGCGAGGCAGTCGGTGATTCTGCTTTCGGCGCAGGGATGCAGGCTCGATCAGACGCTGGCGGCGGAACTTTCCGCGCTTGAGCGTATTGTCCTGATCTGCGGGCGCTACGAAGGCGTGGACGAACGCATCAGCGAGCACCTGGCGGATCGCGAAGTCTCGATCGGCGACTATGTGCTGAGTGGCGGCGAACTGGGTGCGGCGGTGATTGTGGACACGGTCACGCGGCTGATTCCGGGCGCGGTAGGCAACCAGAATTCGACGCGGCAGGAATCGTTCACCGAGCACGCTGAGCTGACCGGTGACGGACCGAGTTCGACCTGTGTTTCCGGCGGATTGCTCGACTATCCGCATTACACGCGTCCCGCGGAGTTTCGCGGCATGGTGGTGCCGGAAGTGCTGGTAAACGGCAACCACGACCAGATTCGCAGCTGGCGCCGCAAAACGGCTTTGGCAAAAACGCTGCGCAACCGTCCCGATTTACTCGAGCGGGTTGGGCTGACGGCGGAAGACAAGGAATTGCTGGCCCAGATTAAGGGCAAGAGTTAGGAAGGAAACGATTATGCGCAATCCGATCATTGAAAAGCTGTTGGCGAAATCGCGCCGCACCGACATTCCGAAATTTGGTCCCGGCGATACGATCAAGGTGCAGGTCAAGATCCGAGAAGGCGAAAAAGTGCGCCTGCAGGCGTTCGAAGGTGTCGTCA
>JBAVVP010000131.1:0-3275 GCA_049697355.1 Terriglobales bacterium
TGCTCACACTTCCAGGTTGCTTCTTCTTCAGGCCAAGCCACTAGGCGCGCGGCGTACTCCCGCAGATCGTCCTCGATGCGCTTCTGATTTTGCGAAGTGGGCGGAACGATCTTGGCGGCGATGATCAGGCCCTGGTCGTCGAAAGCGTAGCGGTGATAAAGGATGCCTCGGGGCGCCTCGGTGATGGCCTGTCCTACCGCGGCGCGATTCGGAACCTCGACTCGCGGAAGAGCCGGCGGCTCATACTCGCGAATAATGCGCAGCGCCTCGGCGCAGGCAAAGACCAACTCGACCGCGCGCACCGAGATGCTGCGGAACGGATTCTTGACCGGCGGCCGGAGTTTGGCTTCGGAAGCTGCCTGCTGCGCGACCGCTGGCAGTTTGTCGAAGTTGAGGTTGAAGCGCGCCAGGGGTCCCACGAGATACGAGCCCCTTCCGCGCATTACCGAGTGCAGCGCGTTCGAGTGTTTGACGTGCTGCTCGACAAAGTGGTCTTCGTATTCGGCGGCGTCGATATCGAGGCCCCGGTTCGACACCAGCCGTCCCTCGTTGAACGGATACTCGTCGGGATGGCGGAGCGCCACGAATTCATAGTCCTGCTCGAAATCCGGGAACTCCAAAGTGCCGGTCCAGCGGACGGTTTCGAGCGATGCTTCCAACGCCCATTCGAGGTCCTCCACCATTTCGCGCAACTGAACTTTCGTGGGCACTTTATAGAAGCCACCCACGGCTGCCGAAATGGGGTGAATCTCACGTCCGCCCAACAATTGGACAATGCGGTTACCGATCTTCTTCAGCCGTAGCGCCCGCTCCACTACCTCCCGATGATCGCGCGCCATGGCGATCACATCCTGACAGCCTAAAAAGTCAGGCGCGTGCAGCATGTAAACGTGCAGGGTGTGACTCTCGATCCATTCTCCGCAGTAGAACAGGCGGCGCAGTAAGCGAACGCCGGGGTCGATGCGAACGCCCAGCGCGCGCTCGATGGCGTGAACCGCGCTCATCTGATACGCGATCGGACAGATGCCGCAGATGCGGGCGGTAATGTCGGGCGCTTCCGAGAAGTGCCGGCCGCGCAACAGGGCTTCGAAGAAGCGGGGCGGCTCGTAAATTTTCAACTTCACGTCGGTCACGCAGTCGCCGGTCAGCTTGATGTAGAGAGAGCCTTCGCCTTCCACTCGGGCGAGGGTTTCTACATGAATCGTTTTTGAAGCGCGTCCAGTCATTTTCGCTCGCACTCCTCGCTCGCCTTGCGGAACTGCCAAGCCCAGGCGTTGAATCCGCGGAACGCTTGAGAGATCTGATCGTCGGTCCGTCCGAGAATGCGGAACTGGCTGGTCAAGGAATCGGTATTGGGCGTTTCCATGGGCCCGTAACAGCCGTAGCAGCCGCGGTCGTAGCTCGGGCAGAGCGCTCCGCAGCCGGCCTGGGTCACGGGGCCAAGGCAGGCGATGCCGCGGGCCACCGCGATACACACATTGGCCTTGCGCTTGCATTCGAGGCACACACTGTAGGCAGGAATGTTGGGCTTTCGTCCGATAAGCGTGGCCGTGATCAGCTCGATCAACTGGTACTTGTTAATGGGGCAGCCGCGCAGTTCGAAGTCCACGGGCACGTGCTCGGCGATGGGCGTGGAGAGCTTGAGAGTGCTGATGAACTGCGGCGTAGCGTATACGACGCGGATAAATTCATCGACATCCTTCCAGTTCCGCAGCGCCTGGATGCCGCCGGCAGTGGCGCATGCGCCGATGGCAATCAGCGTCTTGCACTGGCGGCGCACTTCCTGGATGCGTTGGGCGTCTCCATGGGTGGTGACCGATCCTTCCACCAGGCCGATGTCATAGGGCCCCTTCAGCATGGCGCGCGACACTTCGGGAAAATATGCGATGTCGACCGCGCCGACTATGCCCAGCAGTTCGTCCTCGGCGTCGATCAGGCTCAGCTGGCAGCCGTCGCAGGAGGCGAACTTGAAGACCGCGATCTTCGGTTTGGACTTCGCTTTGGGCTTCGGTTTCGTTTTAGAGCTCATGCTTCTCCAGCAGCGGCCGGAGCTGCTCGTAGTTGAAAATCGGCCCATCCTTGCAAATGAAGTGGGGTCCGTACTGGCAATGTCCGCAGAATCCGATGCCGCACTTCATGTTTCGTTCCATGGAGAGATAGATGTCGGGGCGAGCGAGTCCGTGGGCTTCGAGTTCGCGACCGACAAAACGCATCATGATCTCAGGCCCGCAGACCATGGCGGTGGAACGCGACGGCTGGAGCCGGGCGTACTTGAAAAGCGTGGTCACCACGCCAACGTGGCCGCGCCAAGCCAGACCGCCGTAGTCGACCGTCACCAGCACCTGGGTGTCGCGCTGGCGGGCCCAGGCAACCAATTCCTTGCGGAAAAGCAGATCCCGCGGGCTGCGTGCTCCATAGAGGATCACTAAACGCCCGTAGGCGTCGCGGTGGTTCAGGACTTCGTAGATCAGAGGGCGGAGCGGCGCCAGCCCAATTCCGCCCGCGACTACGATGACGTCCCGTCCCTTAGCCTTCTCCGCGGGCCAGCCGTTCCCGTAGGGACCGCGCACGCCGACGCAGCCACCCGCGGTCTGGCTCACGAGTGCGTGAGTTGCCTGACCCACCGAGCGCACGGTGTACACCAGCCGGTCGCGCTCGGAAGGGTGGCCGCTGATGGAGATTGGCAACTCACCGACTCCGAATACCCACAACATGCTGAACTGGCCAGGCTGGAACGAGGTTCCGTTTGCGCTGTCCTCTGGCGCCAGCGTCAGGGTGAACGTGTCGTACGTCTCCTTGACGACGTTGCGTACAAGGTAGGGCGCGGACGCCATCGGGTTGAATGTGGTAACGGTAGTCATCGTCTGATTCATCATCGCCGGACCGCGTACACATCGAGTAACTGGAGACGAGTCGCCTCCAGCCGATCCACCATGATTTGGCCAAAACGCTTCAAGACTTCGTATCCGAGGTCGTGGTTCTCTTCGCACTTGGTCCGCAGGCACTTGCCGTCGAGAGACAGGGCGCGCACATCGGCGACCGCACGGGCGTGGAATTTCCACTGAAAAGGCGGCAGCAGCCACGACCACCCCAGGACCTCTCCCACTTCGAGCGTCGATACGATGATCGGGTCGTGTTGGGGTGCGACCACTTCCACCGCCACCTTGCCCGAGCGAATCAGGTAGAAGGTGTCAGCTTGGCTGCCCTCTTTCAAGATATAGGTACCGGCCTTGAAATGAACGTTGGAGGCGCAGCCCACCAGCAGGGACATGAAC
>JBAVVP010000132.1:0-16527 GCA_049697355.1 Terriglobales bacterium
GACCGTGCAGTATCCGGAAGATGAAGTGCGCACGCTGAATGACCTGAAACAAATTCCCATCCGCGCTTCGAGTGGCCGCCGCACAACGCAACTGGACAGCGTCGCCGATATTACGGCGGTCGAGTCCCCCACCGAGGTCGATCACTACCAACTGCGCCGCGTGGTGGATGTCTACGTGGCTCCAACGAAAGAGGATTTGGGGAACCTGGCCACGGCCATCGACGGTGTGGTCAAGCGAACTCAGCTTCCGGAAGGAGTTCATGTGCAGCTGCGCGGTTCCGTGCAGGGCATGCGCTCGTCGTTCAAGAGCTTTGGGTTCGGCCTCATCCTTTCCGTGATTCTGGTGTACCTGATCCTGGTGGCGCAATTCGCGTCGTTTGTCGACCCGTTTATCATCCTCCTCGCCATTCCACCTGGACTGGCGGGCGTGCTGCTGTTCTTGTTGGTGACGGGAACGACGCTGAACATCATGTCGCTGATGGGCATCGTCATGATGGTCGGGATCGTTGTTTCGAACAGCATTCTGATCGTCGAATTCACGCGTCAGCTGCGCTCTCAGGGCACTCCGCTGCGAAAAGCAACGAAAGTAGCATCGCGCCTCCGCCTGCGGCCCGTGTTGATGACTTCGCTGGCGACACTGCTCGGTTTGATTCCCATGGCCATGAAACTGGGAACCGGCGCCGAGGCTTACGCTCCGCTGGCCCGCTCCATCATCGGAGGTCTGCTGGTTTCTGTTGTCGTGACCGTCTATCTCGTACCAGCAGCATATCTGTGGATTCACCGCAAGGACAAGGGCAAGGACGCCACCACCGCCCCCGAGGTCGTGGCATGATTCAAAAACTCGCCCTGCTCTCCTGTTTTGCCATGTTGACGACTCTCTGCGCCGGCCAATCCGCGGTGGCCCTTCAGACACTTCCCGATGCTCCGGGAGCCTCAAGCGCAGTGCATTCGCAAACCGGGACCGCTGCCCAACCGTCGCCGGTTCCATATCCTTCGCAGTCGAACGGACCGGCCGGACCGGCGGCGACACGCGTTCGCCTGACGCTCAAAGAAGCCGAGACGCTGGTGATCAAAAACAACCCGCAAATTACCGCAGCCCGCCTGCAGGCTCTTGCCGCCCAGCAAGTCACTCGCGAGACACGTTCCGGTTACTGGCCTACGGCTACCACAAGCTTGACGGCGGTCGACTCCGAAACCAACAGCCGAATTACGGCCGGAGGCTTGAACAACCCGATCATCTTCGAGCGAGCGGCCGGAGGGGCCGCGGTCAGTCAGTTGATTACGGATTTTGGGCACACGAAAAACCTGGTGGCCAGCGCAAGCCTCTCCGCCAAAGCCGAAGACCAGAACGCCCTAGCCACGCGCGAGCAGATACTGCTGACTACCGATCAAGCGTTCTATGGAGTGCTCCAGGCGCAGGCCGTGTTGAGGGTCGCGGACGAGACCGTCGCCAACCGCCAAGTGGTGGTGGACCAGGTGCAGGCCCTAACGAAGAGCTTGTTAAAATCCGAACTCGATCTCAGTTTTGCCCAGGTCAATCTTGCACAGGCGAAGTTGCTGCTGCTGGACGCGCAAAACAACGAGAAGGGCGCCGAGGCTGCTCTCGCCGCACTCCTGGGCTACGTCACCCCGTGGCAGTTCGACGTCGTCGACGAACCGGCCACTACCAGCGCTCCGCCCGCCAATCTTGACGACCTGATTCAGCAAGCTTTCGTCTACCGGCCGGAGCTGCAGGCGATCAATTACCAATATCAATCGGCAGAGAAATTGAAAACCGCCGCGAGAGATTCCTTTTTCCCCACCATCGCCGCATTGGGCGCTGTCGGCGGGACGCCTGTGCGGGACTATCACCTTTCACCGTGGTACGGTGCTGCCGGGTTCAACATGGAAATCCCTGTCTTCAACGGGTTTCTATTTTCCGCGCGCGAGAAGGAAGCCGACTTGCGAGCGCAAGCGGTGCAGCAGCGATTAGTGGACTTGCGCAACACGATTGCGAGAGACGTCCGCACCAGTTGGCTGAATGCCAACACCGCCTATGATCGCCTCGACGTGACCAATCAACTTCTCAAGCAGGCAAACCTTGCCTTGGACTTGGCGCAGACGCGCTACAAACTCGGCCTGAGCTCGATCGTGGAGCTCAGCCAGGCCCAACTGCAGCAGACGCAAGCGGAAATCACGCAGTCGCAAGCGGGTTATGAGTACCGGGTCGCTTCGGCGATTCTGCGGTATCAAACCACCGGTCTCTAGTACCGCGACCGCGTGAAATCTTCACTTTCTGTCACCCTGAGCGGAGGTGGCCGCTCCCGAAGGGAGTGGCTACCGCAGTCGAAGGGCCCCTATTCCACCCGTGTTCTTTCTCCTGCGACGTATGGCGTAGTGTTTCCCGAAAAGAAGGAAGGCAAATGGTAGGCACGCGGGGACTCGAACCAGCGACCTCTATCGTGTCGAGGTAGCGGCATACCGAAATCAGTGAATACTAATGATGTCGTTTCTGCTACGCTGGGGAATATGGTAGGCCCGAATGGACTCGAACCATCGACCTCTTCCGTGTCAAGGAAGCGCTCTAACCAGACTGAGCTACGGGCCTGCACGCGAACGGTTCTGGTTTCAATTCTACGGGCGGCGGGCAATTCCGGCAACGTGTGGACGGCGGCTACACAAGGAATCGAAATCAACGACCAAGACCTCAACCATGCGGAATCACGGGCTTTGTAGATCTAGGGTTGGGAGTAGAGAGACCGCTTGAGGAAGTCGCCCGCGCCGGCGCGTCCCAGAAACTTATCGGCTTCGACCACTAAGCGGCCGCGCGACAGGACGGCATCGGGCATGCCGGTAACTTCAATCCCCTCGAACATGGAATAATCGACGCGCATGTGGTGAGTTTTCGCGCTGATGGTGTGCTTGCGATTGGGGTCGAAGATCACCAGGTCCGCGTCACTGCCCACGGCGATCGTGCCCTTGCGCGGATACAAGCCGAAGAGCTTTGCCGGAGTGGTCGAAACCAGTTCCACAAAACGGTTGACGCTGAAACGCCCTCCAGCTACGCCGCCAGAATAGATCAGGCTCATGCGGTGTTCGATACCAGGACCGCCGTTTGGAATCTTGGTGAAATCGTCGCGGCCCAGCTCTTTTTGCTCTTTGAAACAGAAGGGACAGTGGTCGGTCGATACCACTTGCAGATGATCGGTCTTTAATCCGTTCCACAGTTTTTCCTGATGCCACTTCTCGCGCAGCGGCGGGGTGAAGACATACTTGGCGCCTTCGAAGCCGGGCGCGTCGAAGTTCTCCAGTGATAGATAGAGATATTGCGGGCAGGTCTCGGCGTACACGGGAAGGCCACGATCGCGGGCTTCGCGCACTTTTTCGAGAGCCTCATTGCAACTCAAATGGACGATGTAAACCGGCGCTCCGGCCATTTCCGCGAGGGCAATCGTCCGCGAGACGGCTTCCGCTTCCGCCGTCGTCGGGCGGGTCAAGGCGTGATACTTCGGAGCCTTCTTCCCTTCCGCTAGCGCCTGCTGCACGATCACGTCAATGGCGCCGCCGTTTTCGGCGTGCATGCAGACCAGTCCGCCATTCTTCGCGGTCGCGCGCAGAGCTTTGAAGATGCTGGCGTCGTCGAGCATGAACACTCCGGGATACGCCATGAACAACTTGAAGCTGGTGACGCCTTCGCGCACCAGGGCGTTCATCTCGTCGAGCTGCGCATCCGCCAGATCGGTGATGATGCAGTGAAACGCATAGTCGCAGACCGCCTTGCCCGAGGCTTTCTGCATCCAGGTATCGAAGGCCGTTCTTAGCGTTTGACCCTTGTATTGGATGGCGAAATCGATCAGCGTGGTCGTGCCACCGAAAGCCGCGGCGCGCGTACCGGTCTCGAAGTCATCCGCACTCGTGGTGCCGCCGAAGGGCATGTCGAGGTGGGTGTGCACGTCGATTCCGCCGGGGAATACGTACTTACCCGCGGCATCGATAATCTTCCCCGCATTCTCGCGAGGCAGGCTTTCGCCGACGGCGGAAATCTTTCCATCGCGGATCGCGACGTCGCTCGAGTAGGTGTCGGTCGCGGTGGCTACGCGACCGTTCACGATGATGGTGTCAAAGCCCATGGTTGTCTCCCCCTCTGGCGGCGCAGCACAAATTTTATGCTAAACTCCCGAGCCTACGGGCGGGGATTTTAGGACTTGCCGGTGGAGCGCCGGGCGTCCCCGCCCGGCCACCAAACTGCCGGACGGGCGAGACGCCCGTCGCTCCACAATCTGTGAAAGAGGAGACAGCATGAAGTTCGGCATCACCATCAAGCCCGACACGACCGTGGAGCGGATCGTCGCGCTCACGCGGCAGGCGGAAGCTTCTGGATTTGAGTATGGCTGGATCTTCGATTCGCATGTCCTCTGGCTCGATCCTTACCCCATGCTCACGCTGATGGCGACGAACACACAGAAGATGCGGCTTGGCACTTGCGTTACGAATCCGGCGACTCGCGACATTACGGTCACTTCGAGCTTGTTTGCGACACTCAATTTGATCTCCGGCGGACGCATGCAACTGGGCATTGGCCGCGGCGACAGTTCGCGGCGCGTGCTGGGCAAGAAGCCGGTTACGGTTGCGCAGTTGGAAACGGCGGTAAAAGAGTTCCGCGATCTTACGGGCGGAAATGAGATCGAATACGAAGGCCGAAAAGCACGGCTGACTTGGGCGAGCGGCGGAGTTCCTCCGGTGTGGGTAGCAGGATACGGGCCGAAAGTGCTGGAGCTCGCAGGGCGAGTTGGCGATGGCGTTATTTTGCAGTTTGCCGATCCTGACTTGATCGAATGGTGCGTTAGCTTCGTCAAGAAGGGTGCTGAAGCTGCGGGTCGAGATCCACGGAAGATCGAGATCATGTCCGCTGCGCCGGTGTGGGTTTCCGAAGATGTGAAGGTGGGCCGCGAACGCGTGCGCTGGTTTCCTGCTCTGGTTTCGAACCATGTCGTCGATCTGGTTTCGCGCTACAAGCCGGAAGAGCTTCCTCCCGCGCTCACCTCTTATGTACGCGATCGCGGACAGTACGATTATCTGCATCATTGCGAAGTGGGCAGCAGCAACGCGGATTTCGTTTCCGATGACGTGATTGATCGCTTCTGTCTGCTGGGTCCGGCTGAAGCGCACGTTGAGAAACTCCGCAGGCTGGCGCGCGTGGGAGTTACTCAGTTCAACATTTATCTTATGTGCGGAGACGAGGAAGATACGCTGGAGAAATATAAGAAAGAGGTTTTGCCGGCGTTTGGAAAAGCTCCCAGCTCCTAGGACTGTGACCGAGTGAAATCTTCACTTCTGTCACCCTGAGCGGAGGTGGCCGTGTCCGAAGGACGCGGACCACCGGAGTCGAAGGGCCCCTATTCCACCCGTGCTCCCTCTCCTGCGACGCATGGCGCAGTGGTTTGCCGAAAAGTAAGGAAGGGGGTAGGGGTGCTTCGACTCCGCGAGAGGGTCCGCCATGCGGACCCTCTCGCTTCGCTCAGCATGACAGGACGGACACCTGAGGTGGATCGAGGACGCGTCCGTAATGCACCTGAGTAATGTACAGGTTGAAGTAAGCTCTTGGCCCTTAGCTCCGAACAATTCGCTTGACAGCTGATGTATACTTGTAAGTAATATTGGTCGATAAAGTAGACAAGCCAGATGGGTAGTAGCCCGGCGCTAAGAGCGCCCGCAGAAGCTCCGTCATTTCGGTACTTCTAAGTTAAGTTATTTGACATCAATATGTTGGGCGATTATATTCGTAACTCTATACAAAATAAATACTTTGCCTGGAAAACCGGTTGTAAGACTGTCTAAGTTGTTGATTCCGAAATACTTTACTTCTAAGTCCTTATTCCCCAAAGACCTGGCGGCTCATCTCCGCTAAGTCAATGATTCCAAAAGACCGAGCTTTATGGGGGTGTACCCGGTACCAATCAGTAAACTTCCGGCGCAGCGACTAACGGGGTTATTTCCCCGCAAATTTCATCAGCGCGTAGTAAGTCACAAACGAGACCGCAAACCCTACGAACCAGGAATAGTCGTAGAGGATTCGGACTGCGGGCACGATCAGACCGATCAGTGCTGTGCCTGCTCCGAGGAAGAGCGCGGCGATGGCAAGCCAGTTGAATCCGCGAGTGTATTCGTAGATGCCTCTGCGCAGGTATAAGTCGTCCACGACGAGCACGCGCCGACGGATCAGGAAATAATCGCAGATCATGATTCCGACTACTGGGCCTAGAAAAGCAGCGTAACCGCCGAGCCATCCAAAGATGAATGTGCTGTAACTGGAGAGCAGTTTCCAGGGCATCAGCGCGATTCCCATGAAGCAGGTGATTACGCCTCCGGTGCGGAAGCTGATTTTTCGCGGCCAGAGGTTCGAAAAATCGTTGGCCGGGGAAACTACGTTGGCGCCGATATTTACGTTCAGGGTCGCCAGCAGAATCGCGAGCAGCGAAATCACTACGGCCACGGGCGAATGGAAGCGGCTCAGCAACTGCACAGGGTCCCAGATGGCGGTGCCGTAAATCACCACCGTCGCCGACGTTACCAGGATTCCAATCAGCGAATAAAGCGTCATGGTGGTGGGCAGGGCGAGGGCTTGGCCGATTACCTGTTGCCGCTGGCTTTTTGCGAAACGCGTGAAGTCCGGGATGTTCAGCGACACGGTGGCCCAGAAACCGACCGTGCCATTGAGCGCGGGGATGAGGAATTTCAGAAAATCCGGAAAGCTCATGAAGCGCGACTTCGCCGACAGCATGGGGCCGAATCCGCCCGCCGACTTGTAGGCCCACGCCAGCAGCAAGAGGCCGACTGCCAGAAGAATCGGCGCGCTGATTCCCTGCAGATGCCGGATGTACTCGATGCCATTGAGAATGACGGCCAGATTGATCAGCCAGAACGCCAGGAAGCAGATCGCGCTGCTGTGAGGGACCCGACTCCAGGCGGGCGCTAAGGTCGCGATCAGGGTGTTGATGGCTTCGCCGCCGATCCAGGTCTGGATGCCGAACCATCCGCAGGCTACGAGAGCTCGCAAGACCGCGGCGACATTCGCGCCCAGCACTCCGAAGGAAGCGCGTGCCAGCACGGGAAACGGGATTCCGTAGCGCGCTCCCGGATGCGAGTTCAGCAGCATCGGGACGAGAACAATCGTGTTGCCCAGGAATACCGTGGCTACCGCCTGCTTCCAGTTCATTCCTCCCTGGATCAGGCTGGCGGCCAGCATGTAGGTCAGAATATTGACCGACATCGATACCCACAGCGCGGCAAAACTGTAAGTGCCCCAGGTGCGGCGAGCGGCGGTCGCGGGGGCAAGGTCTCGGTTGTAGAGCGGGCTGGATTCGATGAGTGAGGATGGCATGTTGAGATTAAGTTCCCGGTAAACCCAGTTTTCAGAAACAGCTAAAACTTGTCATCCTGAGCGCAGGGAGAACATCCGCGAAGCGGATGTTCTCGCGGAGTCGAAGGACCCCTACCCAAATTTCGAAATCGCCATACCACAAGGAAATCTCAGCCACGGGAGGATTCCCTGATCTAGCCTGCGCGACATTTGCTGAGTAGGGGTCCTTCGACTCCGCATGTCGATTCGCTTTGCGAATCGATATGCTCCGCTCAGGATGACAAAATATTTGAAATCCTCGTCAGTCAGCGGCCGCCGTCTGGCCCGTCTGCGTCGTCAGCGCACCATACGTTTCCGGCCTGCGGTCGCGATAGAACTGCCAGACTCTTCTTACTTCCTGGATCATGTCGAGATCGAGATCGGCGACCAGCACTTCGTCTTTATCGCGGCTGGCCTGGGCAAAGATCTTGCCGCGCGGATTGCAGAAGTAACTCTTGCCGTAAAACTCGCCGATATTCCACGGCTTCTCCCTCCCTACACGGTTGATCGCGCCCACGAAGTAGCCGTTGGCCGCGGCGTGCGCGGGTTGCTCCAGCTCCCACAAATATTCCGAGAGCCCTGCGACCGTGGCCGAGGGATTAAAGACGATTTCCGCGCCGTTCAGTCCGAGCACGCGCGCGCCTTCGGGAAAATGGCGGTCATAACAGATATAGACTCCGACCCGCGCGAACTTGGTCTCAAAGACGGGATAGCCCAGGTCTCCCGGAGTGAAATAGAACTTTTCCCAGAATCCGGGATGCACGTGGGGGATGTGGTGTTTGCGATACTTGCCGAGATACTTGCCGTCGGCGTCAATGACGGCCGCAGTATTGAAGTAGAGGCCGGGCATCTGCTCCTCATAGACCGGGACCACCATCACCATGCCGTGTTTGGCCGCGATCTTCCGCATGAGCTGGGTAGTGGGTCCATCGGGAACTCGCTCGGTGAGGTCGTACCAGCGAATGTCCTGCTCGGCGCAGAAATACGGACCGTAAAAAAGTTCCTGGAGGCAGAGTATTTTTACTTTCTTTTTGGCCGCCTGCTCGATCAGCTTCAGGTGCTTGTCGATCATGGCTTTTTTGACTTGCGGCAGCGAGCGGCTGTTGAGCGCGTTCTTCGCCTGGATCAGGCCACAGCGCACATTCCGGGACATGGAGTACCTCCGAGAGAGGCTAAATATACCAGACGCTTACCTTAGCGAAGTGTCTGCTGCGTCTGAAGAGGCAAGCCCCCTCTCTACACGAGAACGTGCATCGCTACCGCAGAGCCGAGAACAGCGCTGCCTTCCAGCGCTGGTTATCCATAGTCCAGCAGACTTTGACTTTGGATTTCTTTCC
Organism: Terriglobales bacterium; assembly: GCA_049697355.1. Taxonomy (GTDB): domain Bacteria; phylum Acidobacteriota; class Terriglobia; order Terriglobales; family Acidobacteriaceae; genus Acidiflorens. The sequence continues at coordinate 8,716 of JBAVVP010000132.1, forward strand.
CAGCAGGGGCGCCCAGACATCCTTATTCCGATCATCGGCGGCCACGTTTAGCCGATCGACCACAGTCATGCCCCGCGTCAACTCGCTCTGGGTCTCGACATCTATGTAGTGGTCGCTCCAATTCTTCCCGATGGTTGGGTCAAGCGCAATCGACATTGCCACCGGGTCGGGCAGACAAATTCCATCTTCGCCGGTTTGCACTTTGTAGGCCTCGCGGGCGTGGCTGTTGCACTCGACGGCAAACTTCGCCCGCGGAGTGTCCAACTCCAGAATGTGCGTGATGTCCTCATCGCGAAGTACGGCGTCGCCGCGGGAAAGGTGCCAGCCCACCAGTTCGATCGGCAAGCTGCTGCGCATGACTATGCGGGCGGCCTCGGGGTCGACCCAGATGTTGTACTCGGCGGCCGGCGTCACGTTGCCTTCGCAGCAGGGCGCGCCGCCCATGATGACGCAGCGTCCGACTTTCGCGGCGATCACCGGTTTCTTCGCCAGCGCGAGCGCCAGATTCGTCAGCGGCGCCAGGGTCACGATGACGATTCCGGGATTCGCTTCAGTCGCTTCGATGATCGCATCCACGGCGTAACCCCTTGCCGCCGATTGACGGGGCGCGGGGTAGTTGTGATCTCCGAGGCCGTCGCGACCGTGAAACCAGGTTGCACTCTGATAGGTGCGCAGAAGCGGTCTGTCGGCACCAGTGTAGACGGGCACGTTCGCTCCGCAGAGTTCGACGGTGTACAGAGCATTGCGTGTCGACTGCTCTACGGGGACATTTCCGGCAACGGTCGTGATCGCCACCACACGAACGTCTGGGGCACGCAGAGCCATGATGAGCGCAACCGCATCGTCGGAAGCCGTGTCAGTATCGATCAGGAGAGCGCGCGGCACGCGGTTAGGATAACAAACCTGTGGCCGGTGGAGAGCCGGCGCCCATCCCGGCTGAGGACGGGCGAGTCGCCCGTCCCCACATGAGCAAGGCTGTTAGTGCGTAAAAGAAAAGTTCAGGCCCGTCGCCAACTGCAGGTCGTTCTTTTTCGTCCCGGGCGGAGGGTCGCTGACATAAATATCCGCGAACGAATTTTGCCAGCCTAACCACTTGGTCACCAAGACCTGCCACAATTTTCACGCGCACAATAACCCTCCTGTGTGATTCGCAAATCGAAGCGGAATCTCTACTCCAACTTGGGGACACAACGGTATGCAGCGGACATGAGGTGAGCGGTTGAACTCACCGTTCGCCACAATTCATCTAGACTTGGATGCGGAAATTATATCGAAGCAGCGCTAATTCTGGCACGCTGGCAACCAGGAAGTTGCCATGGAGTCAGGCTTTATTTTCAGGCTTATTCTCAGGCTTGACTTCAGCTTTGGTGTCGGTATCTTTCATACCGTCTTTCAGCGCGCGAATGCCCTCGCCCAGCCCCTTGCCCAACTCCGGCAATTTTTTGGGACCAAACACCAGCAGCGCGATGAAGAAGATCACCAGCAGGTGCATGGGTTGAAACAGACCCTCAAACATAAAGCCTCCAAAGCAGTCGCCGACCCGTAGCGCCGGACAACACAACCATTATTATTTAGTGTACCCTAACCGGTCCCCGGGAGTCTTGCCGGTTCCGGCGCCGCCCTCCGGGGCATGTCTCAAAGAATTACTTCGGTGACCTATCGGGGTTACCTCAACCCGGCTATCTTTTCCGCAGGGCAATTTTCGCGCGTCAAACCGCTAAGAACTACGAACGAAGAACGCCGGAGGGCTTCGTGAAACGCTGTGTCCTGAGATGGCTCTTGCTTCTGCTGGTGGCGGGCTCGTTGCAGGCTGATCCAGTCCCTCCCACGCCCACTTCCGACGCCATCTTCCTGTGGCTGGCGGGGGGCATTTCGAGTGCGCGGATTGAACGCCTGGTGAAGGCCGAAGATCGGACACTCTCGTGCCACGCCGCGCCGCAATCCGTCCAGCAATGCACCCGTGCCCTGCAGAGGGCCGGGGCTGACGCGAGCTTGATTCAGAGCCTGGTGGGTCGGGGTTCCTGCCGACACTACGCCGGCTCCTGCTCCGATCCTGCATCGCAAGTTGCCGCTCTGATCCACGAGAAGAACTTCGACGCCGCCGAAGATAAGGTTCGCGCCCTGCTGCGCAACACCAACGACAACGATGCGGAGAACGCTTCGCAGAATAGCGCTCTTTTGCATTTTGTTCTTGGAACCCTGCTGCGCCGCCAGGAGCGGTTCGACGAAGCGCTGGATGAATTTACGGAATCTTCGCGCCTGATGCCCGGCTTCCCGGAAACGCACAGCCAACTTTCTTACCTCTTTTACCGAACCGACGATTCCGAGGCCGCGCTCGCCGAAGCGCGCACGGCTCTCAGCATGGATCCTGCCAACGCCGAGGCGTACCGCTATCTCGGACTCGCGCTCTACGCCGGAGGCCATTACGACGCCGCCCTGCACGCCTTTGACGAGGCTCTGGGGCGTGAGCCTGAGGGATCGCTGGCGAACGCGGACGTCTACTTCGATATGGGAATCACGCACCGCGATCAGGGAGATCTGCGCCGCGCCGCCATCTCGTATCGCCACGCCCTCAGCCTGCGCCCCGATTTCTGGGAGGCGCACAGCAATCTCGGAGTCGTGCTGCACGATCAGGGCAAACTGGATGAATCGATCGCGGAATACCGGTTGGCCAAGCGCCTCAATCCCGGGGAAGCCAGCGTCCGCAACAACCTGGGAAACACGCTTTGTGACAAGGAAGACTTCGACAGCGCGATCGTGGAATTCAAGGACCTCTATCGTCAGAGTCCCGAGTGGGAAGGCGGCCACAACTGCCTGGCTCGCGCTTACATGTCGAAGCACGACTACCCATCGGCGGTTCGCGAGTTACGGGCGGCCATCGCGGCCAATCCCAGCGGAGCGACCGAACACCGCGTGCTGGGGCAGGCGCTCTTGCTGGAAGGAAAAGACCAGGAAGCCGTGGACGCGCTGCGCACAGCCGTTACGCTCAACCCCGAATCCGGCCTGGCCCACCACTATCTCGGCACCGCGCTGGTGAATACGCAACAACTGGCCGAGGCTGAGAAAGAATTTCGCGAGGCCCTCCGCCTGGAGCCGAGCGCCAAGAACCACTATTCGCTCGCCGCCTGCCTGATGGCGCTGAACCAATACGAAGAGGCTCTGGGAGAACTCGAAATCGCCTCGCGCATGGATCCCAGCCAGAATCTTTACCGGGCTCGCATGCAGGAAGTCGTCCGGCTGATCACGACACCGAAGTAGAGACTCGGCTTGCCGCGGCTCTTTTCGCTGACTGGAGACGGGGCAAGCCCCGTCTCTACACGTTACTTTTTCTATGCACTGACGTGTATCGCCTCTGGATATCAACAAACCCTACAATGTGGGAGTAGAACGCGGCGCTGATGGCGTCGGCGAGGGCTAGCCATGGCAACCACAGCTACCAGGCAAGCGCAGGAGAAGTCCGCGAACCCTGCTGGACTAGCGACTGGACTAGCGACTGCGGCATCAACTGCACTATCGACTCCAGAGCGGCGTATGGCGCTGGGACCCGCGCCTGAGGCCGCCTCGGCCCCGGAAAAAGAGAAAAAGGCCGTGGGCTACGGCCTGCCTTGCTCGCGTTGCCACGCCTACTATCCCGCCGACATGCACGTCTGCCCGATCTGCAAGTCGCCGGATCGGGTCTCACCCATCGAATCGGCGAAGCATTCCACGGCTCCCGCTGCTCCGCAACCTGCGTCGCAAGTTTCGTCGCAACTCACGACCGGCGCGCCCGTTAATATCACTATCGATGACGACCGCGAACGCTTTCTGAGAGAGCTCAAGTCGCAGGCCTTCGCTTTGCACACGCAGGTCAACGCCGCCGCTACGTTCCGTTGCGTTCTCCAGCACCAGCACCACGGGGCCAGCGAACCGGCTGCCGTTTGCCACACTTGCTATGGCGAGGCGCGTCAGCAAGCCGACCGCCTGGAGGCCGCTCTGCACATGGACGCAAAGGAAGCGGCCAAGATTGTCTATGATGCGGTCTGGGCCGACACGTCCGATCCGAATCGCACTTACTTGAATGCCGCCACCGCGCTCCTGTCGGAGTTGCGCAAACGCGCCGGCATCGGGCTGCTGCTCGGCGCCAATCAGCCTTTAGTCGACTAGCCGCGATCGTTTGCGCGCTCAATCTGACGCCGGGTACCCTACCGCTATTGCGATGGTATGATTTTGTCTGTAAGCTTCGAGCCGGTTTCAAAGGATATTCGCCAGTGAACTACGAAGGCAGGATCGTCAGGGATGCCCAGATTTGCGGCGGAGAGGCGGTCTTCCGCGACACTCGGGTTACGCTGCGGACCGTGCTGGCAAGTCTGGCTGCCGGGGATTCCGTGGAAGACATTCTCGCCGATTTTCCCGCGCTGAAAGCCGAGGATGTTCACGCCGCGATTGCCTTCGCCGCTGCTTCGGCCAGCGAAGACCTGCCTGTACCGGCCACTCCGCACATACCCGCATCGCCCGAGCCATGAGGATCAAGCTGGACGAGAACCTGCCAGCACGCTTGGCTGGAATCCTGAGCGATCTCGGCCACGATGTGGACACGGTTCCTCAGGAGAGTCTTAGCGGCAAGAGCGACCTTGAGATCTGGGATGCGGCGCAACAGGATACACGCTTCTTGATTACCCAGGATCTTGACTTCAGCGACACGCGGCGATTCATCCCAGGAACCCATTTCGGCGTTTTACTGGTACGTCTTCGCACCCCGGATCGGGAAAGTCTCATTGCACGTGTTGCGGACGTATTCCGGCAGGAGGAGGTTGGCCGCTGGGGCGGGTGCTTTGTTGTCGCGACGGAACGCAAGATAAGGGTCGTGCAAAAACCAATATGAAATCGCTCAAGGACATTCGCCCGGTGTCTAATTAACCATGGGGCGACTTCGCATAAGATATCGGAACCTACCTTGGCGCTTGCTTCTTCCAGGCCTCATATTTCCGAGCTCCCTCTTCATGTGGCTGCAATACCATTTATCGATCCGGGCGTCGGACGATTCTCAACCAGCCTGGGCGTGGTATGGCAGTCCCATCAGTGCTGCGCTGAATTTTCCAGCTTTTGTCTATTCTGGTCCCGCAACCCTGCTGTTCAGGATCGGCGTCCCCGGGTTCAATGTGGGGAAGCTTTGGATTCATCCACAAATTGTCCTCTTCTTCTTCCTCGTAATTGTGCATTGGTACTGGATCGGTCAAAAGATCGAGCATCGGGTCTTGCGAGAATCAGACTCACCCCCGCGCAAGCCAACTCTTCTTCTCGTCGCGCTCTACGGGCTCGGTGCAGCGCTGTGGATACTGTTCGTCATAGGCACCGTGCAAGCTGTTGTGGAGACGTGGCTCTGGCTGCGTCGCTCCAATCTGATCTGGGACCGCGAGATTTTCCCCGTTGCCTGGGTGCTTTGGAGTGTTGGCCTGTCTGTGTACTATTCGAGATCGTTCGTACGCGCTCTCCGTGTGCGAGCAAGGCATTGATTGTTCTGAGCGATCGAGTCTTGGTGGAAAGAAGTAGGGCGCGATCGCTCGCGCCCTACTTCTGCAATCTGACTTCTTACTTCTGACTTAGTCCCTGACTCCATCCATGAACGCCCGCAGCTTCCGCGAGCGCGATGGATGCCGTAGCTTTCTCAGCGCCTTGGCCTCTATTTGGCGGATACGTTCGCGCGTGACTGCGAACGATTGCCCGACTTCCTCCAGCGTGTGCTCCGAGCCGTCTTCCAGCCCAAAGCGCATTTTGATGACTTTTTCTTCGCGCGGCGTCAGCGTGCGCAGCACCTGCGAAGTCTGGTCCTTGAGGTTGACGTTGATTACGGCCTCGGCCGGCGAAACCACGGCGCGGTCTTCGATGAAGTCGCCGAGGTGCGAATCTTCCTCTTCGCCAATCGGCGTTTCGAGGGAGATGGGCTCCTGCGCAATCTTCAAGACCTTGCGGACTTTCGCTACCGGAATGTCCATCCGCTTGGCGATTTCTTCCGACGTCGGCTCGCGCCCCAGTTCCTGCACCAGCTGCCGCGAAGTGCGGATCAGCTTGTTGATGGTTTCGATCATGTGCACCGGGATGCGAATCGTGCGGGCCTGATCCGCAATCGCGCGCGTGATTGCCTGCCGAATCCACCACGTGGCATAAGTCGAAAACTTATAGCCGCGGCGGTACTCGAACTTGTCGACGGCCTTCATCAGGCCGATGTTGCCTTCCTGAATCAGGTCGAGGAACTGCAATCCGCGATTGGTGTACTTCTTCGCAATCGAGACCACCAGGCGCAAGTTGGCTTCGATCAGCTCGCGCTTGGCGTGCTCGGCGTCCATGTCGCCCTGGATGATCTCGCGCTGCGTGCGCTTGAGCTCCTGGAACAACAGGCCTGCTTCCACTTCGAGCTTTTCCAGCTCTCCGCGAACGGCGCGCGACTGTTTCTTGTATTCCTTGCGCTGTTCTTCGCTGCGTGTCGCCTCGGCCCGCTTCTCCAGGTTCTGGATCTGCCGGTCAAGCGAGCGCATGCCGTCGACCGTGCGGTTTACGCGGTCGATGAGGCGCTTGCGTTCGTTGTTGGTGAAACCGAGGTTTCGCACCGCAATTGAGGTGCGCACAACGGCGCGCGCCAGATTATGGCGGTAACGGCGATAGTCGCGCGGACGCTTCTTCTGGTTTACCGCCGCCAGCTTCTCGACGACCGGGGCGACTTTCTTGTAAAGCTTGTCGAGCGTGGCGATTTTGGCGAGAAAGTCCTGCAGACGCTTGTCGACGATTTCTTCGGTGATTTCCTCTTCGTCGAAGGTAACCAGCTCCTTGATGGAGCGGACGCCCTTCTCGAGGTCCTCGCCCAAGGCGAGGAGTTCACGAATCACAATCGGCGAGCGCGACAGCGCCTTCAGAACGCGGTTTTGCCCCCGCTCAATTCTCTTAGCGATTTCAACTTCGCCTTCGCGGGTCAGCAGGGGAACGGTGCCCATCTCGCGCAAATACATGCGGACGGGGTCATTGGTTTTTTCCAGAGCTCCCGGGGTTAAGTCGAGTTCGACGTCCTCGGAGGCCTCATCTACTTCTTCGAATTTTTTTTCCAGATCGGTCGTCGGCCCTTTCGAGCTTTCGAGTACATCAATACCTTGCGTTCCGATCGTGGTTAGCAGATCTTCCAGGTCTTCAGGAGAGTGCACATCGTGCGGGATTAGGTCGTTGACCTGATCATAGGTCAGATATCCCTTCTCTTTGCCTGCGTCGATCAGCTTTTTTATGTCGTCGTACTTGTCATCCAGTGCCAAGAAAGATTATCCTCAGGACGCCCGCCGGTTCACGGACGCCAAACTGTTCAGCGGTGGGAGTGGTTACGGAGTCGTGCGCGAGGCGCACAAACCTTAAGAGTATAGCACGCCGACTACTGCACGTGCCGAGCGCAGGTGGAAGTTTGCGCCTGCTAGCCGATTGCCTCCGCCGCCCGTATCTCGTTTCCCGCTAGTTCTTTAGATGACGCTGGGCCTGATTTCGTTCCAAGGTTACGCCTCCCATGGGAACGCGCCTAGCTGGCCTTCTCTCCCAGCCCAGGATCCATCAAAGCCCGCTTTAGGCGCACCTTTTCCTGCAAAAGCGCCTGCCGTTCGTCCAGCGGGAGCCCCGGACGCTGCAAGCCCAGTTGGACTTCCTCGAGCCGCCGCCGGAGATAAATCCTGCGCAAGGCCCGCACCGCGCCTTCCACCGTCTCGGGCGTCAGATCTTCTTCCTCGGACATCAGGATCGAGGCAAGCAGCCGCCGGTCGTCTTCCGTCTTCGGCAGCGCCAGAACGTCCGTCGCCTCGGTCCCAG
>JBAVVP010000133.1:0-2870 GCA_049697355.1 Terriglobales bacterium
GCATCGTTCTGGCCCTGGTCGGCATTCCGCTCGGCCTGTCTTCCAAGAAAGGCGGCAAGTCCAGCGGATTTGTCCTCACCATTCTGCTGGTCTTCCTCTACTATTCGCTTTCCCTGATCGGAGTCTCTTTCGCCAAGCAAGGTCGCCTTTCTCCGGCCGCCGGCGTTTGGCTCGCCGACCTCGCGTTTCTTGCCGGAGGAATTTTCCTGCTTTGGCAATCGGAACGCCGCCCCATCGAACTGGCCGGTTTCCGCGCCTGGTTCAAGACATCAAGATTTGCGGCATCGACGTTCCGCAGTGGGACATCCGAGACCGCGACGGATGCGCCGTCGGTGCCCGGTCTGACGGCGCAGCATCGGAATGGCGAGTCGTCCCGCCCTCGCTCGCTGCCCATGCGCCGCCGCTTGTTCAATCTTCGTTTCCCAACCATCCTCGACGACTATGTGCTGCGCGACTTCGCGCTCTATTTGACGATGATCGTCGCCGCTTTCCTCATGCTGCTGCTGGTGTTTACCCTGTTCGAGTTGCTCAGCGATATCTTGCGGAATCAGGTCTCGCCGCTCACGGTGGGCGAATATCTGTTGAACGTGGTGCCCTACTTTCTGTACAACACCACGCCGCTCAGCATGTTGCTGGCGGTGCTGGTCACCTTCGGCCTGCTGCAGAAGTCGAACGAAATCACCGCCATCAAGGCCACCGGCATCAGTCTGTACCGCATCATCGTTCCCGTCCTGATCGCCTCCACGCTCGTCGCTGGCGTGCTCTTCCTTTCCGACCAGCTCTATCTCCCCTACACCAACAAGCGGCAGGACGCGCTCCGCAACCGCATCAAGGGCAAGCCCGCGCAGACCTACCTTCGCCCCGAGCGCCAGTGGATGTTCGGCCAGCACTCTGACATTTACTACTATCAATTCTTCGATCCCGACCGCAATGTTTTCGGCGGCGTCTCCGTGTTCCAGTTCAACCCGCACACTTTCGAGATCACGCATCGCATCACCGCCGACCGCGCGCACTGGTCCGACTCCATGGGTAAGTGGATTTACGAACAGGGATGGGAGCGCAGCCTGAGCGGCTCCGCCATCGAGAACTACCGCAAGTTCGACGTCGCAACCTACCCGGAACTGGCGGAAGCGCCCGCCTACTTCAAAAAGGAAATCAAACAATCGTCGGAAATGAGTTACGACGAACTGCGAAGCTACATTCACGATCTGGAGCAGAGCGGCTTTGATGTGGTGCGCCTGCGGGTCCAGTTGCAGAAGAAGATTGCCTACCCGCTGATCTCGCTGGTGATGGCCATCCTCGCCATTCCCTTCGCGCTATCCGCCGGCAAACGCTCCGCCATCGCAGGGATTGCGACCGCCATCGGCATTGGCGTTGTCTATTGGACGATCTCCGGCCTGTTCGAAGCGATGGGCAATTTGAGCCAGCTTCCGCCCGCGGTAGCAGCTTGGTCGCCAGACCTGGTCTTCGGCTTCATCGGCGGCTACTTAATTCTGAGAATGCCAACCTAACGATAAGAACCATTGAGACATTGAATCATTAAAGGCTCTGCGGGAACCTAGGTCTTCAATGATTCAATGACTAAATGATCCAATGCCCCTACCGGGCCGTCATTCCGCTCGGCGGCGTCAGGGTGGCCGTCGGGCTAGGCAAAGCGTTCATCACCCCGCTAGTCACGCTTAACGTGAAGCCGGAGATGTTCGTCGACCCTTGGTTCGACGTGTAGAGAAACTGGCCAGTGTTGTTCACGGTTGGGTGCAACGCCATCGACACCGGGCGCGATCCAGTCGGCAGGTTTGGATTGGGACTTAACGCTGTCAACGTTCCCGCTCCCGTGTTGATCGTAAATCCATAAACCTGGCTCGACCCTTCCGCGACCGCGTAGAGAAACTTGTTCGTCGGATCCACCACCATTGCGACCGGGCTTTGCCCCGCCGAAGATGGCGGTACATCGCAAGAGACATCGGGGCACGTTCGCAATGGAAACATCAGGTTTTGTGTTACTTGCTGCTGCGTGCAATTCGTATTGTCGACCGCTGTGCACACCTCGAACGGATATAAATGGCCGCCATTCGCATCCTCATTGCCCACATACACAAATAGGCCGCCGGAATTCTGCCCGACCGGGTTCGTGTTGACCGCGAGCACCGAGATGGGATTGACCGCGGCAACGGCATAAGGCGAGTTCGGGATCAGTTCGTTCAGAGCGCCCGATGGACTCACGCTATACACACTCACTGTATTGTCATTGTGCGGGGATGGGGCAATGCAGTTTTGCGAACAAATATCTTGTTTGTTGGTGACGAACAGGAGTTCCTCGGCCGTGCCACTCGATGGGGTGAACGCAAGGGCCGAAAGGGCGGACGGGATTTTGCTTAGGTAGAACGGACTCCCCGCTGCCAAGGCCAGAGAGCCGGAGCTCATGGTAAACACCGAGATCGACGGACACACGTCATCCGCAGCGGTGGGAACATGCGGACAGCTCGGATATGGCGAATTCGCGATCGGATATCCCGGCGTAGGGGAAGACCCGTGATCGATCACGAAGAGGAATTGCCCTGCCGCATCCCGCACCATCGCCGTCGCAGTGTCGGAGCAGTTACTCACATTGGTGCCGCTACAAGTCCAATTTACCGCGGTGCCCGGCGCTGACAAACTCCCGTCCGAACCCACCGTGTACGGGTAAATCGCAGGCGCAATCGGATCGTTGGAAGCAGGCGAACAGCTGGGACATGGAGGCGCGCCCTGATCCAGGACAAACGCCGTCGCCCCCTTCGGATCCAGCAAAATGTCTACCGGAAGTCCGCATGGGTTGGTGTTAGTGCCCGTCGCCGCCGTGGGACACGTGCTCGCATTCGAATTAACCAGCG
>JBAVVP010000134.1:0-5779 GCA_049697355.1 Terriglobales bacterium
CCCACGGCGAGGCCCTGGTTGCGTTTCTTTCCGGGCTGCCCGCCGGGCTCGTGGTCGATCAGGCATTTGTGGACCGCGAACTCTGGCGCCGCCAGCAGGGTTTCGGACGCGGCGGGCGCATGAAGATTGAAACCGACAGAGCGCACTTTCTCGCGGGTGTTCATCACGGCAAAACGATCGGCTCGCCGATCGCGGTGATGCTCGAGAATCGCGACTGGCAGAACTGGAAAGAGTCGCTGCCGGTGGAATCGGGCGATCCGGAGAAACACAAGCCCGTGGCGTCGCCGCGCCCCGGCCATGCCGATCTGGCGGGAGCTTTGAAGTACGATTTCACGGAAGCGCGCTATGTTCTGGAGCGCGCCTCGGCCCGGGAATTGGCGGCGCGGGTGGCAATCGGCGCGCTCGCCAAACTGCTGCTGCGCGAATTGGGCGTTGAAGTTCTGAGCCACGTGATCGCGGTCGGAGCGGTGTCGATCGCGGACCGGGAAATCCCGTGGGATCAAATCGAGCCACTGTCACGCAAGAACGAGGTGCTGCTGTCTTGTGCCGATGCCGGGGCCGAGCAGCGCATGAAGGAAGAAGTCGACAACGTTCTGCGGACGGGCGACTCGGTGGGCGGAGTTTTCGAAGTGGTGGCGCACCATGTTCCCCCCGGTCTCGGCAGCTATGTGCAGTGGGACGAGCGACTGGACGCGCTGCTGGCGGCGGCGGTCATGTCGTTACAAGCGGTGAAAGCGGTCGAAATTGGAAGCGGCATTCAGGCAGCCCACTCGCCGGGGTCTGCCGTGCATGACGAAATCGGTTATCGCAGCGACGCGGGCTTCGCAGGCTTCACGCGCACCCGCAACAATGCCGGAGGGCTGGAGGGCGGCGTGTCCAACGGACAGGAAATCCGGGTTCGCGGATATCTGAAACCGATCTCAACGCTGCGGCGTCCATTGCAGTCGGTGGATTTTGCGACCCGCGAGCCGGTGAAAGCGGCGTACGAACGCTCGGATGTATGTGTGGTACCCGCCGCCGGCGTGGCCGGCGAGGCTATGATTGCGCTCACGCTGGCGCGCTGTGCCCTCGAAAAATTCGGCGGCGACTCGATGAAGGAAACGAAACGAAATTTCCAAGGCTATCTGGAACAACTGAAGAACTATTGATCTGAACTCGCATTCGAAAATTAGCGACCTGAAAATGATTTATCCCATTGTGAAATTCGGCAATCCCGTCCTCGACACACCCGCCGCCGAGGTAACCAGCTTCGACGACGATCTCAAGAAACTCATCGAAGACATGTTCGAGTCGATGTACGCGGCGCGCGGCGTAGGCCTGGCAGCCCCGCAGATCGGCCTTTCGAAACGAATTGCGGTCGTGGACGTCACGTTCAAGGAAGATCCCGGCGCCAAGCTGGTGTTGATCAATCCAGTGATCATCAGCAAAGAAGGCCGCCAGCGGAGCAGCGAAGGCTGCCTGAGCATCCCCGAATTTCGCGAGGACGTCACACGCGCCAAAACCGTAACCGTGCGCGCGCAGGACCTGACCGGCAAGTTTTTTGAGCGAACCGGAGAAGACCTGCTGGCAAGGGCTCTCCTGCATGAGACCGATCACTTGAACGGCAAGCTCTACATCTCGCACGTGAGCGCGCTGAAGCGCGACCTCATCAAGCGCAAGATCAGGAAACTGGTGAAGGCGGGAGAGTGGTAAAAGATTTGGTAATTTTGCAATCGGGTAATCAGGTAATTGGGAAGTTACCCGATTTTGGGTGGCGCAGCGCTTGAGCGCTGCGGTGACCTCTTTGCTTTGAAGGCGGCTTTAGCCGCTGAGGTATCCGGCGGTAATGCCAACGCTTCTTAATCTCGTTTTCTGTGGCACTCCAAGTTTTGCTGTCCCGACCCTTGAGAAATTGGTCGGCGCTGGACATTCCGTGCCGCTGGTGGTGACTCAACCTGATCGGCCTCGCGGGCGCGGGATGGAAGTGGCCGTTTCTCCCGTGAAAGATGCGGCCATCCGCCTCGGCCTTGCCGTAACACAGCCCGCGACCATCAAGAACAACACCGAATTCCGTGACCAGCTTACGGCGATTGTCCCGGACGCAATCATTGTCGTCGGCTATGGCCGCATCATCCCGCAGTGGATGATCGATCTTCCGCGCCTCGGGAATTTGAACTTGCATGCGTCTCTGCTGCCCAAGTATCGGGGCGCGGCGCCGATCCAGTGGGCGATCGCCAACGGCGAACGGGTTACCGGCGTTACCACCATGCGCATCGACGCGGGGCTAGACACCGGCGACATCCTCATGCAGCGCGAAATCTCCATTGATCTAAAAGACACCGCCGAGACGCTGGGACCGAAGCTGGCGTCGATCGGCGCGGATCTAATGGTCGAAACTCTGCGCGGGCTCGACAGCGGGCAAGTCCGCCCCACTCCGCAAGATCATTCGCAAGCCACGCTCGCTCCGATTCTCAAGAAAGAAGATGGCCGTATGGACTTCGCGCGCTCAGCAAACGATCTATTCAATCGCCTGCGCGGTTTTCAGCCGTGGCCCGGAGCATTCACGATCTTCAAGAGCAAAACGCTGCAAGTGCACCGCGCGCAACCCCTGCAGCGTCCGGTTCAATTGACGCCCGGCGTGCTCGCGGTCGAAGGAGCGCGCCTGCTCGTCGGTTGTGGCAAGGATAAAGACAAAAGAGCTGACACAACGCTCGAACTCATTGAGATTCAACTCGAGGGCAAACGCCGCATGACCGCGCAGGAATTCATCAACGGCTACCGGCCCAAGTCCGGCGATCGTCTGGGACAATAGCTAAAGCTCGTGTGGGGACGGGCGCCTCGCCCGTCCAGGCCGAGCGCAGCTCGGCAGTTACCGGAGGCCACAACAGTTATGGAGTCGCTATAGCGATGCCCGTTTCTCCCGCTCGCGCCGCGGCTTTCGAAATTCTTCTGCGCGTCGAGCGCGAACACTCCTACGCCTCTGAATTACTCCATTCCGCCTCGCTCACGAAGCTTTCTTCCCGCGATCACGGCCTCGCCACTGAGTTGGTGATGGGAGTGCTCCGCTGGCAATCCCTGCTCGACCAGCGACTGGCCGACGCATCCTCGCAAAAGATCGAGCGACTGGACGGCGAGGTTCTGGCCGCATTGCGTCTCGGCATGTATCAATTGCAGTTTCTCTCCCGGGTTCCGGCGCGCGCCGCCATCTTCGAAAGTGTGGAACTGGTCAAAGCGGCGCGAAAGCGCTCGGCGGCGGCGTTCGTGAATGCGGTTCTCCGGAAAATTGCCAGGGACGGCGCCGAAGACATCTTCGCGAAAATCGGCAAATCACCCGACTCGATCATACTGGCTGAGAATGCGGCTCATCCCCAGTGGCTGGTGGCACGCTGGGCCGAACACTATGGACGAGAGGCGGCACGGCAGATCTGCGCCCATGACCAGACGGTGCCGGCCACCGCCATTTACATTCATGGCAATCGATCGAATGACGGCCCATCTCGCGACGATCAGTCTGAAGCCGAACTTGCCGCCGCCGGCGTACAGCTCGCGCCAGGTCGACTGCTATCAACCGCGCGAAGCGTTCTCGCGGGCGACGTGACCGGAACACGCGCCTATCGGGAAGGCCGCATCTCGATTCAGGACGAGGCGTCGCAACTGGTGGGGTTGCTGGCCAGTGGTGGAGAATTGATCCTGGATTGCTGCGCTGCCCCCGGCAGCAAGACCGCGCTACTAGCGGGGCGCAACCCGCGCGCCAAAGTGTTTGCCTCCGAGTTGCATCCTCACCGCGCACGCTTGCTGCAGAGCCTGAATCGCTCGCCGAACGTTCGCGTAATCGCAGCGGACGCGCGTCATCTGCCTTTCGCACACGCCTTCGACCGCATCCTCGCCGACGTTCCTTGTTCCGGCACTGGCACTCTGGCCCGCAACCCGGAAATCAAGTGGCGGCTCAAGCCCGAAGACCTTCACGATCTTCAGTCGCGGCAGGTGGCCATCCTGAAATCCGTGCTCGCCCAGCTTGCGATTCGCGGCCGGCTAGTGTATTCCACGTGTTCGATGGAACCTGAAGAGAACGAAGCGGTGGTGCAAGCTGCGCTCGACGCCACGGCGGAATTCAAACTGGTCGATTGCAAGGGAGAATTAGAGCAACTGCAGCAGTCCGGAGAAATGAGCTGGGAGGACCTTGCGTCGCTTCTCGCTGGACCGTATCTGAGAACGATTCCCGGCGTGCATCCTTGCGACGGATTTTTCGCCGCACTGATCGAACGGAAATGACCGAGTCTCGCGTAGGCACAGCCGCCCCTCGGCTGTGCAGGCGAGCGCAGCTCGCCCGTTCTAGCGGACTTCGAAATTCACCGCGCTGCCCGCCGCGATTTTTTGTCCGGGTGCTGGAGCCTGGGTCACGATCATGCTCGCCGGGCTGGGCTCAGAGACCGCAGGCGGCGCAACCGGCGCGGTTGGCGGCTCGCTGGGCGACGGCGATGCCGATGGTGGCGGCAGCACGCTGACCTTTCCGACCTTGATGCCGGCATCCTGTAGCGCCAGCATTGCGCTGCCCAGCGGTTGTCCCGTGAGGTTCGGCATTACATAGACTGGCGGCTCCGGGCCGTCGCCGACCAGCAGACTGATTTTTGGCGCTGACACGCCGCTGGCATTCGCCGGCGGACTTTGCGAGATGATCTGGTCAAGCGGCGCACCCGGCAAATGGAGGCGTGCAATCGAACCCAGACTGAGCCCGCGCCGCCGTATGTTCAATTCCGCGACACGCTCACTCCCTCCCGTCACGTCGGGAATCGCCACCCGCTGCGGCCCCAGACTTTGCGCCACGCGTACCGACCAGCCTCGCCGCACCTTGGTTTCCGGCGGCGGCATCTGGGTCATGATTCTTCCTTCAGGAATGTCGGCGCTGTAGAACTGCCGCTCGACGACAACTTGCAGGCCCGAGGCCGCGCCGGCGCGCTCCGCCTCGAATGGGGTCATGCCCACCAGTTTGGGGATGGTCACCTCGCGCCCGTGGATCGCCAGCCGCATGGCCGTGAGCGCCGAGATCAGCGCCACCGTCATCAGGACCAGAACCAGAAGCAACATGCGGAAGAACTGTCGCATTGCTGAGGATTATAACGTCCCCGTAGAGACGCGGCTTGCCGAGTCTTCCGCCGCGTTCAGAGCGTCGCCGCAAGGGACAGCAAGCGAAATGGGTTCGCGATCAGTTTTGGTTCGCGCTCGACGCGGGGCTCGATCCGGTCGCTTGCCCTATCTGCTGTCCCACCCATTCGTGGATGCGCGTGCCGAGCACGTCCATCGGAAGCGCGCCGCCCGCCAGAACTTCGTCGTGAAAGGCGCGCAGATCGAATTTTCCGCCCAGCTGGTCTTTCGAGTACTGGCGGAGCTTCAAAATTTCCAGCTGTCCGATTTTGTAGCCGAGGGCCTGTGCCGGCCACGCCATGTAGCGGTCGGTCTCGCTCTGTACTTCGGGTTCGTCGATCGCCGAATGATCATGGAAGAAATCAACCACCTGTTGCCGCGACCAGTGTTTGTAGTGGAAGCCGGTATCGACAACCAGGCGAATCGCCCGCAGCATGTCATCCTGCAGGTGGCCGTAGTAGCTGTACGGGTCCTGAAAAAAGCCGGCTTCCTTCCCCAGACGCTCCGCATAGAGCGCCCAGCCTTCGGTGTACGCGGTGTAATTCTCCTGCTGTCGGAAGGGCGGCAGTTCGGGCAGTTCCTGTGCGAGGGCAATCTGCAGATGATGGCCAGGAACCCCTTCGTGATAGGCAGTTGTCTCAATGTCGAGCGTCGTCCG
>JBAVVP010000135.1:0-1534 GCA_049697355.1 Terriglobales bacterium
GTGAGAATTCGGTGCTCAGCTCCAGTGGGAAGGAAGTCAAACTGGACAGCGGGGTGCAGATGATGGTTTACGTGGAGATCCAACTGGAGGTCCACTAAGCGGCTGGAGCGAGTCGGCCGTTAGTGGATTGCGACCACGGCCTGCGTACGCCCGCGCAGGCGGCTGAAGAAGTCGCCGACGATTTTCATCCAGCCATACTTGCGGCGCAGCAGGTCCTGTCCATGGCCGGTCTCGTCGCCTGAGCAGAGGCGGGCGCGCGCATCAATCCACGCGCCACTCAGATTGCCGCGCATATCACAGGGCGCCACGCGGACTTTGGGGTTATTGCGAATGCGCTTGACCTTCCCGGAATCGGGCAGCGTGTAGATGTAAAATACCGTCCCTTCCTGCGCGAACCATACCGGCGTGCGCACACCGGCGCCAGTCTTGCGGAAGGTTTCCAGATTCAGGTATTTCGCCTTCGAGAACTGCGCAATCGCGTCGGGCATCACTCCCCCTTCTCAGCAGTGTACAATCTCGCCGGATGGAGAAGACACGATGCAGAAGAAGTTCAAAGTGAAGGCGGAAGGAGCCGGTCCGAACAACGCCTGGTGCTTTCTCGCCATTCCCTTTAATGTGGCGGAGGTTTGGGGCACGCGCGGGAGAGTTGCCGTGAAAGGCACGCTGAACGGATTCCCCTTCCGCACCAACATACAGCCGATGGACGGCAGGCATCTTCTTACCTTCAACAAACAGTTGCAGGCCGGGGCCAAGGCCAAGGCCGGCGACATGGTCTCGGTTGTGATGGAGCGCGACACCGAAGAGCACATTGTTGAGCCGCCCACCGAGCTGGCGAAAGCCTTCTGCAGCAACAAACGGGCCGAGACGCTTTGGAACAAGCTGGCCTACACTCATCGCAAGGAATTCGCGCGATGGATCAGCGACGGCAAGCAGGAGGAGACGCGTCACCGGCGCGCCGAGAAAGCCGTCACCATGATGCTGGAGAAGAAGACGATCTCATAATCGGACAAGGGAAAGGAAAGTCATGCGTTTGCTATTGAACTGGCTGTTGAGTGCGATCAGCCTGCTGATCGTGTCGCATCTGATACCCGGATTCTATGTGCGCGGATTCACCGCCGCGTTGATTGCGGCGGTGGTCATTGGACTGGTGAACGCGACCCTGGGGTTCTTTCTGAAGCTTATTACTCTGCCGTTGACGTTTCTTACCCTGGGCATTTTCTGGTGGGTGGTTAACGCGCTGATGTTGATGTTTGCCTCCGCGTTGCTGTCCACCGATTTTGTGGTGCGCGGTTTCTGGCCGGCATTCTGGGGGGCCATCGTACTGTCGCTGATCAATATGGTGCTGAAGTCGCTGGCACGGGACGTGGAGCGTGCGTAGCATGATTTCCCTGTGAGAGGATTGGCATGGATACCGATCTCCTGCGGTATTTGGAAGGGATGGAGAAGCGTCTGCGCGACCACATTTGCGGGCGCACGCATGGCACGGAGGAGCATCTGCGCGAGCACTTTGACGGACGCATGCATGACACGGAGA
>JBAVVP010000136.1:0-13503 GCA_049697355.1 Terriglobales bacterium
GGATGAGTTGCTGGAAGCGTGGGTCCGACTTGAGCGATGCGAAGTACGGGCTGTTGTCAATGGCGCCGAAGTCCGCGAACCCGCTTTGAAACGCTTTCTGCATGGTGTCGAGCGCCTTACCGCGATCGCCTTTTGCCGCATAGGCCGCACACAGCCAGTAATAGTTGATTCCAGCTGGTCTGAAGTTTGCAGTCATCACTTTCACGGCTTTGTCGTACTCGCCCTGCGCCAGGTACACCTGACCCACACCCAGGTCCGCGCTGTTTGTCGCTCGACTGATCTGCCGCATTTGTTCGAAGGCCGCGAGCGCCTCGTCGTAGCGTTTTTGCAGCAAGAGCGCACGCCCGAGGTGGTAGTAAGCGGGGTAAAGAGATTGCTGTAGACGAATGGCTTTTCGCGCAGCCGCTTCCGCCCCAATGGCGTCCGGCGGCTGTTGGTAACCAAGCGCCCAGGAGAGTTGGTCAGAGGCATAGCCGCTGTTCGGATCCAGGTCAGCCGCCGTGCGGTATTCGCGCGCGGCGCTCGCATAGTCATACTTGTCGGAATAGACGGTGCCCATGGCCACGTGTGCTTCGGAGAGGTTGGGATCGATGGCAAGAGCACGCCGGGCGTAATTTTCAGCTCGGTGCAGGTGTTCCGGGTTGGATTCCAGATTACGATATATCTGGCCTTCCACCCACGCCAACCCAGCGATTGCCGGGGCATAGTCGGGGTCTAAGCGCAGCGCCAGTTCGAAGTTCTTGCGCGCCGTCTCCAAGGACTCGCGCTGGTCAAAGGAATCCACCAATGCGGATCCACGCAAGTATGCGTCATAAGCCTGTGGATTCTGCGTATACCGTTTCTGGATTGCCTGCTGTTCCTGCGGCGTGAGCTTCAGATTCAGCGACTGCGCAATCTTCAGCGCTGTCTGCTCCTGCAGCGAGAAGACGTCTTTCATCTGGCCGGTGAAATCATCCGCCCAGACCTGGAAACCGCTGTTGGCGTCGATGAGGTGGACGTTCACCCGTACTTCGTCGCCTGCCTTCCGTACCGAGCCCTCGAGGACGTATCGCACCCCGAGAGCTTTACCGATTTCTGTCGGACCACCCTTTGCAGCCACGACGGCCGAGTGTGAAGCGATGTTGATCCCCTGGATTTTCGAGAGCTTCGTGGTGATCTCGTCGGTCATGCCGTCACTGAAATAGTTGCTGTCGCTTTCCGCACTGAGATTCTGTAATGGCAGAACGGCGATCGAGGGCCTGCTAGCAGTGCTTACGGGACTGGGCGCGGCACGCTCGTGCAACCAGCGGTAGCCGCCGAATCCTAGCCCCAACACGATCAGCGCCGACGCCAGGCCGAGCAGCATTTTGAAGCGAGGTGCCGTCTGCGGCTTGGTGGAGGCTTCGAAACGAGTGCCCGATTCCGAGTCACGTTTCAGCCGTTGCAAATCGGCTCGCACATCGGCGGCGTGCTGGTAGCGCAGATTCCGATCCTTCTCCAGGGCCTTGCGGATGATCTCGTCCAGTTTGGGCGGCAGGTTGGGATTCAGCTGCGCCGCGGACTTGGGAGCCGCGTCCAGAATGGCCTTGAAGATGACTCCCGAACTTTCCCCACGGAAGGGCAATTGTCCGGTGGCCATCTCATAGAGGACGGCACCAAACGAAAACAGGTCGCTTCTGGCGTCAAATTCTTTCGCACGTACTTGCTCCGGCGACATATAAGCGACGGTGCCCAGCGCCGAACCCGGACTGGTGAGGTGCTGTTCGTCAATCGCGGCCGTCATTGTATTCGCCGATGCAACCAGGCTGGAAGAACCGGCTGCGGGCGTGACTTTAGCCAGACCAAAATCCAGAATCTTGGCGTGTCCGCGCTTGGTCACAAAGATATTGGCGGGCTTGATGTCGCGGTGAACGATGCCTTCGGCGTGCGCTGCGTCGAGCGCGTCCGCAATCTCGATGGCGAGCGACAGGATGAGTTCGCTTTCCAGAGGACGCCCCGCGATGCGGTGCTTCAGCGTAACGCCATCGAGGAACTCCATGACGAGGAAGGGATGGCCGTCTTGCTGCCCGATCTCATGGATAGTGCAGATGTTGGGATGGTTGAGGGCCGACGCCGACTGTGCCTCCCGCTGGAACCGGGCCAAGGCTTGAGCGTCTTTGGCGACGTCATCGGGCAGAAACTTCAGAGCGACAAAGCGGTGGAGGGTGATGTCTTCGGCTTTGTAAACGACACCCATCCCGCCACCGCCAAGTTTTTCTACGATGCGGTAGTGCGAGATAGTCTGGCCGATCATCAGGGGCAAATCTTACGTGGGTGCACCTGGCAAGTCAATGAAAGCCGTGGAGTTGGCTAGTTGCTGAGCACCTTCTCGCGCTCTTCGGCATCCTGGAGTTGCTGGTGCTCCGACTTCGGCAGCGCGAACTCCAGCACCTCGTCGATGGTTTTCACATAGTGGGTCGTTAATCCCAGCAGTTGCTCGGGCGTCAGGTCTTCCTCGACGTTGGTTTTGTTGTCGGCGGGGAGGATCACGTCATGCACACCGGCGCGTTTGGCGGCCAGCACTTTTTCCTTGATGCCGCCCACCGGAAGCACGTTCCCGCTCAGCGTGATTTCGCCGGTCATTGCTGTCAGCGGACGCACTTGCTTGCCCGACAACAACGACACGAGCGCCGTGACGATGGTGACGCCCGCCGAAGGACCGTCCTTCGGGATCGCTCCTGCCGGCACGTGAATGTGGATGTCGTGGTTGGCGAAGAATTCTTCGTCGATGCCCAACTGTTTCGCGTTCGAACGCACCCAGCTCAACCCGGCTTGCATGGACTCGCGCATCACGTCTTGAATCTGGCCGGTGATGGTCAGCCCGCCTTTGCCTTTCATCTGGTTGGCTTCGACAAATAGCACGTCGCCGCCCGAAGGCGTCCACGCTAAACCAACTACCACGCCGGCGCGTTTGGTGCGCTCGGCAATTTCGCCTTCGCTACGGACCTTGATGCCGCCCAGAAACCCTTGCACGACTTCCTGGGTGATCACCAACTTCTCCGTTTTCCCTTCCGCAATGCGGCGCGCCTGCTTACGGCAGATGGTGCCGATAGTGCGTTCCAGGTTGCGCACTCCCGCCTCGCGCGTGTAGTGACGAATAATGTGGCCGACGATCGCTTCCGGAAATTCAATCTGCTCGGTCGTGATTCCGTTTTCCTCGATCTGGCGCGGGATCAGATACTGGAACGCGATATGAATTTTCTCTTCCTCGGTGTAGCCCTGCAATTCGATAATTTCCATGCGGTCGCGCAACGGCTCGGCGATCGGATCAAGCATGTTCGCGGTGGTGATAAACAAGACTTTGGAGAGATCGAAAGTCACGTCCAGATAGTTGTCGCGGAAGGTTGCGTTCTGCTCGGGATCGAGCGCTTCGAGCAACGCCGACGCGGGATCGCCGCGGAAGTCGCGACCGACTTTGTCAATTTCGTCGAGCATGAAGACCGGGTCTTTGGTCTCGGCCCGGCGAATGCCTTGAATGATCTGTCCCGGCAAAGCGCCGATATAGGTGCGCCGGTGGCCGCGAATTTCGGCTTCATCGTGCACTCCGCCGAGCGACAGACGCGTGAACTTGCGTCCCAGCGCGCGCGCGATAGATTTGCCAAGCGAAGTCTTGCCCACGCCCGGAGGCCCGACAAAACACAGAATCGGGCCTTTCATGCTGGGCTTCAGCCGCCGCACCGAAAGGTAGTCGAGGATGCGGTCTTTCACTTTCTGCAAGTCGTAGTGGTCGGTGTCGAGAATCTCTTTCGCCTTCGGGATTTCAATCTCTCCCCCCGAAGTCTTCGCCCAGGGGAGGATCGCCAGCCACTCGATGTAGTTGCGCGTTACCGAATAATCCGCCGCCATGGGAGACATGCGCGCCAGGCGGCCTAGTTCCTTCAACGCTTCTTTCTTGACATCGTCGGGCATTCCCGCCGATTCGATCTTCTGTTTCAGATCTTCGGTATCGCGCTGGCCTTCATCCTGCTCGCCCAGTTCTTTCTGGATCGCCTTCATCTGCTCGCGCAAGTAGTACTCGCGCTGCGTCTGCTGCACACGATCCTGCACTTCCGACTGGATCTTGTTGCGCAGTTGCTGCACTTCCAGTTCCTTGGCGAGGTGGTGATTGATTTTTTCCAGACGCACCCTGACGTCGGTCGTCTCCAGCGCCTCCTGCTTATCCGCTGTTGACAGTGACGGCAGCGACGAAGCGATAAAGTCCACCAACCGTCCCGGCTCTTCGATGTTCATCGCCACCGTCGAAAGCTCATCCGAGAGCGTCGGCGAACCGGCCACGATCTGCTGGAACAAGGTCAGAACATTGCGCTGCAGCGCTTCAATCTCAGAATCCTTGGGCGGAATCGTCTCGGGAATGGTGGTCACCTGCGCGCGCATGAAGGGCGATAGCTGCGCGAAATCGGCCAGGCGCACCCGCTCCAGTCCTTCGGCAAAAACGAACAGGCTCTGGTTGGGCATCTTGACGACTTTATGCACCACCGCCAGCGTTCCGATGCCGTACAGATCGGACGGCTGCGGCGAGTCCACGCGCGCCTCGCGCTGCGCCACCACCACGATGGTCTTGTCCTCGCCCAGCGAGTTGATCAGTTGCACGGAACTTTCCCGCCCCACCGTCAGCGGCAGCACCGCGTGGGGGAACAGGACTGTGTCGCGCACCGGCAAAATGGGCAGCGACCGCTCGGTCGTTTCGAAGGACATGTGCTCGGAAGAATTAAGATTGCTCATGCTTTTCCCTTGAGTGACTTGCACTCAACTTTGGATGAACCAAACTCGAAAAAAGATGCAGACTACGAGCTAGGTTGTTGAACTATAGACCTTTTTTCGCCTTTTGCAAGAGACAAAAGGGTTTCAGCCCCCCACTGGGTCTGGTCCTTCCGAGGGACGCGCACCCTGCTGCGCCCCCCGGCCAATCAACGCTGCGGCGTTCCCCGCCTTCCCTAAAAGACGTGCTTGGCATCCTCGCCTTTGAATACCAGCTCTTGCAGAACTCGCTGGTTGGCTGCATTCAAGACGTAGATCGTCTGACTCTCACTGGCCTTCGCGGTCAGAGGAACCAGGGTGCACTTCGCGCGCACCTCCGCCGGCTTCTTCGTCCCTAACTGGCGGAACACCATGATGTGGTTCGCACCCTCCATTACATGACGGATCTCATAGTTTCCCTTTGGCAACAGGGTGTCGGCGACCCGCACGTCCTCGGAAAACTTGACCTGATACGTGTCCGCAATCGCCAACTTGTTCTCGGCGGCAGCAACCGCGCCCAGTATGAAGATGCACATCACGATGACAATCCCAGCAAACATGCGACGCATATAAGCCCTCCTAGGCTCCGGGCCAGAACGGCCCAGATTCAGGCTAGAACGAAGGCGCGGTTCCCGCTGTGCAGTGCCTCACACGGGGTTGTGACGAAAGCCAGTACCCCGCATTTTGGCTACCGGGTACTGGGTACTAGGAACTGGGTACTGACTTAAGCTGCCGGATAAATTCCCAGCACCTTCACCAGTTCCGCCACCTCGCCCAGGTGCCGCAGGGCATTACGCGAGGCTTCATCGTCGCCGCGCAGCAGGTCCACAAAAAACACGTATTCCCACGGGCGCCCGCGCATGGGCCGCGACTCGATTTTGCTCAAGCTGATGTCGCGCAGCGCGAACACGCTGAGCGCCTTGAACAACGCGCCCGGAATGTTCTTCACGCTGAAGGCCAGCGAAGTCTTATCCGCCCCGCGCGCCGCCCGCGGCTTGCCCCGGCGAATCAAAAAGAAGCGCGTAAAGTTCCGCTTGTCATCCTCGACTCCGGCCTTGAGAATCTTCCCCGCATACACTTCGGCGGCCCGCCGGCTGGCGATCCCCGCCGCGTCGCGCAAGCCTTCCGCCACCACGTGCTTCACGCTTCCCGCCGTGTCGTAGAAGGGCACCGGCTCCAGTTTCGGATTCTTCCGAAACAGGTCGCGGCACTGATCGAGCGCTACGGGATGCGAGAACACCCGCCGCACGTCTCGAAGCTTGGCGCCGGGCAGCGCAATCAGATTGTGCACGATGCGCAGGCGAAACTCGCGTACGATGTGCACGTCGCGGCTGAGGAGAAGATCGAAATGCTCGGCGACCGAACCGGCCAGCGAGTTTTCGATGGGGATGACCGCGCCGTCCACGGTTCCTCGTGTGACTCGGTCGAAGACCTCAAGCGACCGCGCACACGGAACCACGGTCGCCCGCGGCAACATCGCCTCAGCCGCTTCGTGGCTGAAAGATCCGAGTTCTCCCTGGATTGCAATTCTCATGAAGGCGTTTTCCTCTTCATTTGTTTGGGCCGCTCGCGGCCCCTAAAGGGGCGTCTGATTTTGAGGGATCTTCGGCATCGCTAAAGCGATGCCCTGATACGAACCTTAATTCTTTCTGCGGCTTGTACGAACCGTAATTCTCTCTGCGGCCCGGCGGAATGCCGGCGCGCAACTCATCGAACCACAGGCAGCGCCAGTTCCTTCGTCATCACCAGCGCGTCTAACTGGTTCGAATAGTACCCCGCCACCGTCTTTTCCACGCAATACCCTTTCTGTTTGTAGAAACGAATCGCGGGTTCATTATTCACCGGCGTCTCCAGCGCCACCGCGACCGCGCCCGCTCGCAGCAACTGCTCTTCCGCAGCTTGCAGCAAGGCCGAGCCGACGCCCGATCGCCGCGCCTCGGCGACCACATCGATGGTGATGATGTGTCCACGCGCGCGGCGCGTCTCCGCCACGATGAAACCCACAATTCCGCAGTCGGCAACCGCGACCGGCGCGCCGCCATTGCCCTCCCCGCCTCCGCCTTCGGCCACCAGAGTAAACGACCCTGGCCGGCGTATATAGAACGCCATTTCGGGTTTCGAGTATGCCAATTGCGGATCGAAGCACGCCTGGTCAATCCGCCACAGCGTTTCAAAATCGGCTTTCTGGAATTGCCGGATGCGAAAAGACACGCCGCCATTGTAGCGGGTGAGCGGCGGAAGGGCGGGGAGAAAGAGCGTCGGGTCTCATAATCTCCGCCCGAGATCCCGGGCGCAGGCCGCCCACTCATTCGCAACAAGTTCTCAGTTCTCAGTCGGAACCGGCTGGATCTCAGGTTTTACTGAGAACTGACAACTGAGAACTGAGAACTCTTTTTCCACCACTTGCGCAGCCGCACCAATTAGAAGTACGATTTCTGCCAAGAGGCTCTGTGGGGCGTTTCATTCTCATCGACGTGGCCGTGGCGCTCGCCCTCTTCTTCTTCTGGTATGGCTGGTTTGTCCGTTACAACCGGCGTCGCGCCGCTGAGGTGCTGCAGTGGGTGCAGGCGGCATGCCTGGGAAAAGGACGCATCGTAGATCTCCGATGGCAGGCCAGCAGCTCGCGGCTGAAGGCCACACTACATCTTTCCTCGCGCTGGTTTGAGGACGCCCGCCTCACCATTCGCCTGTTGCCCCGCCCGCTCCCGGTGCAGTGGGCCCTGAGCCGCTGGCAACAGCAGGAAGAAACGCTCACCTTCGAGGCCGACATGGGATTTCCCCCGGGCTTCCGTCTCGACGTCATTCGTCATCGCTGGTCGGGCCACAGCGGAGCGAAAAGCTCGACGCGCCCCTGGATCGTCCACCGCCCCGGCCCCGTTATTCTAACCACTAAGGAAGACTGGCCGGCAGAACTCAGCCCCGTGGTCAATGCGCTGGCCTCGTGGCGCGACAAGGATTTCGTGGGCGTCCGCTTCAACTCCGTCTCGCCGCACTTCACCGCCACGGTGGCGCTCGAAAACCTCTCCGATCAGAAATCGGCAGCGGCGTTGCTCGGCCTTTTCCGCGAATTAGCCGCCAGTTCCTCAGCCAAACAGCATTAGAGCTCATCTGATACATGGTTTGGGGAAGGGCACGGCTTCAGCCGTGCCGCCACCGGCCATTAAACACGAGGGCTTTAGCCTCTGAGGCCTCGCCGCTTGTTCTGAAAACCATTTATGCGATGAGGTCTAATTGCCAGCGGCTGCGGCGGCTTTGACCAGCGAGATGAACTTCTGAACGTCTTTCTCGATCAGACGATCGAATGCGGCGAACACATTCGGGTCCCACCAACCCTTTTTTACTTCCTTCTTCATGACGGCCAGCGCCTCATCGACGGTCAAGGCCGACTTGTAAGGACGCGAAGTAGTGAGGGCGTCGAATACATCCACGACTTGCAGAATCCGGGCGGTCAGCGGGATCTCTTCCCCCTTCAGCTTGTCGGGATAACCCGTACCGTCCATCTTTTCGTGATGGTGGCGGATAATGGGCAACACCAGTTGAAAGGATTTCAAGGGCGAGCAGATCCGTTCGCCGACCACCGGATGGCGCTGCATGATCTTTTTCTCGGAGGCGGTGAGCCGCCCAGGCTTCAGGAGAATGGAATCCGGCACCGCGACTTTCCCGATGTCGTGGACCAGGCCGGCACGGCGCAGCGCAATGATCTGCGGTCCCTCTAGACCGAGGACCTCGCCGAGCCGAGCTGAATGTTCTGCCAGCCGCTGGCAATGGCCCTCGGTGTATGAGTCTTTACCTTCGATGCTCATGGCCAGGGCGAATAATACGGATTCGGCCCGCTCTAGTTCGTCGGTGTAGGCTTTTTGCCGCAACAGGGAACGCACGCGCGCGATTAATTGCGCTTTCTCCACCGGCTTGTTGAGAAAATCGTCAGCTCCCGCTTCAATTCCATCCACCCGGTCTTGTGTTTCCGTAAGACCGGTGATCAACACGAGAGGTACGAGGCAGGTTTCGGGGTTGCTTTTGATGTGGCGGCAGACCTCGATGCCGGTCAGCACGGGCATCTTCACGTCCGAGAGCACCAGGTCGGGCTGCGCTCGCTGGAACTCTGCCAGCGCCATCTGACCGTCCCGTGCCGTCACCACCTTGAATCCCTCGGCAGAAAGCAATTCCGCAAGACCCTCGAGGCTGGCCTCGTGGTCATCGGCAACAAGAATGGTTTTTGGCGTATCCAATGCGGAGCCCGACAACTCAGGCCTCTGATTGTCTCGCAACCGGCTCGGCTGAACACGTTACGGATGTCATCTTACGGGACGTTATCTTACGGACGTTATCGACTCAGGTTACTTTCCACCGCTATCGAGCAACCGCGTTGTTCATCCCCGACTTCTGATCCCACGCTCTTGCGGGTCCCCTACAATCACCCAACGCGGCGCCCCGCCCACGATCGCGCCGATGAGCAGCGCTCCCAGCAAGGTATAGCCTCCCTCAATCCACAGCAGATCGGGCGCGACGCGCGACGACGCCACCGCCGCCACTACTACGAAAATCGCCGCGAATATAGCCAGCCAAAGCGCCGCCGCCACTTCGACGCCGTGGGCCAACGTACGCGAACCCAGCCACCGCAGCAATCCCGCGACGGCGTAGGCGAACAGTATGCACGCACCCACACTCAGCAGATGCGGCGCCAACATCCGCGCCAACGCCAGCGCCTGCGACTTACTCAATCCGAGCGCCATGGTCCATCGCGGCCGGAACAGATATTGGGAGTGCCAAGCCATGCCCAGCACCCACGCCGCCGCTCCCGCCAACAGCACGGGTAAATGCACGACCCTTCGCGTTCGCCACGGAACCTGATGCAACGAAACCTGACTCAGCTCCGGCGCGGGCTTGGCTTCGACCGCATCGGGAATGCACTCCTGTCCGCAATCGGCGCGCTCCGGCCAGCGTGTGCAATCGGCCAGGCGCAATTTCGGCGGGCCGGCCAATCCGCTCCAGGCAGCGCGCAAGGCGTTGAACCGCACCGACACCGGCGCCTTCGTCTCCGGACAATTCACCGCCCGCCCCTCGCGATAGGTGTGGAAAATCCGTTCGCCCCAGAGCACCGGCAGCAACAGGATCAGACAAGCTCCAACCAGGAAGAGGAACAACCCGAACAGCAGCAGCATGACGTGCCTCCTTTCCTGGCACGAAGAATTCGTGCCGGGCGGAAGGCATCCGACGAGCGTCGAATGCTGCGATCAGCGTATTCGGCGCGCGACCCGCGCGCTGTGATCATCATCACCCCAGCGCGTGACGCGCGCCCAGGGGACCCGGCCCCCTTCAGATGAGGCCCTTGCGAACTTTCTGAAGGAAATCCTCGGCATCCGCGCGGGCCTTCTCCATCATCGTCGAATTGCTGGCGTGTTCGAATTCCATTTCATGAAGTACAAGGTCGGCAGCAATCTTCGGTGTATATCCTCGCTTTATGAACATCCGGGCACGCTCGACGAAAGGAACGGCGGTGTCCAGTTTTGTTTCCGGTTCCGCGTCAAAAAAACTGGTTCCGGCCTCGCACGTGTGTTCGCGAAACTTCGCAGCGGCCAGGCGGTCGTAAGCGCCCTTAGCCTCTTCTCCGGTAAGCAGCGTGGGGACGGGGAATTTCCAGCGACACTTGGAGCAGGCCCAGCCCTTGGCCTCGCCCCCGATCCAGATCAACGCGCGCTCCATATCGGCAACCCAAACAAATGTTACCGCAAGCAAACCCGCCACGAAATAGCGTAGCGGCTGTCGAGCTGCGGGACGAAAGAGGGTGTTGGGAGGTGCCCGCAAAGGCGGGAGTCACTGGGGAGTAGATGCTGTAAAACACGTTTGCAATCGACACCAGAGTCAATGAGCGTAATCGGGATTTATCGCCACCTACGATGGAAGAGGTCGGTATTTTCGCGTTAAGGGGATAAGCAGTAGTCCGCACCCAATTCCGATTGTGGTTGAAATGGGCAGCACGGACACAAGGTTGTTGAACGGGCCCCATCCAAAGGCTACCAAAATAAATGGGAACGTACTTCCAAGCGCCGCGCCCATTGCAGCTGACTCGAAATAGAGCCGCTTTTCCGAAACTCCACGGGCTGCGCGAATTGCTACCCACCAGCTACCGACCGACCCTACGACGAACCCAAAGGGAGCGGCGGGAATCGCCGCAAACGCTACTGCCATCGGGAAGAACGCCACAGCCTCGGTCATGCTCTCCGTGCCACGCAATGTCCACGAGCGGACGAGCACAACAGCAACGCCCCCTAAGAGCGACCCCACAACTGCGCAGGAGACACCACCAACGAGAGCGAAGTATAAGCGCGTGGTATTTGCCATGTCTTTGGGCCTACTTCCCAAGTTCCTTTAGCTAAATAAGACACTAGTTTCACGAGGTTGGGAAATAACTGTCGTAATCAGGCCATAGCGCTCATTGACCTCCATCAGCCCCAAGTTGGGGTTCTGAGTGTAATGGGGATATTTCAACAACCATTGAACAGGTGCTCGATTGTCACCTGCGAGGAAGCCGGTTCGCCCACACGTCGGAGACTTGGCGAAGGATTTATCAACAATTGACTGATTTGCGGCAATACAATTGTTGCGGTTCCCAAGGCAGGTGGTTATGAGAAGATGTCTGTTGCCGACATTCCTGGTAATCCTTTCCTGCGGCTTGCTGGCTCAGGGTAAGCGTTCGGCTAAGGACGCGGTGAGGCAGGTTGATAAATGTGGTCGATAAGTGTCCGCTAAAACAGTAAATGGACACTTTACCGGAGGATTTGCGATCTGGGGACTATGACCCTAATGGGGAGTATCGCCAAGGATCCGCGCTTGCGTATTGGGGGATTCGTTTGGGGTGAGGCTGCTGGGGTACACGGCGAGGTACTTGGAGACGACCTCTTCGTCTTTGGGTACTGGCAAGAAAATGTCGATTTTAATAACTTTATTCGCACTCCGCCAGAAAGTTGTTTCACTTCCACTCTCGCCGAAACGGTTTTTGAAGTGCGGGATGCGATATACCCTGATCCGGCTCCCCGATCTAATTTCCTCTGAAACCCTATTTGTGGACTTGTAGCCGAAACCCGAGGTGATTCTCGAGAGGTCTTGTCGGGCTACCTCCTCCGTTGGAAAGTTGTCAACACTGACTTGAATTTCAGTGGACACACGGCCCCGTTGAGCATAGGTAGCAAAGTATCCAATGTGACCAGTAACCGCGTTGTTGCCCCACGTGTGACGACCGGTGACTTCGCGACCCCCGATTCTGTCAAATGGAAACACCTCCGAAAGGGGAGGAGTGGGAAGCATCGGCATCTGACGATGCTTGTATGGAGATGAATCTTTGCTCGTGGCCATGGCTACGTAACCGGCTAAAGCGTCCAGGCAGGTCTTCGCGGCCTGGTCTTCGAGCTGTCTGCAAATGGCCTTGTTGTTCTCGATGTCTCGTATTGAGTCGAAGTGCAAGAACGCGGAGCGGTAAGTGTTCAGCCCTTTGCACTGTTTCGAGACAGTGGGATTCGCGATGAATGAGCACTTGTCGGGACTGTCGAGGGCGGGAATCAGCGGCACCGTGGCGAACCACAATGAGTGGAGATTCTCAGCGGCCGGCCCCGGAGCTCTCCACAGCAGCTCGCAACCTGGGCAGTGAGCTGTCAAGTTCATTGGCATGTACTCGTTGGTCTGGTTTGGCCCCAGGTTGCCCTCTTCAAGAGGCGGGTAGGCAGCCATACTTTTCTCATTGACGTTGATCGTATAGCCGTAGGCGGCAAAAACTGGCCACGAGTAAAGATGCGGACGAAAGAGGACGTATCCGTGGCTGCCGGTTGTTTTGGTCACACTAAGTTCCGACGGTGCGTTCGCCCCAGCAATTGTTACGCGCTGTGTGACTGCAATTCCTTCGATCGGCTGTCCCGAGACCGCGTCAACTACCCGCACCAGAATTGGCCGTACAAACGTGAACGCAATCAACAGGACAAAGCAAATCACTGGAAGCAACAGGACGAGGCCAATCAGAATTGCGCCACGGCGAGAGATCTTGGTATGCCAAGCTGGTAGCTGCTCAAACATAAGTCCTCGGGCTCATTTCACCGTCATAAGCTACCACTCTTCGTTCTCAGAAGCAGTGATGATGCAGTGTTTCCTCAGTTGACGCAATCGGGCCATTGCGCTAACTGAGAATTGCGTGGGGGCCATAGTTGGTCGCAATAGCGCTGTTACGACAATCATCGCGCATCAACCCGCTGGTACTTCTCTTTCTGTGGGTTATTCGGAAACGCTGCGGCCATCACATCAGCCGACATGTCGGGACTCTTAATCTCCGTTTTTACAGTCAGTGTCTTGGTGTCAGCAGAAAGTCGCCACTCCTCGATAGTCTCGAAGCGGAGCGACGGTGTGTTCGCTTTCGGGGGTGAAGCCACCAACGATTCCAGTACAAGGGTGTCGCCCTTCAATTGCGCTCTGCACTTCCCGCGCACGCCCGTTTCTGTCGTGTAATCACCGTCGTTGCCGTCCAGTGGAAAGCTGTTCGTAACAGACTTGTCTCCGTATATTCGCGTGACCTTTACAGTCGAATCGGTCTGAATGACACGCAAAGATGCCTTGATCGCTTTGTCACCCTTCTTCTGCTGGGCAGCATAAATACCGGAGAAGTCGGCGTTATTGGCCGCCCATACGATAGGGGCAAGAAGAATGACAAATGCGAATAGCTTCTTAAGCATTTCATTTCCCTCCCAGACAAAATGACTACAAGAC
>JBAVVP010000137.1:0-13720 GCA_049697355.1 Terriglobales bacterium
TGCCCGCGCCACACAAGAAGTATTTCTTCGGGCTGCCAGGAAATCCCGTCTCGACCATGGTGACCTTCGAGTTGTTCGCCCAGCCGATGATCGAAGCGCTGGCGGGAATGACGCCCCACCCCCTGATCTTTCTTCGCGCGCGGCTTAAGTCAGAAATCCGGACGAAAACAGGCTTAAAGCGGTTTCTTCCGGCCGTGCTCTCGGGGGAATTTGAGAATGCGGAGGTGGAGCTGGCCAAGTGGCAGGGGTCAGGCGACATCGCGACGCTGGCGCGCGCGAACTGCTATGTTGTGATTCCACCGGACCGCGAGCGGATCGACGCCGGAGAATGGGTGCCGCTCTTATTGACGCGATGAAGAAAGCCACCTCTCCGCCGCTCATGGGGCGTGTACGATAACCTGTTAGCGATGCCGAAGAAACTTTCCCACTACGACACTCAGGGCCATGCGCGCATGGTGGACGTGTCGCGAAAAGCGCGAACGGCGCGAGAAGCCGAGGCAAGCGCCTTCGTCGCGATGAGGCCCGAAGTCTTGCGGGCGTTGCCGGAAAATCCCAAGGGCGATCCGCTCGAGGTGGCGCGGACAGCGGGAATCATGGCGGCGAAGCGGACCGCGGAGTTGATTCCGATGTGCCATCCCGTAGCGCTGTCGCACATTGCTGTGACCCTACGCGTGTGCGAGAATGGCGTTTCTATAGCCACCAAAGTGAAGACGACCGCGGAGACAGGCGTGGAGATGGAAGCGCTAGTCGCGGCCAGCGTCGCAGCGCTGACCGTGTACGACATGTGCAAGGCGCTCGATAAAGGCATCGAAATCCGGGAAGTGGTGCTGGAACGGAAGTCGGGGGGCAAGAGCGGAGACTACCGGAGACGGGGCAAGCGGAAATAGTTTTCCAGCAATTGATCTTTTTCAGGCAATTTGATCTATGGCGAGCAACGTCAAAATCCTGCTGGTGGACGACAACCCGATGGTGCTCGGGATGCTGCAGCAAGCACTCTCCTCGCTGGGCGAGGTCACCGTCGGAACCGACGCCGCCGACGCGTTGTTGAAGGCGGTCGATGATCCGCCGGATGTGCTGATCAGCGACTACCGCATGCCCGGCATGGATGGACGGCAGTTGCTGGAGAAACTTAAGAGCAGGCCGGCAACCGCCCGGATTGCGGTAATCCTGATGGCCTCGAAGGCCGACATCAGCGAACGGTTGTCAATGCAGGATCCGATTGAAGACTACCTGGAAAAACCGTTCTTCCTGAAAGATGCCACGCACAAGATCAAGCGCGTGGTGGACCGGATCGCTCTGGAGAAACTGAGCAAAGCGGCGTCGACCGATGGCATATTGCGCGGCAGCCTGTCGCAGATGAACGTGATTGACCTGGTGCAATCGCTCGAGATGGGGCGCAAGAGCTGCCTGCTCACCATGACCAAGGGCAATAACAATAACGAAGACAAGTGCGAGATCTATTTCTCGCAGGGACAGGCGAAGCACGCCGTGTATGGTCCGATTACGGGAGACGAAGCGGTTTTCAAGGTGCTGCGCTGGACCGAGGGAAATTTCCAGATTGATTTCAACGGCAAGTCTTCGCAGGAAACAACGACTCTGAATACGCAAGGCCTGCTGATGGAAGGATTGCGGCTGCTCGATGAGTCGCAGCGCGACGCGGCGGCTGAAGGTGAAGATGTCCTCCTCGACACCTGAAGCGTCGTTGCATCGGACATCGGCGGCGGTGCTGACGGTCAGCGATTCGTGCTCGCGCGGTGAAAAGAAGGACCTCTCCGGTCCCGCCGTGGCGGAAGCGCTCGAGCGGCGGAATTTTCAAGTGGTGGCGCGCGGGGTAGTGGCCGATGAGCGCGCCGCGATCCAGGAAAAATTGATTGAGTTATCGCGGCTGGCTCGGCTGGTGGTGACCACGGGCGGGACGGGAATCGCTCCGCGCGACGTGACGCCGGAAGCGACCAGCGCGGTGTGCGACCGGCTGGTGGAAGGGATCGCGGAGCAGATGCGAATCGAGGGATCGCACAAGACGCGCTTCGCGGCGCTGAGCCGTGCGGTGTGCGGCGTCCGGGGAACGAGCCTGATCCTGAATCTGCCCGGCAGTCCGGCGGGGGCGGTCGAGTCGCTGGAGTCGGTGATGGATTTGCTGCCCCATGCGCTGGAGTTGATCGCGGGAAAGACGAAGCATGAAAGTCGTTAGTTGTTGGTCGCTAGCAAACCATATTTTCCGAACCCAGGGGGCACAAATCTGATGCGCACTGGGCTTGCCGACGACTAACGACCAGCGACCAACGACTGCTCTCGCGTAAACTAGTTTTACCTACTTGAGCAAGCTCAAACATTTTGTCCACGCCTACAGCGAATGGATCAGGCGCGTTCTGGTGCCCCTGGGGCCATGGGGGATGCTTGCCCTGGCTGCTGTTGACGGCTCGTTCATGGGCATGCCGCTGGATGCGATTTTCGTGTACTACGTGTACACCGATCGCTCGCGCTTCCTGCTCTATGTGCTGCTGGGCTCGTTGGGGTCGGCGCTCGGAAGCATCGTTCTATATGTGATTGGGTACACGGGCGGCGAGGTGCTGTTGCGCAAGCGGCTTTCGGCGGAGCGCTTCCAGAAGATCCACGCATCCTTCGAGCGGCATGAATTCTGGGCGCTGATGTTTCCGGCCATGTTGCCCCCGCCCACGCCTTTCAAGATTGTGGTGCTGGCAGCGGCGGTGTTTGAGATGAACTTCGGCCATTTTCTGCTGGCGATTTTTGCGGGACGCTTTCTGCGCTTTCTGATCGAGGCGCTGCTGACGCTCTGGTTCGGTCCGGGGATTGTGACGCTGGCCGGAAGCCTTTTCGTCCATCACTACGTGTGGGTTCTGGTTGGGCTGGGAGCGCTGGCGGCGGGATGGCTCGTTTGGCGGCGGGCGAGGCGGCAGCCTGCGGAGAACAGTCCAGAAAATAAGAACGCAGCGGGAAAAGATTCCACGCTGCGTTCGGAAGAAACTCGCACCAGCTGACGGGCCAGCGAATGACCGGCTAAGCGGCGGCAGTTCCGTGCGGCTTATGCATGGAACGGGCGACCAAGGCGGCGACTGCCGGCAATCCGAACATGACTGCGGTGAACAGAATGTCGCCCGCGATTCCGCGCCGGAAGAACGGCAAGCCGGCGGCGTAGCACGTCATCAGTCCCGCCAGGGTCTTGGGATACATGGCCCAGCACGCCCACACGGCAAAATTACTAACCATAAAGAAAGAAACGGAACTGGCCAGCGCGGCTCCGCCTACTCGCAGCCAGCCGGTGTTCTCGCGGAGACCTGTGCCCAACCACAGGATCGCCGCATACCACGCCCAGGTCACGAAATGGTCCCAGGAAAATTGATAAGAGTACACGAACCGGGTGAGGATGACGTCCGATGCAGCCAACAGGGCCAAGGGCACCCACAGCTGGCGTCGCGAACCGCGAGCGCCAAAATAGAGCAGCGCCGCCGCCACCGGAGTAAACGCCAAAGGATGCGGCAGGAACCGCACTGCGACCGCGAAGAGAACAAATACGTAAGCCAGCATGATCACCTCGTTAAGGAACCAACTAAGATTGTTGCGCGAGCGGATGCCGCGGGTCAAGCGAGGGGAGAATTTAGCCAGGTGGAGAAAAAGCGCCGGTTCGGATGCGACACGCTGCGGTGACATCGAATCCCATGGCATCTGCAATTCAGGCAGCCGGGAATCCGAAGAACAATTCACAAATAATTCATCGTTTTTCCGTGATCGGTCCTTGAACTGCGGGGCCACGTTTGCTATAAAGATTGGCTTCAACCTCAGGAGGCGTCCTCCGTGATTACTCTGCGTGGTCGTGTCGCTGCTTCTCTCCCTTGCTGTTTTCACCTGCTCCTGGCGATCATCCTGCTCCCGCTCTGGTCGTCGATCGCCGTCTCCCAGCAGACTCTAGGATCGATGAATGGCACCGTCACCGACAGCACCGGCGCCGTGATTCAGGGAGCGGCCGTCAAAGCCCGCGCCCTGGCCACAAACCTCGAAATCACCGCCACCAGCAAGTCCGATGGCTCGTTCAGCATCGCTGACCTGCCCATTGGGACTTACGAGGTCAAGTTCATCAAAGATGGTTTTGAAACGGACGTCCACCCGCAGATCATCGTACAAGGCAATCGCACCGCGACGGTCAACGCCAAACTCAAGCCAGGTTTGGTTTCGGCATCCGTGACCGTGGAGGCGACGCCGCTGCTGAACGAGACGGACACGACCACCGGATACACCTTGAATGAAGTGCAGATCACGGAGACGCCGCTCGGCACGGGCAGCTTCACCCAGTTGGCGATCCTAAGCCCCGGCGTGAGCGCCGACCTGCTGAACACCGCCGGCACCAACGCCGGCCTTGGCAATCAAGCCATCTGGTCCAACGGCCAGCGCGATACAAGCAACAGCTTCATGATTAACGGCGTGAATGCGAACAACCTGTTCAGTGGCAAATCCACGAGCCAGGTGACATCGAGCCGGGTGGCGGTCAACATCGGAGAAAACGGAAACGGTAATAACCCGAGCGGAGAAATTGCGACCAGTACTACGGTTTACGGTGCCATCGGCCAGGCTTTGCCTTCGCCGCCGCCGGAGACAATCCAGGAAATGCAGGTGAACTCCGCGATGTACGATGCCTCGCAGGGCGCCAACAGTGGCGCGCAGATCGTGACGATTACGAAATCCGGCACGAATCAACTGCACGGAGGCGTGTACGCATATCACCAGCAGACGGGCTGGAATGCGAATGAATGGTTCTTCAACGACTTTCAAATCCCTCGACCGCAAATGCACCGCAATGTCTTCGGCGGCTACATCGGCGGACCCATTAAGAGAGACAAGCTTTTCTTTTTTGGTTCCTACCAGGGCCAGCGCGTTTCCGACCAACTCTTGGCTTCATCGTACGTTGCCGTTCCCCCGCACCTCACCGACCAACGCGACGCCGCAAGCATCGCAAACGCAGCGAATACGGATTTCGGCACGTCGATCCAGTCTGGCGATATCACTCCGCAGGCGTTGGCCCTTCTCCAGGCGAAAGCACCCGGCGGCAGTTACTTCATTCCCAGTGCCTCGCCCGACTATCAAAACCTGCAGGGGCAGGGTGCAGACACGATCGTCGAGGGGCCGAAGTCTCACTTCACCGCCGACCAGGTGAACGGCAACGTGGACTACAATTTCAGCGTCAAAGATCGGTTGGCGGCCAAGTACTACTTCCAGAATGATCCCAACACGACGCCGTTTGCGCAGAGTTCGCTTCTTGGTTTTCCACAGAAACTGACGGCCGGCAGCCAGACTTTTTCGCTCGACAATGCGGCCGCGCTCACCCCGAATTTCACCTGGGAACAGCGCCTGGGCTTCCTCAGGATGAGCGACTACGCTTCCACCAGCCAGTTCCTGACGCCCTCGTCGGTGGGGATCAACATACCCGGCACAAGCCTTTTTCCGGGCATCAACATCAACAATGCCGACAATTACCCGAACGTGCTGGCGATCGGCCCGGTGAATAATTTTGCTAATGCCGGTTTCTACCAGAACAGCGCACAGTTCTCGACCGACGTGAAGTGGGTGCACGGACGCCACTCGATTTCCTCGGGAATGAATTTCACCTATGCGCAGCTCAACGTCATCAACAAGAACAACTCGGTGGCGCGCATTACGTTCGCGGATTTTCCGGGCTTCTTAACGGGCCAAGTATGCGGACCGAACACGGCTTCATGCCCTGGGCAAGAACCGTCGCAAGTTCTGAGCGGCGCAACCAGCCGTTATTACCGCTCGAAGCAGGCAGGCGCTTACGTGCAGGACAATATTCGCGTGCAGTCGAACCTGACCTTGAACCTTGGACTGCGGTGGGATTGGGATGGTCCACTCTACGAAAAAAACGGCAATCTCACGAACTTCTATCCGCAGGACTATTCCTACGACGTGGCGAGCGACACGATCCAGAACATCGGCCTGGTGATCGCCGGAAATAGCAAGACGTTCGGCACGAAAGGTGTGAGCAATTCGACGCTGACGGGGCGACAGTGGGGATTTGCACCGCGGATCGGAATCGCGTATAGCCCGTCGTTTATGCATAACATAGTGGTGCGCGCTGGATTCGGTATGTACTACGATCGCGGCGAATATTTCACCGAGTTTTCTCCCGGAGCAGGCGGCGGGATCAGTGGGCCTTTCGGAGTTACTGTGGCGGAGCCGTTCGTTGTTCCGTTTTATGCGGTTTCAGGTGGAACATTCGGGCAGCCATTCGGCTCGTCGGCGCCTCCTCCGCCACCCAGCAGTCTGTCGCAGGTGCAAGCCCTGCTGCCGAATGCCAATCTCTTACTCCAGCAGAATACGAATTACTGCAATTCGATCGGGGAATCGGGCTGTGGGCCGTTCTTGTTCGCCGGATACGATCCCAGGAACAAACTGCCGTACTCGGAGAACTGGACGTTCGATCTGCAATGGCAGCCGAGGAACGATCTGGTGTTCACGCTCGGTTACGTGGGCAACCATGGCGTTCACGAAACGATTCCGCTGCCGTTCAATCAGGCGCAGATTGCCACGCCTCAGAACCCGGTACTGGCGGGCGGCCCCTATCAGCAAAACTATTCGTATGGGTATAGCGTGCCGGGGGTTACGGCGGAAAATAACCAGTCGCTGACAGACGGCTATCCGACGGGCAACGCGTCGCTACGCGCTCCTTACATTGGCTACGATCCAAATTCAACCTTCTATCGAGCGGTGGGAGTGTCCAACTACGCTGCCCTGCAATTCAACGTGACCAAGAGATTAAGCCACGGACTGCAGATTTCCGGTTCCTACACGTATTCGCACACGCTGGACGAGCAGAGCGCGCTAGGTCTTTTCTTTAACGGGAACGATCCGAATAGTACGCGGTCGGCGTATGGCAACTCAGACTTTGACCGCACGCATGTTTGGACCGTGGTTTACCATTACGAACTCCCGTCGCGGGCCGCGGCGCACGGCTGGGAAAAACAACTGGTCAACGGCTGGGCCTTCAATGGAGTGACTGTGCTGCAAAGCGGCCAGCCCTACAGTGTGATTGATTTCACCGGCGGAGCGGCCAGCCTCTACTGGGGCGGCGGCCAGG
Organism: Terriglobales bacterium; assembly: GCA_049697355.1. Lineage (GTDB taxonomy): Bacteria > Acidobacteriota > Terriglobia > Terriglobales > Acidobacteriaceae > Acidiflorens. The sequence continues at coordinate 7,106 of JBAVVP010000137.1, forward strand.
ACGCAGTGACCAATCCTATTGTTCCCGTCGGTGGCGTTGGCGCGACGGCAACGAATCCGATTCTGCAGGGAACGACCGGAATCAACGGCGCGAACCCGGTGCTGAACGCCAAGGCCTTTGGCATTCCCGCACCGATCGCGCCGGGCACGAGCGGCGTGCCACCATGCGATCCGGTCACGGGCCTATGCGATAACTACGAAACCCCATATACCTCGGGAGGCCGCAACATCTTCCGCGGTCCCTTCCAAAACCGCTTCGATTTCGGCCTTTCGAAGAATTTCAAGATCAGGGAAGGTTGGGATCTGAAATACGATGTGGTCGCCTTCAACATCTTCAATCACCCCAGCTTCGACATTCCCAGCAACGACGTCTCGTTCAATCCCTTCTACTCCAACCCTCCAATCTACGGTTTTGGGAAATATCCGGCGTGCGTTGCCAGCACCGGGGCTTACGTTTGCCCGCCGAAAGGCAACCTGGGTACGCTGCAGCACACCATCGGCAGCCCGCGCTTCGTCCAGATGGCACTGCATTTGACGTTCTGAGAACGCGAGCGCGGCAAGTGTCGAAAGGGTGATCAGCCACTCGCTGAGCACCCTTTTATTGTTAATCCCAGGGTTTAGGGCTGTTAGCGCGTTTTCGTACCGTTGCCCCTGATTCCGAACCGCTCGTCGACCGCCTGCAGATCGCGGGTCAAGAAGACCCTTGCCCCGAGCGTGGCGCGAGAGTTGCGCCCTGGATAGTCGTAGCGGAGATCGCGAAAGCGGACGACGTAGGCGGCGCGGGTGTTGTCCACCGGATCGTTCTCCAGTTGCTCGGTTTCGATGAGGGGATACTGCGCCCAGCTTAGGTACACGCGTCCAAGATAGGTTCTCTTGGCGGCCAATGTGACGGCCGTTTCTTCCGGTTTGTAGCGAATCCGCATTTGGCCTTCGGGGTCGACCTCGGGTGTAAGCGAATCGACCTCCATGGTGGCGAAGAAAGCGGGCGTTTCCACTAAGCCATGCCAGCGGAACGGATTCGTCATGTAGGAATAGGCGGAAACGCGAATTGCATCGGCTCCCTGGTAATTGCGCGACTGGAGCGCGGCTACGGCGCGCCGATGCTCGTAGTCACAGAGTCCCCAGTAGGCGAAGACGGCGAGCAGCGCGAGAGTCGCGGCTAGCCTTCCGTGTGGCTTGGCGTGCGGGCCTTTGTCGCGCGCGCTGATCTCTTGGTTGATCAGCGAAAACAATGCCGGCAGAATCAGGCCCAGAATCAGCACGACCAAAAGCACAGGCTCGACGATGAAAACGATGTCCCAGGAAATCCAGCGTTCGGAAAACGGCCAGAAGGGACGCACTCCGTAACTGGTGGTGAAGTCGAGAAGAATGTGGCTGAGGCCGGCAAGGCAGGCGTAGGCGAAGAGCAATCTCCAGCGCGGAGGCAGGTTAGGGTTGCGGGTTCTGCGACCGCGCAGCCGCCAGAGAAAATAGACGAATCCCACCACCACGGCTGCTACCAGCGGTACTCCCAGGAAAGAATGAGTGAAGCCGCGGTGATGGTTCAAGGCGAAGGCGGACCCGCCGAAGCGGCTGAAGACGTCGAGGTCAGCGGCTTCGGCGCCAAGGGTCAGCGTGACTGTGGCCAGTCCGGTCCTGCGGTTGAGTCCGGCGCGACCCATGGCCGCGCCAAATAGAAAATGAGTTACTGGTTCCATGAAAGGTCAGAGGTTAGAGGTCAGATTGCAGAGTTGAAAACCTAAGGTCCCAACCTCTGCAATCTGACCTCTAACCTCTGACCTCATTTCCGAACGTCGAACTCGCGCTGATTACGGGCGAGACCCACTCGCTCATGGGACTAACGGCCCCACAATCCAGGCACTTCGTTATCGCAAACTGTGTCGCGCAGTTGGGGCAAGCGGCTTGCGTCTGAAAAGTATCGAACGGCTGTCCACACCGTCCGCACTTCCAGAAGGCGCCGATCGGCGGGTTGCTCTTGCACCTCGGACAGGCAAAGTTTTCGCGGCGCGGCAGCTTTGCGAAATGTGCCAGCGCCTGCGCGTGTCGCAGCCCGCCCCAGCAATTCATCAGCATAAAGACGGCGATTGCCCCAAGCCAAACGTCCCGCGACCAGAAGGCGAGGCCAATAAACGCGGTCACGCCTACCAATCCGACGATCGCAGCCACCGTCAGGCTGCGGGCGCGTCCGAACACGAACCAAAGCAGCGACCGAAGAATCTGGCCGCCATCCAGGGGATAAATGGGCAGAATGTTGAAAAGCAGCAGGCCAATGTCGATGGTTAGGACCGCGACCACCAACTTATAGAGATCGGGCATCGTGTGCGCCCATCCCAGCGATTTGCTCTGAAGAAAGACTCCGTACAAAAAGGGCAGCAGCGCCACGTTTACCAGCGGCCCGGCCGCGATGCTCCAGAGCGTAGCGCCGGGCCGTGGCGGCGGATCCACATACGCCACGCCACCGAGGGGCCAGAGGACGATCTGGTTCGCCTGTCCACCAACTTGGCGGCAGGCCAACGAGTGGCCGAATTCATGAAGCGTCACGATCAGAAACAGCGCCAGATACTCCAGCACGTTCCAAGTGACAGAAGAGTAACGTCCGCTGCGGCTTTGGATTTCATACGCTGCCACCACGAACCAGGACCAATGCAGGAAGACATCAATTCCAGAAAAACGAAAGAGGCGAATCGACCCTTGGCGAGCGCTTGGCATGCGAAAGTTATAGCACAGCGCTGTGCGGTAAAGAGCCCCAGCGCAAGAAGGCTGGACAGGGGATCTGTGTTAGTTGTTGGTTGGCACGATCAACGACAGCGCGTCCGGAACCATGGTCATGCGCGCGGGCAGGCGGCCGAGAAGTTCGCCGTCGGCCTCGACGTAAACGCGGTCTTCGCTCCGACCATCGCCTTTCTCCGGCAACCGGCAAACCACTTCCGAGCAACTGACCAGATCGATGCCGTCGATTTTCCACTGGCGGCCAAGCAGCGTCCCTGCCACATACTGTATGTAGGCATTCCGGCTGGCGGTACGGCACATGACGGCGCGCAGATCGCCGCAGTCGAGCGACGCTCCGGGAACCAGTTCGCGCAGGATGTTTCCGAAAAAACGGATTCTCACCGCCAGCAGTTCTGTCAGCAAGGCACGCTGAGGCAGGCCGCTTCCGTTGGAATACTCCACCTCGAACCGGCGCATGTCATACGTCGCCCACAACTGCCAGGCTTTGAGGTAGTAGGCCGTCATGCCCGATCGTTTCTTGAGATCCGCCGTCAGTTTGTAGAACAGGTGCGCGTCCACGCCGATGCCGGCGGCGACGGTGAAGTAGCGTGCTGAACCCTTGCCTCTGAAATCCACGTACTCGACCCGGCCAACCGGAATGCGGCGGACCTTGCCTGCTACCGCAACTTCAGCCGCGGCGCTGGGGCGGAGCGGGATCCCGAGGTCGTGGGCAAGAGCGTTGGCGGTGCCGAACGGGAGAATGGCGAGCGCGACGGGCGTGCCCACTAATCCCTGAATCACATCGTGGATTGTGCCATCGCCCCCGCAGGCAAAGACGGTGTCACTGCCGGCGGCCACGGCACAACGGGCGTTGTCGGTCGCTTCCTGGCTGGAGCGGCAAACCGTGAGGTCGGTGTGAACTCCGGCCGACTGGAGGATGCCAATGGCATGGTTCAGTTCCCGGTCCCGCCGCGGGCGGCCAGAGTTCGGATTGAACAGGATAGTGGCTCGGCGCATTCGTCGGCTAGCTCTGCTTTGAGTTTAGCGCACGCCCCACTCCCACATCTGAGGTCATCTGCCCACGCTAGAAGACGGTTGCTTCCAGACCAAGTCTGCACTATGCTTGCGCGCAAAGTTTTGGGGTGGTCGTCTTAATCACAATTGACTGGTTCGTACATTTCAGGAGGTCTCTATGACACTGCTGAAGTCCGCTCTGCTGTGCCTCGCGGTTCTTCTTGGTTTCACAATCCTTGCTGCCTCTCAAGAACACGCCATGGGAGGCGCGAAGCCGGTCACGATGATGGCGGGCTTGGGCGATTTGCATCATCCGGTTTCGACCAAAAACCAAAGCGCGCAGGAGTTCTTCGATCAGGGACTGCGCCTGATTTACGCCTTCAACCACGACGAGGCGGCGCGCTCATTTCAGAAAGCCGCCGAACTGGATCCGAAGCTGGCAATGGCGTACTGGGGGATCGCCGAGGCTGTGGGCCCGAACTACAACGATCCCGCGAGCCAGGACCGCTTCAAGCAGGCCCACGATGCGATCCAGAAGGCGGTGGATCTGAGTAGCAATGCCACCGACGCTGAACGCGGCTACATTTTAGCCATGGCGAAGCGCTTTCCGGCGGACCCGAAGTCCGATCTGCGGAAGGCAGCGGAAGATTTTCGGGACGCGATGCGGCAAGTGGTAAAGAACAATCCCGACGATCTCGACGCGGCGACGTTGTTCGCGGAATCGGCGATGAACCTTCATCCGTGGGGCCTGTGGCATCGTGACGGGACGCCCGAGGAGGGCACGGAGGAGATCGTCGCGACCCTGGAGTCGGTGATCAAACGCGATCCCAACCATCTCGGGGCGCTCCATTACTACATTCATACGGTGGAAGCGTCGAACTCTCCAGAACGGGCTTTAGCTGCGGCGAACCGGCTCGCCGCGCTGGCTCCGGCTGCGGGACACATCGTGCATATGCCGGCGCACATCTACATCCGCACCGGAGATTATGCGGCGGCAGTGAAGACGAACCAGGAAGCGGCGGCGGCCGATCGCGCCTACCTCGCGAGCAGTGGCGCGCAGGGCATCTATCCGATGATGTACTACAGCCACAATCTGCATTTCATCGCCATGTGCTCGGCCATGACGGGAGACTACGCGGAAGCGCATAAGGCAGCGGAAATGCTCGCGGCCCATGTCGGACCGTCCGTAAAAGACATGCCGCCGCTGGAAGGATTCATGACGATCCCCATGGCGGTGAATCTGCGCTTTCACAAGTGGGACGAAATTCTGGCGATGAAAGCGCCTGCTGCGGAGATGAAGACCACGGTCGGCTTCTGGCATTTTGCGCGCGGAATGGCATTCGCGGGAAAAGGCAAAATCAACGAGGCGGAAGCCGAATACAAGATCGTGTCCGACGCGGAAAGAGCAACGCCGCCGGATGCGATTTTCCAAATGCCCATTAACAACAAGACCAAAGACATCCTGAAGATTGCGGAGAATGTTCTGGGGGCCCAGGTGGCGCTGGCGAAGAAAGACAATGCCGCAGCCGCGGCCATGCTGCGCGACGCGGTCGCGGTGCAGGATACGCTGAAGTACGACGAACCTCAGGATTGGTTCTTTCCGGTGCGGGAATCGCTCGGCGGAGTGCTGCTGATGAGCGGGGACGCCAAAGGCGCGGAGCAAGTATTCCGCGATGACCTGGCCCGGAATCTTCGCAATCCGCGCTCGTTGTTCGGTCTGCATCGGGCACTGAAGGCACAGGATCGAAATTCCGACGCCTGGTTTGTGGAGCAGGAATTTCGCAAGTCGTGGAAGGGCGGAGCAGAAGAATTGAAGGTGGAGGATCTGGTGTAGGGGACTTTGCCGGGTCGCAAGGCCTGGTCGTTCGTCTCCATCAAAAACTTTGTCATCCTGAGCGAAGCGAAGGACCCATGCATTCCGCGGCAAAATACACAGATCCTTCGCTTCGCTCAGGATGACAAATTGGTTTTGTTGGGGGAAGATCGTTAGCTAGAAGCCCGAGTTAGCGGCTTCTTTCTACGGAATAGACGCAGTGCGGAAGTCCACGCCAGTTCACCTCTTTCCACACTGTCATTCCTGTACGCTCGGCAACGCGGCGTGAAGCCAGATTCTCAGGGCGAATCAGGGAAATCAGCCGCTCGGTTTTCAGGTGCGTGAACGCCCAGTCGCGGCAGGCGGTAGCGGCCTCGGTGGCCAAACCCTGTCCCCAGAAATCCCGGCGCAAGTGATATCCGATTTCGTAGAGTCGCTCGCCGTCGACCTGCTGCACGGTGATCCCGCAATCGCCGATCGTTTTGTGAACGTCGGAACCTTGCGCTTCTTTCAATTCCATGGCCCAGAGGCCGACGCCGTCCTCCCGGTAGCGTTGCCGGTTGCGCTCAATCCATTGCTCGACACCGGCGCGATCATAGGGCGCCGGGTAATAGCGCATGGTTTCCGGATCGGAGAGAACCAGGGCGAGGGCATCGACGTCTTCCGGCATGAACTCACGCAGCAAGAGGCGGGTGGTTTTGAGAATCTTCATACTTTGATGGTTGCTGCAGGAAGACGGATCGGCGGGCACAAAAGGTGGGGCAATAAAAAGAACCGCGACATTGGTTACGCTCTAGCCGCCAACTCCTGCGAGAGAGTTAACGACGTGGAAACGTGCACCGTCGCGGTCCCTGATGCGATTTCTGCTTTCGCAGTACCAAACCCCGGCGTCTCCTCGCAGATCCGTCGGTTTTTTCGGGTCTGGCCGTTGAGCGGGTCGCCCCGCCCTACGAATCACCCAGCCTACTTCGGGTTGGCAACGATTATGTAGCCAAACCTTTCAGCCATCGACGGGGACAAGCCTACAGCATCCTAAAAACTTGTCAACGCCCAATTTTGGTGCAAAAAGCGGGCCGATGA
>JBAVVP010000138.1:0-9738 GCA_049697355.1 Terriglobales bacterium
CAGATTCAGTAACACGTTTCCGGTGTGGTTGTTGATGTTCACTTCACCCCGATGGTGGTTGACCTCGACATCGGCGGCCATGCCCGCGATGGTTACATTACCCCGGCTCGAGGTGATCACCAGCGCGGTATTGGCGGGCACGAAAATATCCATATCGGTGGTGACGCTCTTGTCGCCTCCGCCTTGCGTTTTGGCGTTGAGGGTAACGACGTTGTCGACGACTGTAAGCTGCGGCTTGGTCTTGCTGTTGTAGCTGTCGGCGTCCTTCTGTTCCTCGGCGCGAACTATCTTGCGCAATGAAACTTTCATCGTCTTGCCGTCGGCCACGTTGACCGTGATCGTGCCGTGGTCGTCCGTCACGCGCAGCGTGCTGCCGGCCGGAATCTCCTGGTTCAGTTCGTCGCTGTAGCTGAATGTGGGCCCGCCAAAAAAGTTGTCCCAGTCTTCATTGTCTCCGAAGTGGGTGTGTTCCCGAACGCTGTTCCAATCCACCCGGGCGATCTGCGTGGCAATCAATCCTGCGCCGATCAGGAACAGCATCAGGAAAACGCCGCCCACCCCTATGCCGCGCGCCGTCTGGCCGTACCGTTTGGCCTGTTCGTGTTCGATCAGCTTGATCACGCCCCACAGGATCAGCAATGCCGGCCAGTAATGGGCAAAGAGCAATCCCAAACGGTGGGTATCGAGAATCCCCATCGTCCCGAGCAGGAACAGCACTCCCATCAGGATCAGCACGACCGGTCCCGCGATCGAACGATGCGGAGGACGCGGAACCGGCGGCGGAGTCGGAGGCATCATTGGGCTAGCCACGGTTCACCTCGCTTGTGGGCGGAACGGGCGGAGTCGGAGGTTCCGGTGGTACCGGAGGAATCGGCCCTCCGGGTGGGGTCGTGCCCGGCCCGGGCGGCAAAACGTGTCCTTCCGTCGAGGCGCTTCCCTGCAGCAATTTGACTCCGCCAACTACCAGCAAAATCACCGGCCAGGTGCGGCCAAAGCCTAAAGCACCCAGATTCTCCAGCAAGAACAGCACGCCGATGGTGAAAACGACGGCCGGTCCCATGATTCGGCGGGTGCGGCAGCGTGCGCACTGGCAACCCATCGCGCTTGCAAACGCATTCTGCGTTGCAACCGGATGGCCGGCGCTCGCCAACCTTTCCTTCACCGCAGCCGCACTTGGCGTCGGGCCCAGCAGTCCCCAGTTGCGTGCGAACATCCAACCGCCGAGCACGATCAAGATCAGCGGCCAGAAGCGGTCGAGGCCGAGCCCCACGCCCATCGTATGCAGCAGGAAGAGCACGCCGAGGAGGATGAGCACGATCGCACCCATCGGGATCTTGCTGGCTTCGATCTTGGCTCCGCCGCCAAAGGTTGCCGCCAGACCGAAGGGATCCGGTAGCGGCTGCGCCATCTGAATCGCCTTTGCCGAGCGCACCGAATCGATAATCTGGTAGACATAAAAGAAGGCAATGCCGAAGCCGCAGATGATCCCCAGAGCTTCGCTGTGTCCGCTGTCGCTGGCGTTCGCCCCGGCGATGAGCAGAACGAAGATGGCGAGATGCGCCAGTCCCTTGGCGTATTGCCCCGTGTACACGGGACCGACGCCGAAGGGGAAGAATCCGGCCAGAATTCCCGCCACGGTCGGGTTGGGTCCGCTGCCGCTTCCCGGAGGAGGCGGCGGTGGAGGAACCTGTCCCTGCGTCGCCGCTGGGGGAATCGTGCTGGAAACGAATCCCGCCGCTCCCGCTGGAGCGCCTTCCATCCTCGCTCCCAGGCAGTCTTCGCAATAGATCACGCCCCGTACGGGACGTGTACAGTTCGCGCACAGTGCCTTTCCGCAAGTGCGGCAATAGGCCACTGCCGACGCATCAGCATGATTGGCGCAGTTCATACAAACCTCCTGTTCGTGGTCACCGTCACAACAGGTGGCTTTGAGCTACGAGCTTCGAGCCGCGAACGGGCTTCGGTTTGCCCGGAGCTCGCAGCTCGCAGCTGGCAGCTGCGGGCTTCATTCGATCCCCCCGTATTCGGTCCCCCCGTCATCGCAGCCAGCACGATCTGGCTGTTGTCGCGCGAGTAGTTACGATCCTGTCGATTGTCTGGTTGCCCACTGCTATCGTTCTTGCGATTTTCTTTCGGTTGCTCAGGGGCGGGCTCGGCGGGAGTGTTGGCCCGCTTCAGCTCGCGCACCTTCGATTCGATTTCGTACACGAAACGGATATTGTCGTAGTACTTTACGACCTTGATTTGCGCGTCGTTGTAGGCATGACGTAACGCCGAAGGCCGCAGGTTGACCTTGGCCACGTCCGCCGGCTTTACTCCCGCTACGTTCAGCCCCAGCGACAACGAGAAGAAGATCATCCCGAACGACATGACAAACCGCGGCTGCCGCACAAATGCCGCCAAGGGTGCGAAGAAGGAGTCCCACCGTTCGCGCAGCCGCTCGCCGAAGGGAGTCGTCGTGCCCGTCGCCGTCGCCGGCCGCGTGCTCACCACTCCGCTGGTCGCCGCCAGGATGTTGTGCACCAGATGCACCGGAGGCTCGACCGGATCGAGCGCCCGCAGCCATTGCTGCCCGGCTTGCACGTCGGCGAACAGCGGCCCGCAAATGGAGCAGACGCGCCGATGGGCTTCGAAGCTCTCTTTGCGAGCGCCGCTCAATTGCCCTTCAAGAGCGTCGCTGAGCAGTGCTTCGAACTCGCTGCACTCGACCCCGTGTTTAGATTCTTCTGGCATCACATCACCTGCCTATAGGTACGTTGTAGGAGCCGTGCAAGTTCCGCCCGTCCCCGGTTAATTCTGGACTTGACGGTTCCCTCGGGAACCCTCAGAGCCGTGGCAATTTCGCGATAGTCCATGTCCTGTAAATCCCTTAAAATAACGGCCTCCCGCAGCTCGGGAGACAGTTTCTGGAGCGCCAAATGCACCATTTCCCGCGTTTCCCGGCTTTGCACCTGGGCATCGGGCGGTTGCGCATGATCGGCGATCTGCTCGCTCAATGGCTGCGCGTCCTCATGCTCGGAGGGCACCGAATCTAAGGAATCCGTGATTCGGTCGCCTTTGCTTTTGCGGAAATGATCGACCAGCAAGTTGCGGGTAATGGTCGTGACCCAGGTCATGAACGCGCCCTTACCCGAATCGTAGGTATTCAGGGTGCGGTACATCTTGATAAAGACCTCTTGGGTGAGGTCCTGCGCGTTGCTGGAATCGCCGGCAAAGCGGTAGCAGACGTTGTAGATCCGCCGGTGATAGCGCTGAACGATTTCTTCCCAAGCCGCGGCATCGCCCCCAACACAGCGACGGACCAGCAATCCGACAACCTGGGCTTCTTCCAAAACCAGACTCCGCAAGTTCCCTGTTGACCGCCCCAAACGTCCGGTCGCTGCCGCAGCGAAGTGCGCGGGCGCCTAACACGACATGCTAGATACGTTTCTGTGGAGCAGGAAGTTTCCTTTTATCTTCCTCTTAGCAGGGAGCTAGCGATTGTAGCAGGCATGCGATCGGTGAAAATTGCGGACGCCTCTTGGTCGTGGTGCAGTTTCAGAATTGCGACTGTTTCTTGCTGGGCGGCAAAAAAGCCTTTGACGCAAAGTACGCTAAGGACTCGCGAAGGGCGCAAAGAATAGCACGAGACGCGGTTGACCCCCTTGGTCCGGTCTTTTGGAATCAAAGACTTAGGGGAGATTTAACGGATGGTTTCCGCCAGGTCTTTGAGGAATAAGGACTTACACGTAAAGTATTTTTCTTTCAATAACTTAGGGCGATTTCGTGATTTGCTGTGCCTTCACCTAGCGGAACGGGTTCGACACGATGACGCCGAAATACTCTTGGCCTGCATTCAGATCTTCGGACAGGATTCGTTGACAGCCAGCGCGTTCCGCCGCCGCGACTATCATGCCGTCGTAGAAGTGGATTCCGTAGGCCTCGCGCGCCTCGACTGCGCGGCGAACGAGCTCGCCGTCAGAAACGACCAGTTTGATCGGCGAAAGCCTGTCGAGGATGGCGGTCACGGCGTCAGGAGTCGCCGCCGGCGAAACTTTGTGCAGCAAAGTGGAGGCGAATTCGGACAAGACCTGCACCGAGATCACGAACTTTCCCGCTAGAGCAGCCTCGACCAGTTCGTGCGCGACTCGCTGTTTTTGTCGATCGTTGAACTGATATGCGTACACGAATACGTTGGTATCGAGAAAGTCAGCGCCGCTCATGCAGGTCTTCTCGTTTCCAGGTGCGCTTCCCCAGGTTGAACTGATACTTCTCGAAGCTCTCTCGAAGCGCCTCCAACTCGCGGCGCTTGCGGCCGGATTTCGCATGTTCGGCGGCCAACTCTTGCAAATGAGCGCGCACCAGTCCGGTGAGCGTAGTATCGCGCTCGACCGCAATCTTGCGGACTTCCTTGACGAGATTGTCGTCGAGCGAAAGGGTGATGTTCATTGACCCATAATACGGGAAACCCTTAATATGGGCAAGCGCTGGACCGTTCCAAAACTGACTCGAAGAGTCGTCGGCTTGCATCCGTGGTAAACAACCGGCGGCGATGGTAGAAGGTGACGAAATGACTCTGCCTGCTATGGGCCCACACCGGACTTGAGTGGGCCAACCGCCCGCCCTAGTTCTTATCTGGCGTTATAACGACTGGGTGCCGTCTAATGAAGACGGCTTCTTCTGCGTCGTTGTCCACCTTAGGCATTGGCTCCCAGAAAGTGGTCTGATCGGGAGCGGAGACCATAATCCACACCTTGCCTGTAGTCGAATCAAGAAGGAAGGTGTTCATGCGAGGCATCTCTCCCTGATACAAAAAGAACTGATAGCGTCCGTTCTGGGCCTGAGCCTGCACAACTTTCGGCTGCTGCTGCGCGAAGACCAGCACGGTCAGTGCCAGCCCAATGAGCGTCGTTGCGATTACTGCCTTGGTTGAGTTCTTCACGACTCTTCCTAGCTCAATTTGCTCTCGATCTTCTCCAGACTGGGGTTTGGCCCAGCCTTTTCGCCTTCTTCATTTCCCTGCACCACCATATCTGAGGTTGGCCCAACCCTTGCCGCTCCCGGACCACCCCGCGACTAGATTTGCGTAACTTCGGGCTTGTACACGATCTTCGGAAAATCCAAAAAGTCCTTTTTCCATTTTTCGACATATTTGCGATGAAAGGACAGGTCCTCGGGACGATATGCCTTCAAAATTGCCATGAAGGCGAACATAGCCATACTTAGGCCGAAATGGAAAATGGGCTGGAACTGGTCCATCCAGCGGATCGGCTCAATAGTTAGTTTCTCACCCAGTTTTATATGGCGGTCGTAACTCGATGAATGCATCACCTCGGATGCAATCGCATAGAAGAGCGTGCAATAGGCCTCCTTCTTAACCGCCTTAGCAACTGCAGCGAAAGATGCGGGGCCCAGAGGTACATACCAGGGGACCTCGCGACCTTTCTTTTTCCTGCATTGCTCGAAGTGCTGATTAATCTCTGCGAACTTGGGCTGAGCCAAGACTCGGTCAATTTCCTCGATCAGCTCAGCTGATGATTTTCGCGCAGCATCAGTCAAAGGAACTCCGGCTTCGTTCATCATCCTTTCAAATGGTTCGGATACAGAGAGTCCGGGTTGCGTTCTCGCTGCCCACAAGCGCTTTCGTCGCAGATTGTGGACGTAAAAATAGTCCGTTTTCTTTTCTGAATCACCTTGCAGAATCCAATCTATATAGACGGCTGCCTCGAAGAGTGCCCGCATTTGTAGGTGGGCAGCATAAGTGGCACCGCTTGTTAGGAGAACGTCTATGCCATCAAGCATGGCCACGACTTGGCGCAGCAAAACGCCGATTAGAATGGCGTCGTTCAACTTCCTTTCGCTCGATGTGAAGCACCGGGGAATGAGGTTGCTACCATAGCTGGTAACGTCATGTATTAAGTCGATCCATCGATGCAGATGGGTCTTAACATCTGCCACTGCCTTCTCTCGGTCGAGGAGTGGTTTGTACTCACTCTCCGGTACTCGAATCAGCATGTCCCGTTCAGTCAGGGTCATGGCCACACCATAACTTATAAACAGGTATTTCGGAACAAGTGCCGGGCGTTTCCATTACAATTTGTCGAAAGGAAATGAATGGCGGGCTTGCGGGACGGGTGGCACATTCAAGGCTGGTTTTGGCTTGAGTAGGGCAGTTCTACCGCTGGACAGAGTCTTCCCGGCGCTCGTTCGCGCTTTCGCGCCGTCCATTCCGGCTCGATCTCCAGCGTGCGTCACAGCCGGTTGCTGGTTTGGGGTCAGCCTCCGACATTCCCACTCTAAATTTCGCAAAGAACGCTAAATTTAGAATGGGCCACCCGTCGATCGCGCCCCCCGATTTAGAGCATTTTCACAGTTAGTGCAGGCCCCGCCGCTAGCAGTCCCTCAGCGGCTAAAGCCGTATTCAAAACAATGCACTTACCGCAGCTCTGAAGCGCTGCGCCACCCAAAATCCGCTGCGCCACTCAAAATCAACGACAACAGCGAGTTTTTCCGCAAGCTGTGAAGCCGAAAGGAACCAACGCAGCGTAGGCCGGTGGTCTTGGGTGGCGCAGCGGTTCACCGCTGCGGTCTAGGCGCTCAATTCCGACGGCTTCAGCCGCTGAGGGACAGCATCCAGCGCCAACGCGGTTCTTGCGGAACTATACGGATACGCTTCCGGAGCCAGTGCCAACCCTCTCTTCACCGGGTTCCGATGAATGTATTGGCGAAATACTGAATATTCCTCCCAGCCTCGAACCCGCCGATCATAGAAACTCTTCTCCCATATCTCGCCCTGAAAGCCGAGTTCCTTCTTTGCGCGGAAAGAAAAGCCACCTTTAATCAGCTGCAGCGCCCGCTCCAGCGTTGCCAGCGGCGTGATCAGCAGATGAAAGTGATCGGGCATCAGCACGAATTCATGCAGGAGATATTTCTCCTGCGATCGGTAGCCAAACAGAACATCAACAAACAGTCGTGCCATTCTGTCGGACTGAAGTAATTGCTTCTTCTGAAATGTGCCCGCTGTGATGAAGTAAGTGCCGGTTCCAGTGTTGCCTCTGCGCGGAGCAGCCATCTGCGACCTCAGCGGCTAAAGCCGTCTGTCATTTCCGACACTATCGCAGCGGTAAACCGCTGCGCCACCCAAAAGCAGCTCGCAAGCCGACTCGGATAAGAATGCTCGTCCCGTTTCGGCACAAACCCGGCAAATCGCACTTGCTTTTTGGGTGGTGGCGCAGCGCGCCTCCAGCAATGTTCTAACCGAGAACCGCCCTACGAGAATCTCACCTTCACATCCGGCCCCTTATCCAAATGGATGCTCTCAACAAACCGCACTCGTCCCGTCCTCAGAGTCAGAATCACCGAAGAGGTTCGCGTCCCTTCGCCGAAGAAACGGACGCCTTTCAGGAGCGCGCCTTCGGTCACTCCGGTCGCGGCGAAGATGAGCTGTTTGCCCGGGGCCAGGTCTTCCGCCTCGTAAATCTTGTTCTTGTCTTTAATCCCCATCTTCGCAATGCGCTCTTCGAGTTCGGGCTTGTCGATGACCAAGCGTCCCTGCATGTATCCGTTGAGGCAGCGGATGGCGGCCGCGGTAATCACGCCTTCGGGAGCGCCTCCCGATCCCATGACGGCGTGCACTCCGGTTCCGATCACGGCCGCGGCAATGCCCGCCGAAAGATCGCCGTCGCCGATCAGCTTGATGCGCGCACCCGCCTTGCGAATGTCGGCGATCAGCTTTTCGTGCCGCGGACGTTCGAGCACGACTACGACCAGGTCCTCGACGCCGCGATGCATCCGGCGCGCGATGTTTTTGAGATTCACGGCCACCGGAGCGTCCAGTTCCACCGCGTTCTTGCACGACGGCCCTACCACGATTTTTTCCATGTAGCAGTCGGGAGCATGCAGCAGGCCGCCTTTTTCCGAAGCCGCCAGCACCGTGATTGCCCCCGGGGATCCGGTGGCACAGAGGTTCGTGCCTTCCAGCGGATCGACGGCGATGTCGACCTGCGGAACCTCGCGGCCGTCCTGATAGGTGCCGCCCACCTGCTCGCCGATATAAAGCATGGGCGCGTCGTCGCGTTCGCCCTCGCCGATCACAATCGTGCCGCGCATGGGGACCGTGTCCATGGTCTTGCGCATGGCCTCGGTGGCCATCTGGTCGCTCAGCGGACGGTCTCCCTGACCCATGGTGCGCGCGGACTCGATGGCCGCGCTTTCCACCACGCGCAAGAATTCCAACGCCAGATCGCTTTCGATGTTCTCCCCGAAATTCTTGGCGCGCGGCTCGGGACGGGCTTGAGTTGCCATAATGCCTCCTGAAGTGCCTCCTGAAGATAAATGCGACTTTGGACTATATTCTCTTCCGAGCCGAGATGGAAGCGCACGCGTCCGTACGCGCCACCTCACGTCGATTCCACACGCAAAAATGCCCGGGATTCTTGCGAATCCCGGGCACTTTGTTGTTACTTAGAGATCGTTGTCGCTGCCTAGACGGCGGTAACGTTCTCCGCTTGCCAGCCCTTGGGGCCCTTGGTCACGTCGAACTGCACGGTTTGGCCTTCTTGCAGGCTCTTGAAGCCGCCAGCTTGAATCGCGGAGAAATGCACGAAAACGTCTTCGCCATTTTGACGGCTGATAAAGCCGTAGCCCTTGGCGTCGTTAAACCACTTCACTGTTCCTTGTTCTGCCATTGATGTTCCTTTTTTTGTTTCTTGATTGAAATGTGCTGAGCAGATTCGCTGCTGTGGAAGTGGGGTGACGCTGGTTGGCGGTACCGACCTTCAACTGCTTGTGAGTCAAACTTAGCGGTTCTTAGTGTAGCACGATAAGGCGGAAAAAGGCGGAGAACTTTGATCAGGGGATTGGACCCGGAGCCAACTTTCCTGTAACTCGTTGTTATTCAATGACGTACAGCCAGTCTCCAAATGCTGCTGAGCTGCGCTCGGCGGGACAGCCGACCACCCCAGCCCGCGAAAGGCGCGCGGTCTGGGGACCCCGGCGAGGGCGGCTGTCCCTACGTGATTGTCTTTGGGTTACGCTGTAGGTTGCTTATGATTGCTTTCCTCACGCTTGAGCTCCGCATCGAAGCGGCACACTCGCTCAAGGACAAGCGCCAGGTGACGCGCAGTCTCAAGGACCGTCTGCGGTCTTCCTTCAACGTGGCCGTCGCCGAACTCGATCCCAGCCTGCTCTGGAATCAGGCCACCATCGGCGTGGTCGGCGTCTCGCACTCCCGCGATTATCTTGACGGGCTGATGAAGAACGTGGAACGCGCCGCCACCCGCCTCGCCAACAACGCGGGCGCGGAAGTCACCGACTCGTTTGTGGAATTTCTGTGAAGCAGGTCTCAGGTCTTAGGTAGCAGACCGGCGCGCTGACTTTTCTGATATCCTCATAAGTTTTCTCCATTATAAGTTTCTCCATTCGAGGAATGCCGTGGAGCATCGTGGGCAGAAATATCATCGCGGGCGGCTGAGCCAGGCCATTCGCGAGGAGATCGAAACCATCCTCGAAGGCGAACTGGCCGACCCTCGCATTGGGCTGGCCAGCGTCAGCTCGGTGATCATGGCTCAGGACACACGTTCAGCGCGGGTCATGGTTACGGTTGCAGGGGATGAGGCCGAGGCCGAGCGCACCCTCGAAGGGCTGGCCGCTGCCAAGAATTATGTCCGGCACGAACTGGCGGAGCGACTGCGGCTGCGACGGCCTCCAGAACTCTATTTCCAGGTTGATCGTGCCGATCAATTGGAGAGCCGGGTGGAC
>JBAVVP010000139.1:0-3725 GCA_049697355.1 Terriglobales bacterium
GTGGTAACTATCGGGCGACGCCCTTGGCCGCTTAACATCGCACTATCGTCAGAGGACTCGGGGGAGGACTCGATGGGTGAGAAAATCGCCCCGGCCGCGGCATCGGCCGAAGCGCCGCGGATGGAAACGCCGCGGGAGACGCTCGGGCACGGTGTGCTGCCGGCCGCCATCCGCGCCGCCTCCACTCCAACCCCGGCCACTTCCCCTGCGCACGGCCACGCTGCCGCGATCGCACTCACGGAAGTCACGCCCACGGTTGAGAAAGCCTACTCCGAACAGATCATCGAGAACGCTCCGGAAGCGATCAGCATTATCGACCTGGACATGAAGATTTTGCGGATCAACGCGGAGTTCACCAGCCTGTTCGGTTTTACCGCGGCTGAAGCTGTGGGAAAGCGGCTCGACACGTTGATCGTGCCGCCCGATCGCTATGCGGAAACCGCGTGGATCGCCCAGACCATCCAGGCGCAAAACAAGCTAAAGCTGGAGACCCGCCGCCAGCGGAAAGACGGCTCCCTGGTTGAGGTTCTCCTCTCCGCCTCGCCGGTCACGGTGAACGGCAAATCCGTGGGTTCCTACGCCTCCTATAGCGACATCACCGAGCAAAAGCGCGCCGAGGAATTGAATGCCGCCTTGTACGCCATTGCCGCTCGCAGCCAATCCGCCGAGGATCTGCAACAATTTTTCGCTGCCATTCACAACATCGTCGGTCAGTTGATGAATGCCCGCAACTTCTATATCGCCCTCTACGATTCGCAGTCCCAGTTGTTGAGTTTCCCCTATTTCGTCGACGAACAGGACCCCACTCCCGTCCCCAAGCCTTTGGGCCGCGGCCTGACGGAATACGTCCTGCGCTCGGGCGAGCCTCTGCTGGCGACCCCGGCTGTCTTTGAAGAACTGGTCGGCCGCGGCGAAGTCGAATTGATCGGCGCGGAATCGTTGGACTGGCTCGGGGTTCCGCTGAAGAGCGGCACGACCTGCATTGGCGCCCTGGTCGTCCAGAGCTACACCGAAAACACCCGCTTCGCCGTGCGGGACCGCGAGATTCTGAAATTTGTTTCTCAGCAATTGGCTGCGGCCATCGAGCACAAGCGCTATGAAGAGGCGCTCCGCCGCTCGGAAGCCCGCTCCCGTTCCCTGATCTTGAGCGCGGCTTTCGGCATTTGCCGCTGCACCCTCGGCGGAAGATTCCTGGACGTGAATCCGGCGCTCATCAACATGCTGGGGCATGCCTCGGTCGAAGCCGTTCTCCAACTGGATGTCAAGCGCGAAGTCTTCGTCAATCCCCTGGAATTGGACCGCCTGGTCGAGGACTATCGCCGCACCGGAAGTCTGAATGGCGTCGAAGTGCAGTGGAGACGCAAAGATGCCGGCGTCATCATCGTGCGGCTCAGCGGCGGCGCCGCCACCATCACCGATGAACCCGGAGAGGTCCTGGAGCTGATCGCCGAAGATATCACGGACCGGCGTCAACTCGAAGAGCAGCTGCGCCAGGCCCAAAAAATGGACGCCGTCGGCCGCCTCGCCGGTGGTGTCGCCCACGACTTCAACAATCTGTTGATGGTGATCAACGGATATACCGAGGTCTTGCTCGAGCAATTGGAAAAAGGCAGCGCCATGCACCAGAAGGTCGAGTCGATCCAGCAGGCCGCCGACCGCGCCGCCACCCTCACCCGCCAGTTGCTGGCTTTCAGCCGAAAACAGCTCCTCGAACTCAAGGTGGTCGACGTCAACACGGTCATCGGCGACATGGAGCGCCTGCTGCGTCCCCTGATCGGCGAAAACATCGAGTTGGTTACCCGCTTGTCCTCCGACGCCGGACACACCCGCGCCGACGCCGGCCAACTCGAACAGGTCATCATGAACCTGGTGGTCAACGCCAAAGATTCCATGCCCGAAGGCGGCAAGCTTACCGTGCAGAGCTCCGACGTTACGGTGCGCCCGAACTTCCGCGAACACCGTTTCATCCAGCCAGGGCGTTATGCCGTGATCTCGGTTTCCGATACCGGCCACGGCATGGACAAGGAAACTCAATCCCGCATCTTTGAGCCCTTCTTTACCACCAAGGAAAAGGGGAAAGGCACCGGCCTGGGACTTTCGACTGTTTACGGCATCGTCAAGCAGAGTAACGGATACGTGTTCGTCCAAAGCGAACTGGGAGCCGGAACCACTTTCTATGTTTATTTGCCGCGCGTGGAGGATGCCACCGAGGAGCTGAGCCCGGCCCAGTCCCCACAAAACGAAGCGGGCGGCTGCGAAACCGTTTTGCTGGTGGAAGACGAAGAATCGGTCCGCGAACTGGTGCGCGTCACCCTCGTCTCCCGCGGCTACAACGTCCTCGAAGCCGAAAACGGCGAGCGCGGTTTGCAGATCGCCGAGTCCTACAAAGAACACATCCATATCCTGATCACCGATGTGGTTATGCCCGGCATCGGCGGTCGCGAATTAGCCAAGATTCTGCTCGCGCAGCGTCCGGGCATGAGCGTGCTTTATCTTTCCGGCTACACCGAAGATGCCGTCGTCACTCAGGGCGCGCTCGGCCCGGGTACCGGATTCCTGCAAAAGCCCTTTACCTTGCAGAATCTCGCCAAGAAAGTCCGCGAAGTCATTCGCTCCCAGCCCGCCCCCAAGTCCAGAGCAAAATCGGCCGCGAACTAAACTCGCCTAAAGGTTTTAAGGTTTCCTCCGTGTTCCTCTGTGCACTCTGTGGTTAAAGGTTCTGAGGTTTCCTCCGTGCGACCCCGTGTACGCTGTGGTTAAAGCTTTGTATTGACATTGATTAGGATGCGCCCCAGCCGCGTGCAACTTTTTCCCCGTCCCCGAGTCCTATACTGAAGTTAACGAAGTGTGGGGGATTGAACGGTAATCGGGGTGAGCCATGCTAATCAAGAAACCAGACGCAATTCCATCTTCCGAAATTACTCCCAAAACGACCTATCTGAACCGGCGCAACTTCCTGTCCGGCGCCGCCATCGTGGGAGCGGCCGCCGTCACCGGTGCGGCCTTTCGCGATCTAGGCGATCTCGTCACTCCGTCGCTCACCGTCCAAGCCAACGCCAAAATTGACGGGCTCCAGAAAAGCCCTTTCAGCACGACGGAAAAGGAAACGCCTTACAAGGATGCAACCAACTACAACAATTTCTACGAGTTCTCGACCGACAAATACGAGCCGGCCGGCCTGGCCAAGAATTTCAAGACCCGTCCCTGGACTGTGACGATCGACGGCGATGTGAAGAAAAAGCAGGTGTTGGACGTCGACGCGATCATCAAAATCGCCACCCCCGAAGAGCGCATCTACCGTCATCGCTGTGTGGAGGGCTGGTCGATCGTCGTGCCCTGGGTTGGGTTTTCGCTCAGCGAACTGATCAAGCGCGCCGACCCTCTGCCCAAGGCCAAGTATGTCGAGTTCACCACCTTGTACGATCCCAAACAAATGCCCGGCCAGCGCACCGGCGTATTGCAGTGGCCCTACGTCGAAGGCCTCCGCATGGACGAGGCCATGCATCCGCTAGCCCTCCTCTGCTTCGGGATGTACGGCGAGGTGCTTCCCAATCAAGACGGCGCCCCGCTTCGCATCGTGATTCCGTGGAAGTACGGCTTCAAGAGCGCCAAGTCGATCGTCCGCATCCGCTTCACCAGCGACCAACCAATGAACACCTGGCAGCGGGCCGCCGCCAACGAGTATGGTTTCTATTCCAACGTGAATCCGAACGTCGACCACCCGC
>JBAVVP010000140.1:0-2078 GCA_049697355.1 Terriglobales bacterium
GGAGCTTCTGAATCGAAAGAACACGGGCTCCGCGCTCATCGCTCTTCAGGCCGCGACTCCCATCGAACTGGGGCAGATCGCATTCATCAACAATATTTCCTGTCTCTACCCCGTATATATAAGAGGCGAAGCTTACCTCGCCGATGGCCAGGGCCGGGCCGCCGCGACCGAGTTCCAGAAAATCCTTGATCACAGCGGCATTGTCTGGAACTGCTGGACGGGGGCATTGGCGCATCTGGGTGTGGCACGCGCGAATGCGCTTGAAGCGAGAACGTCACAGGGTGCCGATGCCGATGCTGCCCGCGTGCGTGCACGAGCCGCCTACAAAGATTTTCTTACCCTCTGGAAAGACGCCGATCCCGACATCCCCATCGTGAAAGAAGCGAAAGCGGAGTACGCGAAGCTGCAGTTCCAGCAAGAGCAGCACTAAAAGCAGCAACTGGTAGCGCACGTTCTCTACTGTTCAGGGATGATTGGCAAAAATAGCAGTTCCGCATCGATTTCCAACGACGATTCTCGATGGCTGGCGATATTTTTCACCGGGTGAGATGCGACGAAACGGCTTAATTTGAAATCAATTTGCCGGTTATCTGTTCCTCGGAGCTGATTGCGGGGATGATTTATGCGAATATCGTAAAGAACTTCCCCACGACCGCGGCCATCTGGAAGCGGTATTTCCAGGGTTTGAAGATACCCCTATTCCAGTGAAATAGGCCCAACAGGGAAGCCCCGCTGCGCGCGGTCGTGGGGGAGAAGCCCATTTCCTGGATACCTTCGGAATTACCGAGGCTGGTTCCGAGGGCCCGCGGGGCGTCGGAACGGAGTTCTCGGTTCATCCCTCCTCGATCGGACGGTCCCACTGCCCTCGGTCAGCGAGCCGAGGTGTCAGTGTTTGAAGAACCGCTTTTTCCCGATGCTGCCAGTGGCGATTATTCCCTGGCTTCCACCCGCACTGGTCACTACGGTGTCGATCTCCAAACCACTCTCCACCACGACGAAGTTTGCGGTGATGGGCGGCCGGCCGGCGGTGAAGTTGATTGTGAAGGTGCCGGTGCAATCGGAATTCACCGTGTAAGTACCAGTGGCCGGGGTGTGGGTGAAATCGGCGACGACCTCGCCATTAACCGTAACCGTGTCGATCTGGGTGAGCGCACCCTTGCCATCGAACTCAGTCATCGCTACGCCCACTTGCGGGCCGGTGGGTCCTTGGCCTCCCAATTTGTTGCCCTGGATGGTGAATCCGTAGTTGCCGGCTATGAGTCTGTTGTTGCAGGTGGCAAGCGATTCACTCTGCGCGTATCCTGACCCCACGGCTCCTAGCATTAGCAGAACCAGCGCGATCACATCTACGACTAGCTTTCTGTTCATAAACCCTCCTTGTTTATTCCTTGTTTTCCTCAGCGCGCCGCTTTTTCATGGCGGAGCAACCTGCCGAAGTCTGGATACTCCTACCGGAGTGCCCGAACACAGTCAATTGACCAGCCCTAAATCCTCCCTGACTTGCCAAAACAAAGTTGCTGAAGGAGTTATCGAGTTCCATGAACTGAAGTCCTGGGGGTAGAATCGAGTTCCTTGGGTGAGGTTAATGGAAACGCCCGCCAGTTCCCGCCGCCGTGTTCGTACCGGACTCTTCGAAATTGACTTCGGCTCCGGCGAAGTCCACAAAGAAGGACGAAAAGTGCAGCTGCAGGAGCAGCCTTTTCGAGTTCTCGCGATCCTGCTGGAGTGTCCTGGAGAAGTGGTCACCCGCGAGCAGTTGCAGGAGCGGTTGTGGTCGGGCGACACGTATGTAGGTTTCGACGAGGGGCTGAACACGGCCATCCGGAAACTGCGGGTTGCCTTCGGCGACTCCGCGGAGAACCCACGATTCATCGAGACAGTTTCCCGTCGGGGTTATCGCTTCATAGCGCCGGTCGAGCTGGGAGTGATCCCTTCGCCTTCTCCTCCTACAACGACGGTTGCTGCGAAGCCACGACCGATTTCTCTCCGAACCCGCTGGATCGGTTTCGCCGTCGTTGTCTTCGCGGTCTGCGCACTGACGCTTTTCTTACGAACCGCGGCACACCGCAAACCACCCC
>JBAVVP010000141.1:0-6468 GCA_049697355.1 Terriglobales bacterium
CGCTGGATTCGCCAGAGGCTTCCTATCAGGTCCCCCTCGGAGCACGCCTGACTCGTATCAGGGTATCGCTTTAGCGATACCGCAATTTCTCGAAATCAATTGCCCCTTTAGGGGCTGCGGATCCCTAATCCTACCCGCGCTCAAAGGCGTGCTTTTAAGTCCTTATTCCTCAAAGACCTGGCGTCTCTCACCCGTTAAGTCTTTCATTCTTAAAAACCACCATCAGAGGGGTCCAAGCCTTCTCGTTGACGACAGCGCAGTTCAAGTCGTCTCAAAGCCCAGCGCGCATGTTCCGCGACCACCACATCCGGATCCTCGCAAAGTCTTGTCAGCGTTGGCATAAACCTCTTGTCGCCGCTGTTACCCATCGCAATCGCCGCATTCCTGCGCAAGCCAGAAAGCTTGGTGCGGCGAATTGGCGATCCTCGAAATACCTCGCGGAACTCTTCCGCCCGCATTTCCGCCAGCCAGTCGAGCGCCGGATTGACGAGCCCTTCGCGCGGCTCAAACTCTGCCGCCGAAGTCGCTGGCGCCTTGCGGTTCCACGGGCAAACGTCCTGACAGATGTCGCATCCGAAAACGTGTCGTCCCATTCCTGCGCGCAGTTCTACGGGAATCTCGCCCCGCTTCTCAATCGTGAGATAGGAGATGCACAGCCGCGCGTCGAGCTCACCTGCCGCAGTGATCGCTTGCGTTGGACAGGCAACGATATAGCGCGTACAAGTTCCGCAACGATCGGGCGCGGGCAAATCGCCGGTGACATGGTTGTTCGTGATTCCGAGCGAAGTGAGAATCACGCCCAGAAACAACCACGGTCCAAGCTTCTGATTGATGATGCAAGTATTCTTGCCGATCCATCCGATGCCGGCATATTTGGCGCAGACGCGCTCGATGAGCGGGCCAGTGTCAACGTAGGAGCGAAATTGCCAATTGCCAGTTGCCGGATTGCCAGTTGCTTCTACCCGTCCGCGCAACTCGTCTTCTACCTGCTTCAGGCGGCGCAGTACGGCGTCGTCAACCGCCTGCTCTACCCGGACGACGACGACTTCGCCACCGTAGAGCCCACGGAAGGTAACTGACCGTGGATCGCCTGCTACACACGTTTCGCGAAATCTGGGTCTGGGACAGTGAGTTCGTCATTGTCCCGGGCTGGCACGTAACGCCTGTCTGCATGGCCGGCGTCGAGGTGCGATCCGGCGCGTCTGTCACGGCGACGTTCGATCACCCAGGGCAGCTGATCACGAATCCGCTGCCCTTCGGGCCGGATGTGCTGCACGTCCTTTTCAGTGCCACGGCCGACCTGGGCTTCTCGCTCGCCGCGGGCTGGGGCCTTCCTTACAACGTGCTCGACTTGTGGGTCGAGCGCCGCAACCTCACCAACAACATCACCGACCGGCAAAGGAACGAAATTGCGACCGATCTGGTTTCCACCTGCCACGACTACGGCATCTTCGACACGATCAGCTTCGAGGCGAAAGAAGCGAACCGCATGCGCATCGCGCAGGGATTCCCGTTCACCGGCGAAGAGATGCACCACATCCTCGATTACTGTAAGGGCGACGTGAACATGACGCGCACATTACTGGACCGCATGATCGGCCAGATCGGCGACATCGAGCAGGCCCTTCACCGGGGCCGTTGCATGAAAGCAGTGGCGTGCATGGAATGGAACGGCGTGCCGGTCAATGTCGCGAAGCTGGAGCAATTGAAGCGCAACACCAAGGCCGTGCGCCGCTCGGTCGTTCGCAACTTTGAGGATGAATATCAGGCCGGCATCCATAGTTGGGATAGACACGGCGACCCGCATTTCAGCAACAAAGGCTATACGGACTGGGTGCGCCGCATGGGGTTCGACGAGGAAACCTGGCTGTTCAACGGTGACCGCGCGAGCGCGGACGACAAGCTGGTGCTAGAGCCGATGTCTTTGCTGTACTCGGAGCGAATGCCGGTGATCGAGGAATACCGACAGTTGCGGAAGTTTCTCACGCTTGCGAAATCCGAGTTCAAGTTTCCTGTCGGGCCTGACGGCCGCAACCGCAGCGGCATGCGCCCGTTCGAGGCGCGGTCGTCCAGGTCGCAGCCGAAGACCAGCGAGAACATCCCGAACGCAACGAAGGCGCTGCGCTCGCTGCTGGCGCCGCATGTTGGTGAGGTGTTGATGCACCGTGATTGGTCAAACACAGAGTACGGGATCGCAGCCGCGCTGGCCCATGACAACAAGCGTTGGGACCACTATTTGCATCGCGATGCCTACCTTGTTAAGGCCGCCGACTACGGTTTCTGCGACTACACTGCCACGAAGGCAACGCATCGCGTCCTGCGCAACAAGTTCAAGCCGGTCGTGTTGGCGGGTCAGTACGGCCAGACCCCGGAGGGATTAGCGAAGGTGCTCGGCATCAGCGTCGGGCAAGCGAAGCTCTACCAGGAGCGCGAAGCCAGACTTTATCCGAAGTACCAGGGATGGTTGGCGATCATCGCAGAGAACCGTGCCTTCGACGGCTACGTCGAGACGGAATGCGGCTGGAAACTTTGGGTGCCCAAGCGGCCCTCGGCGCACGACATCCGCACTGCCATGAATCTGCCCATGCAGGGCAATTGTGCCGAGATCATGCGCATCGCCTGCTGCCTCGCGACCGAGCGTGGCATTGACCTCGGCGCAACCGTTCACGACGCGCTCTTTTACACCGCGCCATCGGATTCGTGGCGGGACGTGGACGCAGCTATGAAACAGTGCATGGACGAGGCGTGCCAAGTGATCCTGGGCGACGAGTATGTGCTTAAGAGCGATCGCGATGTCGTGCTTTACGACGCATACGGCTACCGCTACGACTCGCAGCATAACGTGGATTACGGTCACTACCAGCACGAAGACGGGCACAAGATGTGGCGCAAGATCGAAGCCGCGCTGGCCCAGGTCGAGAGCGAGAATCAAGTTGTGCTCGTCGAGTAGGCAGAGCGAGTCCGTCAGTGACTCTGCTTTTCGGTTGAGGGGGTCAATCCAAGGCAGATCCCGAAAACCCTCCGCACAGCGGTATTAGTCTGATGTAAGCCGAGTTGTCTGAGTCGTAAATGATTCGGGCTAATATTCGGCGACAATTCAAATCCTGAGGCGGTGTCTGTTGTTCTTGTTCCCCTCGGCTTGACACCAGAGAACCTGGTGCGGGCCGAGGAGTGTCTCTTTGCAGTATCGGAAATCCCAGCCGGCCTCCGGCTTAGCAAGACCAGGAGCTTCAGCAACCTCCTGCCTTGAAGACCAAAATCCACAACGGCAGCAAAATTCCACTCGAAAAAGGACACCAGTCCACGACGCTCGTGCTATCGTTTCTGCCGAGGCAAATCTCGGCAGGCCATCGAAGGGAGACTTCGAATCGATGGCACGCCGGCGGTTTCAAGACCCGAGACCTAAACGCCGGGGCAAGTGGTGGACTATTCAAGTCCGCCGCGATGACTTCGTCGGAGGTCAGCTGGAACGAAGAAAAACGCGCCTGCGGATCGCGCCGGCAAGCGTGCCGGAACGGGAAGCGCGCAAAATTGCTGCCGAGTATCTCCGGCCCCAGAACCAGGGCTTGGAGCTAGTCGGCTCCGCAACCAACTTCGAAGAATTCGTCGAGAACACGTACAAGCCACTGCTCAACCCGCTGATGGCCAAGACGACTCAAGAACGCAGCCGGGGCGTTATCGCCAATTACCTGGTGCCGGAGTTCGGAAAGCTTTCTCTTCGAGATCTGACACCTCTCACGTTACAGCGGTATTTCTCCGGGATGGCGGCCTCGCCCCTAGCACATGAATCGAAAGACAAAATAAAGGATGTGCTATCAAGCATTCTCGGCTCAGCAGTCCAGTACGGATTGCTGGTCAAGAACCCGGTCGAAGGAATTCGCCTTCCCGCGGAAAGACGCGGAAAGCGAAAGACCAAACCGCATGTCACCCCAGAACAGTTCGAACGGTTGCTTGAGCTGATCCCCGAGCCTTACGCCAGCATGGTCTTCGTGGCGGTTTGGACCGGGCTCCGCGTCAGTGAACTAATCGGGCTGAAATGGGAAGATGTAGGAGCAGACTCACTGACGATAGATGAGCGCTGCTGCCGCGGTGACTGGGATGCACCGAAGAGCGAGGCGAGCAATGCCACCATCGGCGTTGAACCCTGTGTGATTGAGCGGATCCACCGTCTCAAGCAGCTCACGGTTGACGTCAAAGCCGGACTGGCGGTCAGGCATTACAAGGTGGTGAAGTCTGATCGGCCGGAGGATCTCATCTTTCAGTCCGTTCGGACAGGTCGGCCCATGAGGGATAACAACATCCTGTCGCGGCACATCAAGCCGGCCGCGCGCAAAATCGGTCTGCCCTGGATCAACTGGCGTTGCTTGCGGACCTCGCATGCCACCTGGATGGTCGAAGCAGGCGCCAACCCAAAGGACGTGCAAGGCAAAATGCGGCACTCCCGCATTTCGACCACGATGGACATTTATGCGCAGTTCGTGCCGGAGTCACAGCGGCGCGCACTGGCCAAGATGTCTGCGATGGTCGAGTCCCGCACGTCAAAGCCGGTCGTGGCGACAGGCAGTATTGCTATGCCGCCGCAGTCGCGCATGGTGAATTAGCTAGTTGAAAATCATTTTGGAGCCAATTGGAGCCAAAACCAGGTGGGACGATGCCGCTAAGTGCTTGCAAAATATGGTGGCCAGGGACGGAGTTGAACCGCCGACGCCAGCCTTTTCAGTGCTACGTTATGCTGTAGTTTCAACAGCTTAAGTGACTCCAGGTGGCCGCCTGAGTCTTTGAGAAGACGTGAGAGACATCCGAATCGTGGGTTGAAATCGTGGGTTCGAAAAGACAGTCGCAGAAAGCCCCGCAAGCAGCGGTTTCACCTAGATATTGGCGAGCAAGCACCTCATCTCACCGTTGTCAGCTATTACCACATTTGTGGTATTATTCTACCACATGCTTGACCTTCGCTCCAAGGCGCGCCAGCAACTGCTGGCTTATTACTTCACAAACCCAACGGCCCGTCACCACTTGCGCGACTTGGCGGAGCGACTGAACATCGATCCGTCCAACCTGTCGAAAGAGCTGGGACGCCTGGAGCGCGATGGTCTATTTCGGTCGGAAGTGATTGGCCGCCAAAAGTATTTTCAACTGAACCGGGAGTATCCGCTTTTTGATGAAGTGCGCAAGATCGTTGCGAAGACTATTGGCGCGGCACAGTTGATCGCACAATCCCTCAAGAGAATTGAGGGAATAAATGAGGCTTATCTGTACGGCTCATTCGCAGGTAACCAGCAGGACGCTGCCAGCGATATAGACGTGCTCATGATTGGTGCCCCTCGCGAGGAAGTCTTAGCGCAGGCCATGCGAAGGCTTGAGCGGCAACTCGGACGCGAAATCAACTACACGGTTCTCACGCCGAAGGAATTTGAGTTGCGCCGTGCGCGGAAGGATGCCTTTCTGGAAAACGTCTGGCACAATAAGCGTGTTCCGCTCATAGGTAAAGATGAAGAAGCTAAAACCCCACGTCGTTGACTGGGCGCAGATCGAACGCTTCCTCACGAGCGCGAACAAGAAACTCGCTTCGGCCCACAGAATTCTCGCTTTTGACGAGGAGGCTTGTCTTCAGCAAGCCTACGAAGCAATGCTCAAGGCTTCCCTCGGGTTCATGTTCAGCCATGGATTCCGTGCGCGAAGCCAGCCTGGGCACCACATCGCCATCATCGATTTTGTGCAGTCGCGTATCGACAAGAAACATGCGGGTCTCCTGGTTGTCTTTGACCGTCTTCGACGGAAGCGCAATATGGCCCTTTATGACGACACCGGATTTGTTTCTCATCATGACGCAGAACAGGCGCTCGAATCCGCCGCCGACTACTTGAATGTGATCCGGGCTGATATCGAAGCCCGAAAGCCTTGAATCAGAAACCGACAAACGAGACCCCGCACGTTTTTGAAGCCATCCTTTCGACGGGCGAAGATAAGGCTTTCGGGGAATCGACTAATCGACTGGCAAGAGCGCTTGTGCAGTTTCGCTCGGCGGATAAACCGGGGTAGTACTCTTCAGGAAAAATTGTCGCCCCCCACCGGTTTGGGAACCGTGGGGCCGGGGCGCGCGCGAGCGGGGTGGTGAGGTAGCGCGGGAGGCGGTCGGTCAGTTGTCAGTGGCCTTTTTTCTTGCGGCCAAGGCCTGCAAGCGAAGATTCAGGCTTTTTTCGTGATTTACCCGGCGGAGCACCGTCTCTATCGTGGCCACCAGGCGATCGGAAGTCTTGTCGAGTTCCAGAGTGGACTTCTCGAAGTAGGCGACCGCGCCTTCGCGGAGGAGTTTTTCTTCGTTCCTCTGCGACAGGCTAGTCAGCACGATGACCGGAATGCCCATGGTGGCGGGATTTGCTTTCAGAGCTCTTAGGACTTCCGGACCACTGATCTTGGGAAGCATCATATCGAGCAGAATGATGTCGGGCAGTTTGTCATTAGCGG
>JBAVVP010000142.1:0-3985 GCA_049697355.1 Terriglobales bacterium
GATCAAGGCTACCCGGCACTTCCGTGCCTGGCTTTCCTGTTCCGCCGCTTCGCGGCTCTTGCATCATCGTGGACAGACGCCAAACGTGGCAGCGAGGAATTCCCTTGTCGCTCAACTTTTCCAGCGAAATTTTCTCCTCAAGCAGCGAGGCCCTTCGCGATCTTGTGGCAGGTCGAGGTCTCCACGTCGAACGCATGCACGTTGGGCTTGCTGTGCAACAGGTGCTGGATCAGGTCGCTGACCTTGGCATAATCCTCGCGATTGTACCGTTCCGAATCTTCTTTCGTTTTCCAGAAACTCAGGGCCCGGATGCCTTCCGCGTCGGACACAAGCACGATCTCATCCACAAATCCGGCCTGCGCCTTCAAGGTGGAGAGCACTTTGTCGTGGAGCATGTTGCAAACTTCTTTCGCCTTTCCAGGCTTCGTTTTCACTTCAACCAGTCGCACAAACATGGCAGGACTCCTTGATCAGGAATGAAGTCTGGTAAACGCTTGCGAACAAACAACCATGAGACGAACTCAACGTACACCCGCTTGGACCGGGAGGTCAAACAGCTACGACTACCGACTACCGTCCCACCCAGCAGGCCGGCCTTTTCTCCAGAAAGGCCGTCATGCCTTCCTGAGCGTCGGCCGCGAGCGAGTTCATGCTCATGACTTCCTTGGCGTAGGCATATGCCTTGGGCTGGTCGAGATCGATCTGCGTGTAGAACGCCTGCTTGCCCAGAGCGATGGTCAGCGTGCTGGCGCTGGCCACTTTCTGCGCCAGTTTCCGAGTTTCCTGTGCCAACGACTCGGCTGGGACGACCAGGTTTACCAATCCCCAGTCGGCAGCGGTCGGGGCGTCGATCATCTCTCCGGTAAGCAGCATCTGCAAGGCGCGTTTGCGTCCGACGGCACGGCTGAGCGCGACCATCGGCGTCGTGCAGAACAGCCCAATCTTGACACCGGGGGTCGCGAACCCGACTTTGTCGGAAGCGATGGCGAGATCGCAGGTGGCCACCAGTTGGCAGCCCGCCGCGGTAGCGGTTCCCTGCACCTCGGCGATCACCGGTTGCGGAATGGACTGGATCTTCGTCATCAGATCGGTGCAAACATCGAAGATCTGCCGGTAATCGTTGATGTCTTTGCCCCTCATCTCGGCCAGATCGTGCCCCGAGCAAAAGACGTTCCCCGCGGCCGCCAGGATGACGGCATGAATCTCGCGATCACGGCCAATGACGGAAAGACAGTCGATCAACTCGCGCATGAGATCGAGGGAGAGCGCGTTCCGCCGGTTCGGACGGTTGAGCGTGACCACCGCCAGATTTCCCTCGCGTTCGAATTTCAAGTATTGGTACGGGGAGACGGTCTCCAAAGTCGATGTTGCCATGGCTACCCCCTTCTTGCAGTGAGAGGATTTTACACCTGGGAATGCGGCCTCGGGAGACAAGCACAGGGGGATCGCAGGGGCAAAGAAAAAGGGACACCGCACCGCGCGGTGTCCCTACCTACCAGCAACTTGAATTACTTATTCTCGTTGGGCAATCCCGCGCCAAACTCCTTGCGCTGGATCACTGGGCGCGCCGCTCTGGCGGCAGCTGCCGCGGGCATGGCCGCAGCCGCGCCGTAGCGCTCGAGCAGAACCGGCACCATCGCGCCTTCCGCTTCTTTCACAAAGGTGAGCTTGCCCTCGCCCAGCAGATCGACGCGGACAAAATCTCCCAGCTTCACCTGTCCGGTCGCTACCAGGTTCGCAAGCGGAAACACCAGATGGCGTTCGATCGCCCGCTTCAGGTGCCGCGCCCCGTACTTCGGATCGGTGCCTTCCGCGAGCAGGAAAGTCTTGACCTGCGGTGTGCAGTTGAACACGAACTGGTGCGCGCCCGCCGCCATCAGGACGCGTTGCTGTACCATCCCCAATTCGATTTCCAGAATCTGCCGTAGGTCCTCGGGACGCAGCGTTTTGAACACGACGACCTTGTCGATGCGGTTCATGAACTCGGGCGCAAACTTGCGCCGCGCTGCATCCACCGCCGAGCGGGTAATCTTGTCGTCGAGCGAGTTATCCACCTGCACGGCCCTGGGGGCAAATCCCAAGCCGCCATCCACCAACCCGTTCATCTCGGTGGCGCCGAGGTTTGAGGTCATGATGATGATGCAACTCGAAAGATCGACCCGCCGGTTATCGCCGAGGGTCAGCGTGGCCTTGTCCAGGATTCCGAGCAGCAGTTGCCAGAGCGAGTCGGAAGCTTTCTCGATTTCGTCGAACAGCAGGATCGACAGTTTCAGTTTTTCGGTGTGCCACTGGTTGAGCGCTTCCTGGGTCAGCAGCGGATGGGTTTCGCGGTGTCCCAGGTATCCCGGAGGCGAGCCGATCAGCTTGGCAATCTCGTGCGAGTGCTGGAACTCGGCGCAATCGATCTTGATGCAAGCCCGCGCGTCGCCGAAGAGCGCCTCGGCCACCGCCTCCACCACGCGCGTTTTGCCCGAACCGGTCGGTCCCAGAAACAGCAGGTTGCCCACGGGGCGGCCCGGAGCATTCAGCCCGGCCAGAAACATCTGGTAAATCTCCGCCACCTTTTCGATCGCCTGGTCTTGCCCCACGATCTTGCGGCGCAGGGATGACTCAAAGTCACGGGCGTCGTTGCTGCGGCGGCTAGGGTCAAGCACGGTTGCAAGGTTCGTTCTCATCGCTTCGGGCCCCGTTCTTCTTTCTTGGAACTGCATTCTCTCTGGAAAACTGCCCATTTTTGGCACTCGGTGTCCGCTTGGGAGGAGCCGCACTCCCGCAACGGCTCCCTACCTTGTGCAAGCCGCTAACCATCCTCCGGGCAACTGTTAATCCCCCGCTTCTCATCGTTTTAGATGCGGCTAGCCTGCTTCAGGACGGGCGGGCAACGTTAGCCACAGTTTCCCCAAGAGCAATAGTTTGCAGACTGCTGGAACTTTCCTTTGCGCCCCAAAACCACCCGGCCACTGTCCGATAGTCCGCTGACCCGAGGTAACTGGCGGCCAGGAATGCCGACAGCCCAAAATGGGAAAGAGATTTGTACCCGGAGAACGCCCTTGTCCCGATTTTTGACGGCTAGACCCTCTTTCCCAATCCCTGCTTCCTTCCTGTTCCCCTTGGCTTTGGCCGGCTTAAGCCTGTTTTCACTACCTGCGGCCGGAGTACAAAATCCGCACGCCGTCCAGTTGGTGCCGGTGAAAGCCGATGCCACCAGGAAGCTCGAACCCCCGGCGCCTGTTTCCGTCATTGTGCCGCCCGGTTCAGCGCTTTACGTCGCTCAGCGCGGAGACAGTATTCCGTCGGTGGCGCGCAAGAATCTGAAGCGGACAAAATACCTCACCTCATCGGAACTGGCCGAAGCCATCCGCGGCGCCAACCATGACCGTAAGGGAGTTTTCCTCAAAACCGGAGAACAGATCCTCATCCCCGGAATTCTGGAATCGCCCATTGTAGAGAAAACGGTCCCAGTTGCAAGAGATTTCGAAGTGCGCGCCATTTATCTGACTGGGGTGATGGCGGGCAGCGATCATGGCGAGCGCATCATCCGCCACTGGCGCGAAGTGGGCGGCAACTCCGTGGTCTTCGACATCAAGGATAGCGACGGCATCGTCAACATCGCCTTCGACCATCCGCTGGCCAGCGGACAGCGCCACTACATTTCCGACCTGCCGAAGCTCATCCACTTCCTGCATTCCCAGAACATGCACGCGATCGCTCGCATCGCCATCTTCCGCGATGAGCATCTGGTAACGAGCCATCCAGAACTGGCAGTGAAGTCGCATCGTTCGGGCCAGCCCTGGCGTGAGAACGGAAAACTCGTCTGGACCGACCCCTCGAATCCCAAGGTGCAGGATTATGACATTGCGCTCGCGAAGTTCGTAGCTCAGTCTGGAGTGGATGAAGTGCAGTTCGACTACGTGCGCTTTCCCGCCGAAGGCGACCAGAAAGATGCCGCGTTCAACTATCAGACCGAGCATCCCGATTATCCAAC
>JBAVVP010000143.1:0-3185 GCA_049697355.1 Terriglobales bacterium
CGTAAGGAATGCTAGAGATAGAATTAAGGAGAGAGGCATTAGTCATCTCCATGGGTTGTATTGAACGCTCTTATCGCGGTCATCCGCCGATAGCGGCTCAAATCCGCCAATCGAATTGTGCCGTTTCGATTGTATCTCGACAAATCAGTGTCAGCCTTGATTGGTTCTACCCGTAGCGAATCGCCGCAGATGCCATAGTTTTCGAGCAAATGTAAGCGTCCGAAGTGCACCGTCTTGCTAAGTGTCCACGAATCGGTTAAGTGGACACTTCGGCGGGAGTGGAGCCGATGTTCCAGGGCAACAACTCCTCGATGCGGTTGATGGGATGATCGGCGATGCGGGTCAGCACTTCGCGTAGATAGGCCTCGGGATCGAGACCGGTCAGCTTGGCCGAACCGATCAGGCTGTAGATCACGGCCGCGCGTTCTCCGCCTGTATCCGATCCCGCAAACAAGTAATTCTTCCGGCCCAGGGCCACGCCGCGCAAAGAGCGTTCGGCGGCGTTATTGTCGATTTCGATGTGTCCATCTTCTATATACCGCACCAGCGCATCCCAGCGGGAGTGGGCGTAACGAATCGCCACCGTGGTCTCCGATTTGCGCGACAGTTTCGACAAAGTCGCCTCGAACCACTGTCGCAAAGAGTCGAGCAGAGGTTTCGACTGCGCCTGGCGCACGGCACGGCGTTCGTCCGGCGGCTTACCGCGAATCGTTTCTTCGATCTCATACAGTGCTCCGATCCGCACCAGCGCTTCTCGCGCCACCGGAGAGGCATGCGCCTGCTCCAGATCGTAGAACTTGCGGCGCACATGCGCCCAGCACGCGGCTTGCTCGATGCGCCCGTTTTCGTAGAGTTGATTGAATCCCGCATAGGCATCGGCCTGCAGCGTGCCGCGAAACTTTTCCAGATGCTGCTCGGGATGTTCCCCTTTGCGATCCGGCGAGTAGGCAAACCACACCGCGGGGGCGGCACTGTCGCCAGCGGGACGATCATCGCGAACGTAAGTCCACAATCGCCCGGTTTTGGTCTTGCCATTCCCCGGTGACAATACCGGCACCGGCGTGTCGTCGGCGTGCAACTTGCCTGCCGCCATCACGTAACCTCGCAGCGCTTCCACCAGCGGCTCCAGCAACCGGCTTGTGCTGCCCACCCAGTCGGCCAAGGTCGAGCGCTCTAGCTCCACATCCTGTCGCGCGTACATCCCCGATTGCCGATAGAGCGGCAAGTGATCGCAGTACTTCGAGACCAGTACATGCGCCAGCAGTCCCGGCCCCGCTACGCCGCGCTCGATCGGGCGACTCGGCGCTGCTGCTTGCACAATGCAGTCGCACTTGGTGCAGCTCAGCTTGGTGCGCACGTGACGAATCACCACGAAACTGGCGGGCACGTACTCCAGCATCTCTGAAACATCTTCGCCTAACTTGCGCAGCTCGCCCTGACATTCTGGGCATACCGTTTCCTTCGGCTCCTGCCTGCGCGTTTGTCGCGGTAGATGATCCGGTAGTGCGCGGCGGGTGGG
This sequence comes from Terriglobales bacterium, assembly GCA_049697355.1. GTDB lineage: Bacteria > Acidobacteriota > Terriglobia > Terriglobales > Acidobacteriaceae > Acidiflorens. The sequence goes on from JBAVVP010000143.1 coordinate 1,520, forward strand.
TTTCGCTGCCGTAGGAGCCGAAGAGGCGATGGCGGGAACTGGTTCTGCCGCGTTACACTCTTTCTCGCTGCGATGCGATTCCAGTTCCTCCAGCCGCAACTCCAACTGCTCGATCTGCCGCTGTAGCTTTTCCGACTTCCGCCCAAACTGCATGCGGTGCAGCTTGGCCAGCAGCAACTGCAGATGCTCAATCTCGCGCTCGCGCGACTGCAACTGCTCCTGCGTGGCTGTCAGCCTGTCTTCGGCAGAAAGTAACTGTTCGTGTTGGGCCAGGATCAGCGCTCGTAATGCTTCCCCAGAAAGGACGTTCAGATCGGGAAGCGAAGCCACTGACATACGCGGAGTATCGCATGAACTCGCACGTTCTCATCCCTGTGCACGCAAAAAAAGTTGTGCAAAGAATCTCGCAGGTTACACCGACAACTGCGGGTCCCAGGTGCGCTCCGGCCGCCGCCAATCAATGCCTTCCAGCAACATCGACAACTGGGCTCGCGTCAGCGAAACCGTGCCGCTCGTAGCTTGCGGCCACACGAAGCGTCCGCGCTCCAGCCGCTTTGCAAACAAACACAACCCGTCGCCGTCGTACCACAGAACTTTGATCAGATAGCCACGTCGCCCGCGAAACACAAACACGTGTCCGGAGAACGGCTTCTGCTCCAATTTGCTCTCCACCAGCGCGCTCAGCCCGGTGAAGCCGCGCCGCAAGTCGGTCACTCCCGCCGCAATCCAAATGCGCGTGTTCGCTGGCAACGCGATCATGCTCGTAGGCACTCCAGCAACACGCGCACCAACGCCGGATCGGCGCTGCCCTCAATGCGCACCTGCGCCTGCCGCAGTTCGATGTGAATCGTACCCGGCTGCGGCTTCGTAAAATCGCCGGAACTGCGTCCCACCGACAGAGGTGTGGGCAAACTCTCGCTCACGCGAACCGGCAGCAACTTCATCGCCGCCGGCTTACGGTCCCCAAGTCTTCCTGCCAGGTAGAGCCGTCGCCAGCCAAACACCTGATTGGCGTTGATCCCATGCGCACGCGCCACACGCGCTACCGACGCACCTTCCGCCAGCGTCTCTTCGACAATCCGGCGCTTCTCCGCAATGCTACGCCGCTGCCGCTGCGGTGCGCTCAACGACTCACTCTTACCCGTGAGCACATCTGGAACCTGCCGGGAACTGTCCATCTCCGCTCCAAGTGGACACGATTCCGTAAGTGTCCACTTCACGAATATGGCTTTCAATTATGCGGTTGTCTAGACGGTTACAACCGGACGCTTACGTTAGAATTGCGGACACCGCAGATGCTAGCAAAAACAGAGACATCGTAAACATATAGCGTTGTGCCGCTCTCCGGATTTGCTTCGGAGGTTAGACGCCCGAGACCATCGTACTGATAAGCTCGACTTTGTGCTGTCCCCTGCACATTTTGGCCGACATTTGTCAGTCGACCGCCTCCATCGTAAGTGTACTTGGTCCAGTATCCGGTCTGAGCTGAGGTCTGGGCGCAGTAACCGCCGCCATTCGCGGTCCCAGTCAACTCACATACTGAAGTCAGCCGACCGATGGCATCGTATTCGTATTGCTTCTGCTTCGTATTCTCGTTAGTGGGTTTAGGGCCAATGGTAGTCAGCACGTCGTTATTGTATTTTCCGGACGGAGCATAGTTGTAGCT
>JBAVVP010000144.1:0-3001 GCA_049697355.1 Terriglobales bacterium
GGTGAAAAATGCCAGCGATCATCCGGTGAAAGGGACGCTGAAAGGCTCGATTGAAAACATTGAATTCGCGCAGCCGGTCGACCTCGCGGCGGGGGAGTCGAAAGACGTGGTGTTCTCGCCCAATCAGTATCCGCAGCTCAACCTGAGCCATCCGCGGCTGTGGTGGCCGACGCAGATGGGGACACCGAACCTGTACGATCTGAAGCTTTCCTTCGCGATCAACGGCGCGGTTTCCGACGCGTCCCATACGAAGTTCGGCATTCGCGAGATCACTTCGGAAGTCTCCGAGCAAGCGCCCGATCGGCTGAAACGCCTGTTCAAGATCAATGGCAAGAACATCCTGATTCGCGGCGGCGGCTGGACGCCCGACATGATGATGCGGGAAACGCCAGCGCGGCTCGCCGAAGAATTCCGCTACGTGCGCGACCTGGGACTGAACACGGTTCGCCTCGAAGGCAAACTCGAAACCGAGGAATTCTTCGAGATAGCCGACCGGCAGGGCATTCTGGTGATGGCGGGATGGTGCTGCTGCCATTTCTGGGAGCACTGGGGGAGTTGGAAAGATGAGGACTTCGAGATTGCCCAAGCCTCGGTGCGCGACCAGATATACCGGCTGAGAAGCCATCCCAGCCTGGTGATGTGGCTGAATGGCAGCGACAATCCGCCTCCGCCGGACGTGGAAGAGATGTATCTGAAGGTGGAAAGCGACCTGCGTTGGCCGAATCCGATCGTATCTTCGGCCACGGCGAAGCCGACCACAGTGACGGGCGAAAGCGGCATGAAGATGAGCGGGCCCTATGAATATGTGGCGCCTTCATATTGGACGTCAGATCCGTATTATCGAACCGACGAAAATCTCTGCAACCCGGGCGGGTGTGGCGGGGCCTACGGCTTCAACACCGAAACCAGCATGGGGCCGGCGGTTCCGCCGATTGAAAGCGTCGAGCGCATGGTTCCCAAAGACCATCTTTGGACGGTCAGCGGGCCGCTGGATGACTACTGGAATTTTCACGCGGGCGGCGGTTCATTCAAAACCATGCGGGTGTTTACCGACGCGCTGAATGCGCGCTACGGAAAGGCTAACAGCGCGGAAGACTTCACTTACAAATCTCAGCTCATGACTTATGAAGGCGTACGCGCCATGTACGAAGCCTACAGCCGAAACAAGTACACTTCGACGGGCGTCGTCCAGTGGCTGCTGAACAACGCGTGGCCTTCGATGATCTGGCATCTCTACGACTACTATTTGCGGCCGGGCGGCGGATATTTCGGCGCGAAAAAAGCGATGCAGGCACTCGACCCCGTCTATGGATACGACGATCATTCCCTGTGGCTCGTGAGCAGCCAATATGTGGATGCTAAGGGGCTGAAGCTCGAGGCGCGGGTGTTCAATCTGGATGGAACGCTGAAGTTTTCTAAAGATGTTGCGGTCGATGCGCCTGCCGACAGCACCGCAAAGGTGTTTGAGTTGCCGCAAATCGAAGGACTATCGCCGGCATACTTTCTCGACCTTCGCGTAACCGATCCGAGCGGTAAGCTGGTAGGCTCAAACTTCTATTGGCTCTCGACCAAACCGGAGACGCTCGACTGGGCAAAATCAAACTGGTATGTGACTCCGACCGCGTCCTATGCGGACTACACGGCGCTCGCTCAGTTACCCAAGGTGAAGCTGAAGGTATCGAGCCGCAGCGAGCACAATGGCAAGAGCGAAGATGAGGTAACCCGTGTCATCGTGGAGAATCCCAGCAAGTCCCTGGCGTTTTTCGTGCGTCTGAAACTCGACAAGGGCAAAGGCGGCGAGGAAATTCTACCGGTCGTCTGGCAGGACAACTACATCTCGCTGCAGCCCGGCGAGAAGCGAGAGATTACGGCAACCTATCGCTCCAACAGCCTGGGAGCGGCGAAGCCAGCGGTCGAAGTGAGCGGCTGGAACGTGGAATGAGTTAATTGCAGAAGTAAGAAGTCAAATTGAAGAAGTGACGGCTCTTGCTGTCAGGGCGCCGATCGCGCGGAGAGCTTCTTACTTCTACAATTTGACTTCTTACTTCTGACTTTCCCTACTCCTCTGCTGGGATATCGAAGTTCACCAGGTCTCCGCGGAAACCGCGCGTCTTCCAGGCGCCGAAGGCGATTCCCGCTGCCATCCAGATGGTGCCGGCAATCTTGGCGGGAGTACTCAGGCTGAGCCAGAGCAACAGGCAGATCACGAACCCTAGGACAGGTGGCGCGATAAACGACAAGGTTCTCTTGTGATCGCGTACGACATAGCGCACAAAAGCGGCGGCGTTCACGCCCATGAAGGCGATGAGCGCGCCGAAATTGAGCATCTCGGCGCCGAGTCCGTAACTCATCACGAACGCGCCAATCAACGCGATGGTGCCCACAAACAACACGTTATTCCGCGGCACTCGATGTTTCGCGTCCACCACTCCGAAGAACGATTTCGGCAGCGCGTTGCTTCGTCCCATGCCGTAGAGCAGCCGAGCGGCGCCGATCTGCGCGCCCATGCCCGATCCGAAGTTGGCGACCAGCAGAGTGAATCCGATGATGCCAAACATCGGCATCCAGGCGCGGCCGGCGACGTGAACGAAGGCGGTGTCGACATCTGGAAAAGGCTGCGACGCGGGCCAAATCAGCTGCGCGGCGTAGACCTCAACGGCAGACAGAATGCCGATCACCAGGCAGGTCAACACCGTTGCCAGCAGAATATTGCGGCGCGGGTTCTCCGCTTCTTCCGAGAGGGTGGAGATGCCGTCGAAGCCGATGTAGGTGAGCACCGCAATCGATGTTCCGCCAAGGACAGCCTTTGTGTTCCAGAGCGTCGGGTCGTAGAAGGGCCGAGTGTAAAAGCCTGCGCCGTCGTGCGGGTGCCCGAAAATGTAGCGTGCCGCGACCACAAAGAAGATTGCGATCACCACGCCCATCCCCGCCGCCAGCGCCGAGTTCACGCGGGCCGAGGTTTTCACTCCTTGGATGTTCAACAGCGTAAACACCAGCGCAA
>JBAVVP010000145.1:0-1776 GCA_049697355.1 Terriglobales bacterium
GATGCGGTAGAATGCGGACCAACTCTGTTCGACGTTATTGCTGCCGCAATGCGGACAGAGGACTTCGCCTTCCTCGTATTCGGCAAGCGTCAGCACCTTTGAGAATGTTTGCTTGCAGGCGTGGCAGAAGAACTGGTAGTGGGGCATAGACCACCTCCCACGGAATAGTCCTTACATAAATTCTCCATAAATTCTAGACCTCGGGTCGGTCGGGTTCAATCGCGGACTGGGTCACGAATTGTTGCGTGGTCGGGTCACGCCGCCGAAAATTGCGTCTACGGTGATGCCCCACTCCTCAAGGAGCCATTCGGGGATGTAGACACGATTCCTGTTACGCTCGCACCAGGCGCGGAGTTCCGCCGACGAGGTATACGTCTCTTTGGTGAGTTGCAGTTGCCTGGCCCGCATTTCAAATCCAGTAGGCAGAGCGAGCAACGGCGCAATGGGGCGCCCCCAATTGGGGTTGCCGCGTTTGCGCTTTGCCGCGGGGAGAGCAACCGGTATCGCCATAGGCCCCGATCATACTCCGCCTTGGGCGACTGTGCGGCAGTGTTTGCAGAGGAACATCATGAGCCGACCGGGGATTCCTGTTCCGCCGATCTTATGACCTCAACTCCATCTCTGGCTGACCAGATCGAACAGACTGGTCACGCTTTTATGGCTGACGAACTCGCACACATGCTGTCCGTTTCACGAAACGATTTTCAAGCAAAAGCAGGACGCACCCCCTCATTCCGCATCAGTAGCTGCGTCCACTTTGATTCCGTCGTAGTAGCGAAGTGGCTGCGAACAATGGTAAAAGCGGGGTTGGCTCCTGGCGATCACCGCACATCAAGATGTGACTCATATCACCGATTCATGTATCATCTGTTCTGCCTCCCCGAAGAGCAGTTCCCACCGGCGGGACGCAACACCCCCTGAGGCAAAAGGCACCCGGTTATCTGGGCGCTGTTGCCATGAAAACCGACTTTCTGACCGTACCATGTCCTAAGTGTGGAGCAGCGGTAGGAGCGCGATGCCATTCTGCTAGCGGGCGAAAGATGGGTGCTGATTATCCTCACATCGACCGGGTCCGCCTGTTCGCTGAGCGCAAGCGAGTGTCCTTGCCCGTGAGACGGACCCGTCGGGCGGCAGGTGGGTTGTGAACTTGAGAGGTCAGATCCGCTACCTTTTGGCCCGCCTGAGAATCCACAGCCCAGATTGTGAACATTGTAAAGCTCGCGAAGCGTGCGGGAGGGAGATGCTGAAACGGCTGGAAGAGTTGAACTGGCGGACGCATCCGCGTTCGCTCAAGAATGACGACCATGGAGAGGTGGTTGAGGAGGTCGTTTCTAAGCTTCCGAAGTTGTAGCAAGTCCGCCGGTGGACCGACGGAGCGAGCTTTCTCCTGTTTGTTCGGGTAATTGTCGAAATCAGCCTTACGCTCACGATCCGTCAATGAGCGATATCGCGATTTTTCGCCACCTACCCGGCCCGCCAAGAGTCAGCAACATTCTTGGGGTGATGGGCCGCTTCAGCGGATGCCAGAGTAGAGGGGGGAAAAGCTCTCAGGCAATTCGCCGCGCACTTCTCTTAGGATGCTCACGCAGGATTCCTTCGATATGCACCTGTAATTCACCTGCCATGTTCTTCTTGGCATCTTCGAAACTACTGCCACGGACCGTGACTGACAGACTTTTACATAGCCCTTTCCAGCCATCGTCTTCCGACCAGAAATCGCAGTCAATCGGTATGGTCGCCATCACCTCGAGAGTCACTACTTCCGAAGTCATAATC
>JBAVVP010000146.1:0-4665 GCA_049697355.1 Terriglobales bacterium
GAGCCATTGTTAACACGGGCATGTTCAAGCGCGAAGACTTGCGCATCCGCACCCTGCTCGTCCGGGAAATGCTTTCGGGATTCGTCGGGGATGACGACCAACAAGCCATTCTGACGATTCTGCAAGCCGCATCCAAAGACGAGCGTGAAACAATCGGCACCCGCATTGGCCTGGAAAAGCTCTACCAGGGTTTTGGCGGAGAAGAGCTTGATCGGCTCTATGGGTTCTATCCGCTCCTCAACTCTCTGCACCCGCGCGGGAAAGAGGAATTGAGGACATACTCCGTTGATCAATACATCGATAAATGGGAGAAGGAGCACGGGCGTTCTATGACGTCGGCGGAAAAACACGTTCTGGGTCGGGGCTGCATTGGCATTACTGCCCTGAATCTGGGAACGTTAGGCTCGCCCGACCTAAGCAATTGTTATGGCACTTTCAGTCAGGCATTTGAGGCGCAACAAAAGATGAAGGACTTCCTGGCTGCCCACTTTCCTGCGCGCAAAGCTTTGCTGTTTTCTAAGCGATTCTGGTCTGGGGGCAAGGATTACGAGCCCGATCCGAAGACTGGCAAAGTCGATATGAGCGGGTACAACTATGAAGCAAAACCCGGATTCACTAATTTTGACTACGGGCTTTACGACGAAAAAACCGGTAAATGGTGGCACGCCAACCACTGTGATACAACGCTGGTTTCGAATCCGGAGTGTGGAGGTTCCATGGAGGCCTATGAGAGCAACCTCAAACAATACTCACGACCCTTAGCCGATTTCGATCGCCAAGTGTTCTGCGTTGGCGTCGCCATCGGTTAGCTCGATATTAGGTCCTGATTGCGGAGAATCTTATGCGTGAAAAACCGGTTGATTTGGAAAAAGCACTCGGCCAGCGAGTCTCGATAAGAGGGGTGGCTCACAACGCCAAGGCCGGCGCCGTGATACTCACCGACCGTGACGAAGTGGTCTACCTCGGGGGGATCAGGGAATGGCCGGGAGGGGTCATCGGCAAACGTATCGTGAAGGAGGGTGTCCTACGCCGTCAAAGGATATATCCAGACGTCAAAGTCGAGGGCGAAGCGAGAAGTCAAGGACTGCACGGTGACCAATTTCTGCTAGAGGTGGAACCCCGCAAAGCCGCGGACTGAGAGCTGAATGAGGAAACCTGAAAGTCTGGCTGGGCTCACCCGGCGACTGAATGGAACGGCGGGATCAGACAAGTCGATTGCTAGGGTCCAAGGTATTTTCCACTTGTTGATTTGTGTACCAGAGGTGACGAACTCGTGACTAGGAATGGCCCATTGCTTGCGAAAAGACAAGGCGGAGAAGTAGGTCCAGCGCCCTTCAGGTTGCAACGCAAGTGCGACTGCGGTGACCACACCGGCGGCGGTGATTGCGAGGGGTGCAAGAAGAAAAAGAAGATGCCGCTGCAGCGCCATGCCAATGGTTCGGCGGCTCCGGCTATCGCGCCACCCATCGTGCACGACGTTTTGCGCTCGCCCGGTCAGCCACTAGATGAAGGGACGCAGACCTACTTCACTTCACGATTCGGGCACGACTTCAGCCATGTGCGAGTGCACACCGACCAGCAAGCTGCCGAATCGGCAAGAGCGGTCGGCGCACTGGCGTACACGGTGGGAAACAACGTTGTGTTCGGTGCGGGGCACTATTCACCGGCAAACAGCAGCGGGAGACGGTTGCTGGCGCACGAACTGACCCATGTGGTGCAGCAGGGAAACCTGACACGCACGCCTGCGAGGGTGGAGATGGGCGAACCAAATGACGCCTACGAGAGAGAGGCCGACATGTTCTCTGCGGCGATGGTTGTGGGCGGCAAATCCCCGTCCCTGTCCGTATCCCCGCAGTTGCGCGTTCAGCGCTCGATAGGTGGTGCCCTGCGCTCGATCGGAAGCGCCTTGCTGGACGCTCTACTCTTCATTCCGCGCCTCTTTGGACTTGAATACTTCCCGGCGGCGGACCTGCGAGAGTACCTGGCGGGCCTGAAGCAAAGAAAGGCGCCTGAAGACAAGATTTTCAGCGACAACAAGGCCCGGGCGTGTGTGTCCCGGGAAAATGAGTTTGGGCCTTACGACACACAGACGAAAACCTGGCTGGTTCAGGAGATGCTGGGAGGGCACACTTCATTTCTTGACGAGGGAGCGATCATTACCCTCTTACGCCGATCACAATCGGACCGTGCGCAGATCGTCGCCTCCATCGGCCGCGAACGAATTTGGTCGAAGTTCAGCGGACGCAATCGCCGAATCATCGAGGCGATGACGTTAACCGCCGCCGATGCGGGTGAGGCGCTGGTCTCGCGTTTGCGAGGCCTCAATCCCGACGAGATCGCCGAATACGACGCGAATGCTACAGATCCTGCGGTCAAAGAATCGATTCGCCGGGCGGGAGCGCTGGCGAACATTACTGCGCCGGTCCCTTCGGAGGCGACCGTCACCCCTGGCGGACAGGCCGATTTCACCATTAATGGAGTGCACATCCTTGCGCGGCAAGATCAGATCAATCTGGCACTCATTGACCACGGGTTCACGCATCTCGAATTTCGTTACAGTGGGCCAGGACCGATCCCAGTCACTCCGGAAAATGCTAATCAACCGGTGAGTGGACTTATCCCTGCCGTTGAGATTAACGGGACGATTTGGACCGAGTTTCCTTCGGAGGAGGCCAAACACAAATCTTCTGCGTACGGAGTCGGCACGCGTCCACAGGACGAGCCGACCCTTCGATATCACGAGCGATCACACGGCGAGGCGTGGCTTACATTTTTCCGGAACACTCCGCCCCCCGCTTTCAAGGGAACGAATTCGATGTTGCCGGCGCAGTTCAATAGCGCCGTCAAGGAGTGGAATGACGCGATGGATCAATACGGTAGCCGAGCCGCAGATTTCGCACAAAAGGCGGGCGATTGTGTTGGCCGGCTGCCCACCGACGAGCAGTTACGGGGTACGGGTTTCACGGCCGCAATTTGTCATCAGGAATGATGAGCACGCTGTGACCTTGGCAGACAGGAGGGTCAAAGATGGCGTGGAGCGAGGGACCAGCGCTGGCAAGGAGACGAATGCCTGACCATCGGCGCGCCTCGGTGAGGCGAGGGAAAACGGCAGAGTGCTTCGCGCCTACTGTGAGCGGCGTGGTTGCAACGCCAGTGTGCATGCGGGCAGCACAGGTACTGGAGCAACCATGAGCAGATCGCATACAGCAGGTTTTAGCAGATCGTCGGATTCGGATATACGGGGGGCCGCGGTCGCTGGCGTCCTGCAGCGCAAGTGCGCCTGCGGCCAGCACACCGGCGGTGGCGAACAGTGCGAGGAATGCAAGAAGAAGGGAATGACCTTGCAACGCGAATCCAACGGTTCTGGGGTCAGCGGCACGGTACCGCCCGTTGTCCACGAGGTGCTGAAGTCGCCGGGCAGGCCGCTCGATCCGGGAACCCGTGCCTTCATGGAGCCCCGCTTCGGGCAGGATTTCAGCCAGGTGCGTCTGCATACCGATACGAAGGCCGCGGATTCGGCCAGTGCGGTCAAAGCTCATGCCTACACCGTGGGCCAAGACATCGTCTTCGGCCCGGGGCAGTACTCGCCGCACGCCGAGGCGTCCAGGCATTTGCTGGCGCATGAGTTGACCCACGTTGTACAGCAGACTGCGAGTGGGGTCGGCGCGGACTCTGAGACCATGGCCAGCGCCGCTGCCGACCGCGTCTCTCGGGGCCAAGCGGTCGATGGGGCATTATTAGGCGGCGCGCCGGTTTCACTGCAGAGGAGTCCCAAGGACGACACTGCCGGGAGAACTGGTGTCGTTGGTTCCGCCGGTGATTCCGCCGAGCCTCCTGTGGATGAGTTTGATTTCGACAAGACCGACATCCCGCCGCAACACCTGGCGCGCCTGGCGGCCTTGAAAACTCGGCTGCTCAATGCTCCCGGTGCAACTGTGATCCTGACGGGGCACACCGATACGGTTGGCAAGGAAAAGTACAACGAAGATCTTGGGCGCCGGCGGGCCAAGGCGGTTCGTGACTTCTTGAGCGCGAAAAAGGGAGTGAATCCCAGCCGCATCGAGATCAAGAGCCGAGGTGAACTCGACCCTGCCGCAGGCCAGCCGCCGGCAAAGGTCGATCCCGACAAAGGTGAGAGAAACCCCAAGAATCGGCGTGTCGAGGTTCGGGTAACTGGTTTGCCGCCAGCGAAAGACTGGATGACATTCGATCCGACCGGCACGAACAAGAGGAAGCGCCCGAACCTCAATCTTCCACCGGATTATGTAATCCCGCCCTCAACTCCAACGCCCACTCCCAAACCTGGAGACAAGTCTCCCGCGTCATCGTCCTCGCAGCCGCCGAAGAAAGAAGGCGGACCGGAGGTGGAGGCAGCGATCGTTGCTGGCCCGGGGGGTATTGAAACCACAGTCGAGGTGACTTGGGAGGCGCCGTCGGGACTTGGGAAGAAGTTAGGCAGCGAGATAAAGTTCACGCTGCACGTCGGTCCCAAGGGTTTTGAGCAGTTGGAGGCCGACCTGACCATTCTCAAAAAGAAGATTAAGGATGCGATTCTGGGGGGCACGATCAGGGAACTGACCTTCTCGCTAGGATTCAATCCCGGACTTAATCTCGACAAGGATACGGCCGGCCGCCTGGTGACTTCATTTTCAGAAAAGGCTAAAG
>JBAVVP010000147.1:0-2191 GCA_049697355.1 Terriglobales bacterium
GCCTTCGGTGCGCGCGAGCAGCGTCGTGGCTTCGAGCGCTTCGGCGTCGGAAGCGGGCAGGTACTCGGCACGGCCCGTGTCGTGAAGCGCGGCGTGCTCGGGGCCGATTGAGGGATAGTCTAGGCCTGCTGAGACTGAGTGCGTCAGTGCGATCTGGCCGGACTTGTCCTGCAAGACATACGAGAATGTTCCCTGCAGTACACCGGGCGATCCTCCTCGGAAGCGGGCGGCGTGGTCGCCTAGGGCTTCGCCTCGGCCTCCGGCTTCTACGCCGATCAACTCTACTTTCTTGTCTTTGATGAAGTCGTAGAAAATTCCTATCGAGTTCGAACCTCCGCCGACGCAGGCGATGATGGCTTTGGGCAGCTTGCCTTCGGCTTTGAGGATTTGGGCGCGGGCTTCGCGACCGATTACGCGGTGGAAGTCGCGCACCATGGTGGGATAGGGATGCGCGCCTAACACGCTGCCTAACAAATAGTGCGTGGTGCGAACGTTGGTGACCCAGTCGCGCATGGCTTCGTTGATGGCGTCTTTGAGCGTGCGCGACCCGGAATCGACGCCGCGGACCTCGGCGCCTAGCAGCCTCATGCGGAAGACGTTGAGTTCCTGGCGGCGCATGTCTTCGGTGCCCATGTAGACTACGCACTCGAAGCCGAGCAGGGCGCAGACGGTGGCGGTGGCGACTCCGTGCTGGCCGGCTCCGGTTTCCGCGATGACGCGGTGCTTGCCCATGCGTTCGACGAGCAAGCCTTGTCCTAGGCAGTTGTTGATTTTGTGGGCGCCGGTGTGGAGCAGGTCTTCGCGCTTGAGATAAATCTTTGCGCCGCCAAGTTTTGCGGTGAGGCGGCGGGCGAACGACAGCGGCGTCGGGCGTCCGGCGTATGTCTTCAGCAACTGGTCGAGGCGTTGCTGAAATTTCGGATCGCGCTTGGCTTTTTCGTATGCGCGCTCCAGTTCCTCGAGCGCGGCCATCAGCGTTTCCGGAACGTAGCGGCCGCCGTAGGGGCCGAAGCGGCCGGGGGCCGGTTGTTTTTGGGAGTGAAGCGATGTACGTTTCGAAATCGTTGCAGTCGCCATAAGCGCTTGGGTGCCGTCCTTGCGGGACTCGATTGGTTCCACTTCTGCCTACCCGGCACTTCCGTGCCGGGCTATCCTGTTACGCCCCTCCGGGGCTGCCGGACTACGAGTTCTCTTCCATCGCCCGCACGGCTTGGATAAAGGCGCGGACTTTTCGCGGATCTTTTCTGCCCGGTTCGCGTTCCACGCCGGAGGCAACGTCTACTCCCCACGGATGGAGCAGGTGGATTGCCTCCTGCACATTGCCGGGGCGCAAGCCGCCGGCAACGATCAGCTTGCTGATGCTGTTGATGATTCCGGCCCAGGGTTGCACGCGTTCCCAGTCGAAAGCCTGTCCCGTGCCGCCTCGCTTTTCCGCGCTTGAGGAATCGAGCAGGACGCCCGAGATGACGCCGGGGCGGAAGCCGTGGGTTTCAAGAAAGAGGTCGCCGTTTTCTGCGACGTGGATTTTGTGCACTCGCTTGCCCTTGTACGCCTCATCCGGCTCTACCAGTCCAACCGCGACCGGATCCCATCCCACCGATTGTCCAGCCGGAACGTCGAAAACTTTCGCAGCCCAGGTGCGGAAAATCGTGGGGCGGCCGGGTGCGTTCGCAAGTTTCTGGAACAACGCGCGGCTGAATTCCACGCTCTGATCGCCGTGCAATTGCACAGCGGTAAGGCCCGCCTGTTTGACGGTGTCCAGCACGCGGTCCACGGTTTCGTTGACGAAGACGCCGACCTTTTCTATTGGCTGCGGTACCTTGGCGACGATGGAGAGCGCAGTTTCTACACTGACGTGGCGTGGACTCTCCGGATAGAAAACGAATCCCAACGCGTTCGCGCCCGCATCGCTGGCGGCTAGCGCGTCGTCAAGGTTCGTGATTCCGCAGATCTTGATCCAAGTCATAAAAGCGGCTGTCAGCTCTCAGCTCTCAGCTGTCAGCAAACCCGCTACTTACAGACCGCAACTTTTGCTTCGTCCATCAACTTCGCTAATGCTTTGCCAGGCCGCTGAGCCTTCATCAGCGATTCGCCAATCAGAAATGCGTCGTAGCCGGCGGAGCGCAGACGAGCCAGGTCCGCGCCCGATCGGATTCCACTCTCGGCGATGCGGACGCAGCTGGCGGGTATC
>JBAVVP010000148.1:0-11929 GCA_049697355.1 Terriglobales bacterium
GTTTTGGGAAGGGCACGGCTTCAGCCGTGCCGCCCGGAGCCAATAGAGATGCGGGCTTTAGCCCCTGAGGGCCTGGCAGCTTACTGACTAGGTTCATTATGAGATGACCTCAAGGATTGCGGGGTGGCCGTCGCTAGAAATCCGACCCAAACTCCGCCCGCGCTCTCCCCTGTGAAAACGTGTGTCCCCTGTGGTTATGTTTTTCGCCGTTAGAACCCAAACTTCAATCCAAGTCTTGCCAGCGCGATTGCCCGGCGCACTTGGCCTTGGGCTTCTTTCAAAGCCGCCGCGGCGCGAGCGCCGCTAACTCCAGCCTTAGCCATGACCATGGCTACGGCGACGCGGCCTCCAGCGGCAGCAAGCAGCTTGCGCGCGGCTCGGCGGCCGAGTCCAGCGGCGCGTTCCACGATGTCCACCCCGCGTTCGACCAACTTCTCGTTTCGCGGGCGGACATTGACCATGAGGTTGCCATAGACGTGGCCGAGACGCGTCATCGCCCCGGTGGAGAGCATATTCAAGATCATCTTCTGCGCCGTGCCGGCCTTCATTCGCGTGGAGCCAGCGACGACTTCCGCGCCAACCTCCGCGACAATGGCCACGTGCGCGGCTTTGCCGAGCGGAGAGTTCGGGTTGCAGACGACGGCCACAGTCTTTGCGCCGCGCGCGCGCGCATATTGGAGGGCGGCGATGGTGAAGGGAGTGCGTCCGCTGGCGGCAATGCCCACGACGACATCTTTCTTGGTGGGCTTCTTCCTCGCGATTTCTTTGCGGCCGAGCGGGCGTGAGTCTTCATCGGCTTCGACGGCTGCCGCCAGCGCTCTGGGTCCGCCGGCGATGATGAACTGGACGGTATGCGGATCGACGTCAAAGGTGGGCGGACATTCGACGGCGTCGAGGGCCGCGATGCGTCCACTGGTGCCGGTGCCCACGTAAATGAGGCGCCCGCCCTGGGAGAGTGCGGCAGCAATCAGATCGATCGCCCGCGCGATTTGCGGGAGCGCGCGTTTAACGGCAGCCGCGACCTTGGCATCTTCGCGATTGATGATGCGCGCGATTTTGAGCGCGGACTTGCGATCGAGATTCGTGGAGGCGGGATTTGTTTTCTCGGTGCCCAGCCGCCGCAGTTCCGCGGTCGTTGCTTTGCCGATCGTTGCTTTGGCGGTCGCCGCTTTGCGAATCGACGCTTTGCGTTTCGAGAGTTGGCGTTTCACGCACTTTTCCCCAGAGCTTCGATCACCGCGTCGTGAAACGCCGGACGCACCTGTTTGATTGCCTGGTTCTGGCAATCAGGCCAGGTTCGGTTGGTGAGCAGAGTGATGGAAAGTTGGCGCTCCGGATCGATCCACAGCGATGTGCCCGTGTAACCCAGATGTCCGAAGGAACAGGACGAAAAGTATTTTCCGGATTGTGAAGGAGGCGAGGGCGTATCCCAGCCCAGCGCTCGAGAAGTGCCTGCGGGCGCGGGCTCCCGGCGTGCGAACAGTTCGACAGTCGAGGGGCGGAGGATGGGGCGTCCACCGTTGAGCATGGCGTGCGCGAAGAGGGCCAGATCTTCGGCGGTGGAGAACAGGCCCGCGTGTCCGGCAACGCCGCCAATCACGCTCGCGTTTTCATCCTGCACCTCGCCCTGGATAACACGGTGGCGGAAGGTGCGATCGTCGGCGGTGGGCGGGATGAACTCCTTCAATGCTTGCGCGGGATTGAAGGTCGTGCGAGCCATGCCAAGCGGACCGAAGATTTCCCTCTGGCAGAACACGTCGAGGGATTCGTCGGCGAGCCGTTCGAGCGCGGCGCCGAGAATAATGAAGCCGATGTCGCTATATTCGGCGCGTGCCCCGGGGACGGCAGTAAGTTGGGCATCGCAAGCGGCTCGTAGAAGGTCCTCGCGAGTCGGGGCGCGCAGGAAAAGCTTCTCATAGGCGGGCAAACCGGAGCAGTGCGCGAGCAGCATGCGCAGAGTGACATCCGAGCGGCCGGCATCGTTACTGGCGAATTCGGGAACGATGGCGGTGACGTCGGCTTCGAGATCGAGCAAGCCGCGCGCGTAAAGGATCATGGCCATCGCGGTGGTGGCGACGACTTTGGTGAGCGAAGCGAGATCGAAGAGGCTCGCGGCGGTGATTTCAGGCGACCCCGGATCGTAGGTGAAGCGGCCGAAGGCCTTGTGGGCGACAAGTTCTCCTCCGAGGGTAACCGCGAGCGAGCACGCGGGGAACGCGCGGGCTGCGATGGCCGTTTTCAGGATGCCGAAAGCATCGCGAAACCGATCGTCCTGCGCAACGAAATTGCGCACCAGGAAGGAAAAACCAGACTCTCGATTGGGCAGCGTCAGGTTCAAGGGTGTTTTGTGAACTGATGGGGTTATAGCAAAGGCGGCGGGTTGAGGCAAACGGGGAGTTACTCCAAACGCATTGTTGATAAGGCTCAGTCTTGAGCCGCATCTCCTCGGTCATGTAGAGTCACAGAGACATGAAACACTTCCCGAGAAGACTACTGCTCTGCACCCTCCTGCTTTCCACCGCCGCGTTTTCCCAGACCCCGCTGGATTCGCGCCTCGCCGTTCTCGACCCCATCGTCGACGACGCCATCGCCCAGCAGTTGATTCCGGGCGCGGTGCTCGTCATCGGGCACGACGGGCAGGTGGTCTATCGCAAGGCCTATGGCAGCCGTGCAATCGAACCTCGGCGCGAGGCGATGACGCTGGATACGGTGTTTGATTGCGCTTCGCTGACCAAGGTCCTGGCGACCACGCCGGCCGTCATGCAGCTCTGGGAGCAGGGAAGGTTTCGCATGAACGATCCGGTCGCCAAGTATCTTCCCGAGTTTGGGCAGAACGGGAAACAGGATATTACGATCCGGCAGTTGCTGGTCCACTACTCGGGCCTATCCGAAGATCTCGAACTGGGGAAGAAGTGGGAGGGCAAAGACACGGCGTATCGCATGGCGTTTGAGGGAGCTCCGGAATGGGCTCCGGGAGCGGAGTTTGTTTATAGCGACATTAACTTCGAGGTGCTCGGGGCGCTGGTCGAGCGGCTGTCGGGCGAATCGCTTGATGAGTACGCGGCGAAGCATGTTTTTGTGCCGCTGGGCATGAAGGAGACTCGCTACCTTCCTCCTTCCTCGTGGCTGAATCGCATTGCTCCGACCGAAGAGGATGAAAATCATCACATGCTGCGCGGTGTGGTGCATGACCCCACGGCTCGCCGGATGGGCGGCGTGGCGGGTCATGCGGGATTGTTCTCCACCGCCGACGATCTGGCGATTTTTGCCCAAGCTTTGCTGGATGGCGGCCGAGGCGTGCTGACTCCGGCGACGATTGCCAAGATGACTTCGCCGCAACAGCCCGTGAATGGAACCGCGGTGCGCGGGTTCGGGTGGGACATTGATTCTCCTTTTTCCACCAACCGTGGGGAATTGCTGCCGGTCGGCGGGTACGGACATACGGGGTTTACGGGGACGTCGCTGTGGATCGATCCGGCGACCAAAACTTACATCGTGCTGCTGACGAACGCGGTGCATATGAAGGGGAGGGGAAACGCGATCTCGCTGCGGACGAAGGTTGCGACGGCGGTGGCGGCTGCACTGGCGCTCGATCCGGTAGAAGCGGAGAAAATGCGGATCGCAACCATCACCGGCTACAACGAAATGCAAAGCGCGGCACGCAAGCTGCCGGTGCGGAATGGAACCGTGAAGACGGGAATCGACGTGCTCGAGGAAACGCAGTTCGCGGCGCTGCATCCCGGCAGAGGCGGGAATCCTCGAAGCATTGGACTGCTGACGAATCAGACCGGCATCGACTCGGAAGGTCGCCGGACGATCGACGTGCTGGCGAAGGTGCCGGGAATTTCGCTGGACGCGATTTTCAGTCCCGAGCATGGGGTGACGGGAACGCTGGATACGACGGACGTCAAGAATACGAAGGATGCCGCGACTGGGGTTGTGGTCTACAGCGTGTACGGGGCGACGGAGGCGGCGCGGCGTCCGCCGGCCGACGTGCTGAAACGGCTGGACGCAGTGGTAATCGACCTGGCCGATGCGGGTGCGCGCTTTTACACCTACGAGGCGACGGTGGGATATTTTCTGGAAGCGGCCGCGAAGGCGGGAGTTGACATATTCATTTTGGACCGGCCGAATCCGATCACGGGGTCGTTTGTGCAAGGACCCATGTCCGATTCCAATTCGAATGAGGGCCGAGAGAATTTCACCAATTACTTTCCCGAGCCGGTGCGCCACGGCATGACTCTGGGCGAACTGGCGAAAATGGTTAACGCCGAACGGCACATCGGGGCGCGGCTCAACGTGGTGGCGATGGAGGGTTGGCAGCCGGGGGACTGGTTCGACTCGACCGGAGTCGTGTGGGTGAATCCTTCGCCCAATCTGCGGAGCCTAAACGAGGCGACGCTATATCCGGGAGTGGGGATGATTGAAGGGACGAACGTCTCGGTGGGGCGGGGTACGGATACGCCGTTCGAGGTCGTGGGCGCGCCCTGGATCAAGGGCCGGGAACTGGCGGCTTATTTGAACGGGCGCGAGATTCAGAGCGTGCGATTCGTGCCGGTTGCCTTTACTCCGTCATCGAGCAACTTTGCCGGGGAACGGTGTGAGGGCGTGAACCTGATCGTTCTGGATCGGAATACTCTGGACTCGCCGGAATTGGGCATCGAGCTGGCTGCGGCGCTGCACAAGCTGTATCCGAATGACTTCAAGCTTGAGCGGATGGCCGATTTGCTCGTCAACCAGGCGGTGCTCGGGGCCATTGGCGCTGGCGAAGACCCGAGACGGATCGCCGAGGACTGGCAGGAGCGGCTGGACGGGTTTGTGCGCCTGCGGGAAAAGTATTTGTTATACAAGTAGCGGCCGCAGCGCAGGTTGGCGATGCGCGAAAGTCCGCTTCCCAGCTAACCGGGGCTCGGGTGGACGCATCTGAGATTGCAAGCAGGTTGCTTAATAATCGTGAAAGAGGCAGGCCTTCGATGAAGATTCGTGTTGCTGGTATTTGGATCGTGTTATTGGCGGGAATCGCGGCTGCCCAGTCGAGCCTGGCTCCTAACCCGGCGGCGACCTCGGTGGAGTCTGAGAAGCCAACGCTGACCATCCCAGCGGGAACCAGGATTCCGCTATCGCTAAAGCAAGCGATTTCGACCAAGACGGCTAAGACGGGGGATCCGGTCTATGCCGAGACGGCCTTCCCTTTTGTGGTTAATGACCGGGTCGTGATTCCGGCGGGCACGTATATCCAGGGAAAGATCGAGCGCGCGCAGCGCGGTGGGCACGTGAAGGGGCGCGCCGAGGTGCTGATCCACTTTACCTCGATGATTTATCCCAACGGCTACACGGTGCTGCTGGGAGGCTCGATCGAGAATACGCCCGGGGCGGAGCAGACCACGATGAAAGATTCGGAAGGGACGATTCGCCAGGATAGCGAGACCGGGAGAAAAGTCAAGTCAGCCGCGGAGGGGGCCGGCACGGGCGCGGTGATCGGCGCGGTGACCAACGGAGGCAAGGGAGCAGGGATCGGAGCGGGAATTGGAGGAGTGGCGGGGCTGGCGATTGGAATGCTGTCGCGCGGCGCCGACGTGCGGCTGGGGCCGGGAACTTCGATCGAGATGGAGATCCAACGGGATGTAACCGTCGATGCCAGCCGGATTTCCTCACGGCGCGAGGTCATTGTTCGGAACGATTAGTGGAGAGCCGGGCGTCCCCGCCCGGCATGACGGGCGAGGCGCCCGTCCCCACACAAACTACTTCAACACAAACATGGCGTTCACATGCGCCGTGACCGTCACCTTCTGAGGAGAGAACTCCTCGGTCGGCGTGGGTCCCTGGGCTGCCATGGCCATGGGCATGGCACGCCGCAGCATGGGCGCAATGACGCGAATGTTCTCCGAGATGTCGACGGACGCATAGGAGAGCTCGCCGAGCATGCGTCCGCTGGCCGTGGCGAGGGACTCGGCGGAAGCGCGGGCGCGCCGGTAGGCGTCGGCCACGGCTTTGCTCTTGGCCTCGTCGGTCGAGTCCAGCGTGTAGCTCAGCGATTGGCTTTCACTGACGCTGGCGTCGGCAAGCTGCTGGGTCACCGGGCCGATCTTGGAAAAATCCTTGAGCTTCAAGCTGACGCTGCTCGTGACTTGGTAGCCGATGACTTTCTGCTTGGAACTTTTCCAGTCGTACTGGGGATTCACAGCGAAGAAGCCAATTTCCGCCGACTTGGGATCGATGCCGTTGGCGCGCAGAACCTGGCGTGTAGCCTCGGCTTGTTTGGCGGCCAGGTCATAGGCCTCTTTGGCGGTGTCGGCCTGCGCCGAAATGTTGAACTGGATGAGCGCGATATCCGGTGCGGTTTCAAATTTGCCGTCGGCGCCGACAAAAACGGTGTTGGGCATGGCGTTGAGCGTGGGACTCTGCGCGTTCGCGTGAGCGCTTAGAACAAGAACGGCGCAAACAGCGGCCAGGGCGGTTTTCATCGGATTTCTCCTGCGTCTTGTCGACCTTCAAATCCTCATCTTGGAAGGTGAATATGGAAACCGAAGCGAAGCCTCCCTTATACACCTTTGAAGTTAGAACGCGCCCAGTTTCGCAAGTTGCAATCCAAAAGGGCGGAAGAAGAAGGGCCGAAGAAAGAAGCGCGAGGAAAAGATCGCGTCCAACCGGACATCGCCGAGAGAGACGCGGCAAGCTTGCGCCGCTACCGGGGAGTTAGGCCGATGAAGGCCCGGTCTACCCGCCAGATGTGAAACAGGCACATTCTGGCGGGCGCCGGTTCATTGCCCCAGAACGGCAGACGACCGTGGTGGGGCCGTTTGGATCAGCTTCTCTGTCCCTTAGGATGAAGCGACGAGGGCTAAACGATGCCCGGCGGCCTGGTGTGGGTATGCTGGCTGGGGTTGCGCGTCCCGCATCGCAATCTCAGCCAGCGAGTCGGTGGCTAGATTTTCGGTAAAGACGAGTTCGGCACATTCGGGTTCTGCTCATTGATGTCTTTCCGCAGGTCTTCCCAGATATGGTCGGGCGTTTCGAGGAATATTTTCACGATCTCAGGATCGAACTGTCTTCCTGACCAGCGTTCGATTTCCTCGCGAGCGGCCTGAAATGATTGTGCAGGGCGATAGGCGCGGTCCATCGTCATGGCGTCGAGGGTGTCGGCGATCGAGAACATGCGTGCGCCGAGGGGGATCTCGTCGCCCTTCAATCGACGGGGATATCCTGTCCCGTCGTAGCGTTCTTGGTGGGCGTAAACAATCTCCGCTGCCTCCGCCAGGAAGGGAATCTTGCGGAGCATGTTGTAGCCCAAATAGGCGTGCTCGCGCATGATGGCCATTTCGTCGTCCGTGAGCTTGCCGGGCTTGTTCAGGATTTTGTCCGGAATGGCCATCTTGCCGATGTCGTGCATGAAAGCTCCGCGGGCAATTACCCTGATCTGTTCCTTAGGCAGGCCCATTCTGCTAGCAAGGGCGATGGTGAATGCGGTGACGCGTCTGGTGTGGCCGAAGGTTTCGGCGTCCTTGAGGTCGAGAGCATCGCCCAGGGCTTCGAGGGTGATGTCGTAGGACTTTTCCAGTTCGGACAGCGCGTTCTTCCATTGCTGGGTGCGGGCCGCCACCAGCGACTCAAGGTTGGTGCGATAGGCATCGTTTTCGCGCTTGAGGCGGCGATTTTCCAGCGCGCGGCGGACCGTGGCCAGCAATTGCTCGCGCTCGAAAGGCTTGAGCAGGTAGTCATACGCCCCATTGCGCAGCGCCTGCAGCGCCACCTGAATGTCGTGGACCGCGGTGACCATCACGATCGGCATGTCAGGGTATCGTTCCTTGGCGCGCTCCAAAAGGGCAATGCCATCCATTTCAGCCATCATCAGGTCGGAGAGAACCAGATCGAAATCTTCACCCGATTCCAGAATCGCCAAGGCCTCGATGCCACTGGCGGCTTGGCGCGTCTGAAAATTGGCTCCGCCAAGCATCGAGGAAACAATCTCCCGGATTGTCTCCTCGTCGTCTACCACGAGAATGCGATCGTTAGGCATGTCCCTGAGTGTAATGTATCGCTCATTCTAGCTCGGACTTCACGTTCCGAAAGTAACCTACCGGGGACCGAAATCCGGCAACGACGAGGTCCGAGCGTGATATTCAAGAGCTTAGGAGTTCGTGCGTCTATCTTGCGTCTGTTTATGCATCCAGCCGGGATATTCGGGAATTCGGTGGGCATGTTGGCCGTCCCGTGGTTGACGGCGCGGGAAACCTCCGCCTTGATCGTCGTAGCGGTCAGTCTGCTTTTCTTCCGGGTCTTTCGGGAACGCTGTTTGTTGGTGTGGGGTGCGGGCTGGGTTGCCTATGCTGCGTTTCTGTGGATGACGGGCGCGGGCGAGTCGCACGTCACATTGAAAACGACGGCGGCGGCATTCGCGCCGGCAGGCTTTGTGCTGGCGATGGGACTGTTTGCCGCGGCGGCTCTCATCTCGGCGCACGCGAAACGAGCCTTGACCGTGTTGGTGGCGGTCTCGTGGGTGCTGATGGTTTGCGCCGTAATGCGCCCGTTCTATTTTCCAGACTCGAAAACCCTGGGGCTGGGGGTGGAGGTAGCCTGCCGGCTGATCGCGGCTGCGGCCGCCGTCGAACTGTTGCGCTACCGGTTCGGGCGTATTGGACTGGGGCCTTTCCTCTTCGGCGCTGGCCTCGTGACGCTGAGCCTGCACTGGCCTCGATTCACCAGTCACATTCCGGGTGAAGCGTACCTGTTGGCGGAAGTGTTGTTCGCCACCAGCATGTTGCTGGTGGTGTTGGACGATGCGCGCTTGCGCGTGCGCCGGCTGGCGGTGTTGAACGAACTGGCGGTCACGATTGCGCGCGGTCAGAATCATGCCCCGATGATGCAAGCCGCTCTGCAGAAACTGAAAGCGGTAGTCGGGGCAAAGGCAGCGTGGTTCCAAGCGATGGAAGGCGGCCAGCTGACACCTACGCAGCACGTCGGCCTGTCGGCGGAATTTCTGCGAGCCATCGGGTCAACGGAAGTCGATAAAACGACGGATGAAACGCAGGCCCGCGTGCTCCAGAACATACTTCAGAATAACGACAACCGCGCCGTGGCCGTGAACCTTTCCGAGATGCCGGAGCCGGAGCGCGAGCAACTCAGGAAGTATGGCATTCACCACGTGGTAGTGCTGCCGGTGGTGGGCAAAAAGTCGGTGATCGGCTTGCTGTCGCTGGGCTGCTCTGGCGGCCGGGGCCATACCCGGGAAGAACTGGACTTCCTGGAAACGGCGGCACAGACGCTGGGGATTGCGGCGGAGAATCTGCGTTTGCTGGAGCAGGTGCTGCGCTCGCAGCGGCAGTGGATGAATACCTTCGATTCTATCCAGGATCTGATTCTGGCGCACGACGCGGACTTCCGCATCCTTAAGACCAATCAGGCCTTGCTGCAGCGGCTGGAACGGGCGCCCGCCGATGTGCTGGGCAAACGTTGTGAAGAGGTCCTGCCGCAAATGCGCGACTGGAGCGGCTGTCCGTATTGCGAACGAGGCTCGGGGCTGACCGAAGGCTTGGATCCGTGTTTCGGCGGGCAGTCGGTGATTTCGACCTCATCGTATGCGGAGCAGGGAAGCCAGCAGAAGGGCACCATCCACGTGGTGCACGACACTACGGCGCGCCAAGTGGCGGAAGAAAAGTACCGCATGTTGTTCGAGCAGGCGCAAGAAGGCGTGTTTGTGGCGACTCCGGAAGGAGCCTTGCTCGATTGCAACGACGCCTTTGTCACCATGCTCGGGTACGGCAGCCGCGACGAGTTGATGGCGCTGGATGTACGCAGTGTGCTGCACGCGGTACCGGAGGAGGGTGAGGCTTTTCGTCAGGAAATCGAGGCGCATAACTACGTGCGCAACTTTGAAATTACGGTGCGGCGCAAAGACGGCATGCTGCTGGCGGCGGCGCAGAGCTGTTTTGCCACCCGGGGCGCGGACGGGCGCATCGAGCGCTATCAGGGCTTCATGCTCGACATTACCGAGAAGAAACGCTCGGAAGACGAGATGCGACGGCGCAATCGCGAGTTGAACGCGCTCAACGCCATGGCGGTGATCGCGACGCAATCGTTCGATCTGGATGAGATTCTAAACTTGACGCTGCGCCAGGTGATCTCGCTGTTTGGAGCGGAAACCGGCTCCGTTTATCTGGCCACGGAACCGGATGATACCTTCCGTCGGCGCGCCGGTTGGGGACCGCGCAGCGAAGCCCGCGTCCGTATGGCGGAAGCGGTCTTTCCCGAGGGCATGGGCGATCTGGTCATGCGCTCGCGTGCGGAAGTGGTGACCCAGGATTTTCTGCCCCACCTGCCGCCCGCCGTGGTCGAGTTCGTCTGCGCCGACCGCTTGCCCTACTGGATCTGGGTGGTGCTCTGGAGCAAGGACAAACCCATCGGCATCATGGGGATTGCCAGCAAGGAAGATCGGCACTATTCCAGCAACGATGAGAATCTGCTGGTGGCCATCAGCCGGCAACTGGCGACCACCATCGAAAAGGTGCAGCTCTACGAGGAGACTTGCCGCGCGTACGAAGACTTGCGGCGGACGCAGGAGCAACTGCTGCAGAGCGAAAAGATGTCGGCCGTCGGGCAGTTGATTTCCGGGGTGGCGCACGAGCTGAATAATCCGCTGACCGCAATCCTCGGTTACGCCCAGCTATTGGAAGGTGCCGGCCTCGATGAGCGCTCGGCCGACTATGTGCGGAAGCTGTTCAAGCAGGCCCAGCGGACCCATCGCGTCGTGCAGAATCTGCTTTCCTTTGCGCGCCAGCGCAAGCCTCAGAAACAGGAAGTGGACTTGCGGAAGGTTCTGGAAGAGTCGCTGACTCTCCGCGAATACGACTTGAAGGTCAATAACGTCACGCTGGAACGCGAAATCCCCGAGGATGTGCCTTCGGTCGTGGCCGATCCCCACCAGTTGGAACAGGTGTTTCTGAACGTAATCAACAACGCCCTCGATGCCATCGTGGAGGGCAGTGGCAGCGGTGTGTTGAAAGTGCGTGTGTTCAGGAAAGAAGCCTTCGTGTGTGTGGAGTTCGATGACAGCGGCCCTGGATTCAAGGACCCGGCGCGGATTTTCGATCCCTTCTACACCACCAAGTCGGTGGGCAAGGGAACCGGCCTCGGGTTGAGCATCTGCTACGGGATCGTCAAGGAACACGGCGGGGAAATCGTGGCGCGCAATCGGGAAGAGGGTGGAGCGACCATTGAAGTCCGATTGCTGGCGAGCGAGAAAGCGGCTGTGCCGGAGACGGTGGCTCCCATGCGCAGAGAAGCGGTGCTCAAAGGACGCGTGCTGCTGGTCGAAGATGAAGAAGCGGTGCTGGAATTTGAACGAGACGTCCTAATTGGAGCCGGAGCCGAAGTCACGACCTCGATGAGCGTCGAGGATACGCAGGAGCAGCTCCGTAAGGGCTCTTTCGATGTGATCGTGATGAGTGGCCGAATGCCGGGCGGGTACAGCGCCCGTGAAATGTACGACTGGATCGCAAAGAACCGCCCAGGCTTGGAAAAAGCGCTGCTGTTCACCTTTTCCAGCGTGACCGACCCGCAGACTCGAAGTTTCCTGCAAGAACATGGCGTGCCGTCGCTGGCAAAACCGTTTGAGATCGCGGACCTGATCTCACAGGTGCGTGCGCTGAGGCAGAGGGACGGGAACGCCGAAATCAAGACGAAAGAAAGAGACGAAGAAAAAACCTCGGCGGCCTCCGCGGGAACCTAGTCGCAGCCAATCCGCCTGACAGAGTGCGAACCCCCGAAATGTTCGAGAATCCAGCCCCGGAAGGGGCGAACCTGCTCAGCCCAGCGCTTCACAACTTGCGGAAAAAAGATTGGAGAGAAGCGAGAAAGATACGCCTTTGCACAAGGCGATGCGGTATGAAGGAAGCATGCGCGGAGACGATGATCAGCAAGAAGTGGTGTTCAG
>JBAVVP010000149.1:0-12938 GCA_049697355.1 Terriglobales bacterium
TGCAGGCGCCAACCGCAGACCGATATCCCGAGCAGGTCCCGGAACCCTTCGCGCCAGAACCATCCGCGAAGGTCATCGAGTTCCCGCGTTCCGCCGCCATTCCGGTTTTTCACCGCAGCGAACTAGCCGATCCCGTCTTCGATCTTGATCGTCCGCGCATCGTGGAGGCTCCGGAAGTTCTGCCGCCGCCACCGGCATTGGGTGGAATGCTGATGGAACCGGCCCAGCCAGAGGCGGCCGACAGGCAAGCAGGCGCCGACTTCCCCTTGCCATCGGAATCGGCATCCATCGCCCGGCGCGCGCTGGCTGCTCTGGTGGATGGCATTGTCCTCGGAACGGCTCTGGCGGCCTTTGCCGCAATCTTTATCCGTATAAACCCCAGTCTGAACCCTGCTCAGGGCCTGGGTCTGAAACTCAGCCTGAACCTTCTTCGCGGACCGCTCCCGATCGTCGCCGCTGCGCTCGCCGCGGTCACACTCCTGTTCTGGGCGGCGTACGAGTTCTTGTTTGTGGTGTATACCGGCTCGACTCCCGGACTTCGCGCCGCCCGGCTGCGGCTCGCAGCGTTTGACGGCTCACCACTCAATCGCCGCTCGCGCCGCTGGCGCGTGCTGGCATCGTTTCTCTCCGCAGGTTCCGCCGGTCTCGGCTATTGCTGGTGCTTCCTTGACCAGGATGGATTGTGCTGGCACGACCGCATCACGCGCACCCACGTCAAATCGAACACGTAGGGACAGCCGCCCTCGGCGGTCCGGCGAGCAACGCTCGCCAGCGGCCTCGACAAAGCACCGCAAACCGGTTGGCCGAGGCGCAGTCCCTCCACAATCAGACCAGGGTTTCCAAAGCCGCTCGCAACTCGCCGAACTGGAACGCATATCCACTGGCCAAGAGTTTCCCCGGTTCAACCCGTTGGCTCGCAAGCAACAATTCCTCCGCAGCCATCTGGCCGAAAGCCAGTCGCAATGCGAATTCCGGCACCGGAAAAATCGCCGGACGTCCCAATACCGACGCCAGCACCTTTGTGAACTCCGCATTCCGAATTGCATTCGGCGCCACCAGATTCACCGCGCCCGACAACGATTCGGTGCGGATCGCGTGCTGAATTCCCCCCACGATGTCGTCCACATGAATCCAGCTCCACCACTGCCGCCCTGATCCAATCCGCCCACCAAGAGCCAACTTGAACGGAGTCAGCATCTTCGCCAGCGCCCCGCCTTTCGCGCTCAACACCAGCCCAATCCGGAGGTTCACCGTGCGAATTCCGGCCGCCGCTGCGGGCCCCGTGGCGTCTTCCCACTCGCTACAAACCTCGGGCAGAAAGCCTCGCCCAATCGGACTTTTCTCTCCGAGAATCTCGTCGCCCCGATTTCCGTAGAACCCAATCGCCGACGCGCACACCAGCACGCGCGGCTTGACATCGCACTGTGCCAGCGCCGCAGTCAGGTGCCGGGTTCCCAGCACGCGGCTTTCGCGAATCGCCCTCTTCTTATCCTCGGTCCAGCGCCCCACTATGCTCTCACCGGCCAGGTGAACCACGGCATCGGATCCCGACACGGCCGCTGGCGACAGCGGAGCCAGAGGATCCCATGAAACCTGCTCCGCATTCGAAACGCGTCCCCGCACCAGGCGCACAATCTGCGTATCCTGAGCTTCGAGAGAGGCCAGCAGCGCCGTTCCAATCAGCCCCGAAGCTCCACTAACCAATCGCCGCTCCAAGTCGCGCCTCCAGGAAAATGGGATTGATTTGTGGGTCGACCCAAACTATCATACCACTATGAATGCACGCCTCGTCATGGACAAGGCCGGCCGCGTCGTGATTCCCAAGCCGCTGCGCGAGGAATTGCAATTGGAACCGGGCGACGCGCTGGAACTGGAAAGCGGCGGTCAGCAAATCACGCTGCGCCCGGCCCGCGGCACGGGGCCGCTCCAGAATGAGCATGGCATCTGGGTGTTACACACCGGCGAACCACTGCCGGCCTCCGCCACTGACGACCTGCTGCGCCAGATTCGCGAGGAACGTGACTTGGAGAATCTGGGCGATGGTTTTGTTGAAGAGTCGCGTCCGGGCGCGAGTAACCCCGCCCATCGAACCAGACCAAGAGCCAAAAGCAGAACTAGAAAATGAAAGGCTTTTTCGACACTTCGGTCCTAGTGCCGTTGTTCTACCGAGACCACGTTCACCACGGCCCAAGTCAGGAACTCTTCATTCAATTTAGCCAGTCGACGGGCTGCTGCGGAGCGCACAGTTTGGTCGAGGTTTACGCCACTTTGACGAGGATGCCGGGCAAGCGCCGCATCAGCAGCGAACAGGCAATGCTCTTCATCGGCAACATCCGCGATCGCCTGTCCATCATCGCGTTGGATGGCGATGAATACGCCGGCGCGCTGCAAGCTTCGACCGCTCTGGGCATAGTCGGGGGCGGCATCTATGATGCCATGCTGGCGCATTGTGCCCTCAAAGCCAAAGCACAGGCAATCTATACCTGGAACGTCCGTCACTATACCCTCTGCGGCCAGGAAGTCGTCGGGCGGCTCCGTACTCCTTAGAAAAGTAAGACGCGCGGACTACCGCCCCAAATGCCCCGAAGCCTCCGCTAGAGGAATGCGGCCTACTCTACCAGCCGAAGCCTTTCTCGCCGCCCTCGGCGTCTCGGCGGTGAAATCGCCTTTCCCCTGCGTTAGAATCGATCATGGCGACGTTGCGTGAACAGATCAAGACCAACGTGCTTACGGTTACCCGCTTCCGCGAGCTGATGCGGAAGCTGCGCGAGAACCGTCCCAACGACGACCTCGAACTGGTCAAGAAAGCCTACGAGTTCTCCCAGAAGCACCACGCCGGACAAACCCGCGCCTCCGGCGAGCCCTACCTGGTGCACCCGCTCGAAGTCAGCAACGTTCTCGCCGACATGAAAATGGATTCGGTTTCCATCGCCGCCGGCCTCCTCCACGACTCGGTCGAAGACACCTCGGTCACCGCCGTTGAACTCCGCCAGGAGTTCGGCGAACAGGTTGCCCACATCGTCGAAGGCGTCACCAAGATCAGCAAGATCGATTTCTCCACCCGGGAAGAGGCCCAGGCCGAGAACCTCCGCAAAATGATGTTAGCCATGGTCGACGACATCCGCGTCGTCCTCATCAAGCTCGCCGACCGCCTCCACAACATGCGCACCCTCGAGCATCTGGATCACGAACACCAGCAGAAAATCGCCCGCGAGACGCTCGAAATTTACGCCCCCATCGCGCACCGGCTCGGCATGGGAAAGATTCGCGGCGAACTCGAAGACCTCGGTTTCAAATTCCTCGACCCCATCGGATACGAGCAGGTCCGCGCCGCCGTCGAGTCGCGCCGCAAAGCCGGCGAAGCTTTCATGGCGCGTGTCGTAGGCGTGCTGCGCGACGGCCTCAAGGAAGCCGGCATCACCGGCCGCGTCGAGAGCCGCGTCAAGCGCCTCTACAGCATCCACAGAAAATTGCTGCGTCAGCGCATCGCCGTCGACCAGGTCTACGACCTCTACGCCATGCGCGTCATCACCAACTCGGTGCAGGATTGCTACGCCGTTCTCGGCATCATCCACAACCTCTGGCGTCCCGTGCCCGGCCGCATCAAGGACTTCATCGCCATGCCGCGGCCCAACCTCTATCAGTCGCTCCACACCTCCGTCATCACCGAGACGGGCGAGACTTTTGAAATCCAGATCCGCACCGAAGAAATGCACAAGATGTGCGAGGAAGGCATCGCCGCCCACTGGAAATATAAAGACGGCGCCGTCTCCGCCGAGGACGAGCAGCGCCTCGCCTGGCTGCGCCAGGTCGTCGAGTGGCAGCGCGACGTCTCCGATCCCAACGAATTCCTTTCTACACTGAAAGTCGATCTCTACCCGGAAGAGGTTTACACCTTCACGCCCAAGGGCAAAGTCCTGGTTCTGCCGCGCGAGTCGACGCCCATCGACTTTGCTTATTCCATTCATACCGAGGTTGGCCACAGTTGCACCGGCGCCAAGGTCAACGGCCGCATGGTTCCCCTCCGCCACAAACTTCATTCCGGCGACATCGTCGAAGTCATCACCCAGCCCGGACACAAGCCCAGCCGTGACTGGCTCGCCATCGTCAAGTCTTCCCGCGCCCGCAACAAGATCAAGCATTGGCTCAACGTCCACCAGCGCGAGCGCGCCATTGAAATCGGACGCAAGCTGATCGAGAAAGAGGCGCGCAAATACCGCATCTCGCTGAAGGAAATCAAGGAAGCCGACCTGCAAAGAGCGGCCAGCGAATACGGACTCGGCCGTCCTGACGACCTGATGGCCGGCATCGGCTACGGCAAATACTCGGCCCGTCAGGTGCTGGCAAAATTCGCCCCCGCCGGCGCCCAGCCCATGTCGGAAACCGAGGAGCAGGCCGCCGCCCACGGCTTCACCAGCGGTATTTCGAGTGTCGTCCGGCGCGTTTTCGGCGGAGACTCCAACGCCATCGTCGTCCGCGGACACGGCGACCTCCTCGTCTATCGCGCCCGCTGTTGCAACCCCATTCGCGGCGAGGCCATCGTCGGTTACGTCACCCGCGGCAAAGGCGTTGCCGTCCACTCCAACAACTGCCCCAACGTCACCAATCTGCTCTACGAACCCGACCGCCGTATCGACGTGCAGTGGGCTGGCGACAAGGACGGCCAGCCCGTTTCCTATCCCGTCAAACTGACCCTACTCTGCGACGACCGCTTCGGCATGCTCAAACAAATCACCGCCGTCATCAGCGATACTCACACCAACATCCGCAACATGGGGTCCCGCAGCGAAAACGGCAAAGCCTGCATCGACATAGTCCTCGAAATCGCCGACCTGAAGCACTTACAGAAGATCATGGACGGAGTCCGCCAGATCCCCGGCGTCCACGACGTCCAGAGACTTCAGAAAATCTAGCAGCCCGCGTTGAAAGTAAGATTCGTATCAGGGCATGCCAAGTAAGATTCGTATCAGGGCATGCCTTCGGGCATGCCGCAAGTGCCGTGTTATGAATGCGCCTTTAGGCGCTGGCTTTGGGCGCGCGAGTTTCACTACGGGCTGCTAGAGCCGGGGGGTGATCTCAAAAATGTGGGTCGCCTGAACCAGCCTGTGCAACTTTCGCGCCTGCCCCACATCTGATTTGGGGAGACACAACATGACCGACAAACTCAGCGACAAGATCTCGAAGACCGAAGCCGAGTGGCGGCAGCAGCTCACCCCAGAGCAGTATCAGGTGGCCCGCGCCTGCGGCACCGAGCGCGCCTTCACCGGCCAGTACTGGAACAAGCACGACGACGGAACCTACCACTGCGTGTGCTGCGGCGCTCTGCTTTTTGGTTCGGAAACCAAGTTTGATTCAGGAACCGGATGGCCGAGCTTCTATGCCGCCGCCGACCGCAACAACATCACTGAGCACACCGACACCAGCTATGGCATGGCTCGCACCGAGGCGCGCTGTGCGAGGTGCGATGCCCATTTAGGCCACGTATTCCCGGATGGTCCTGGGCCGACCGGCCTGCGCTACTGCATGAACTCGGCGTCCCTCGACTTCAAACCGAAGCAGTAAGCAATTTCGCAGAAACAGAAAACGATGGAGCGCCAGGCGTCCTTGCCCCGACTGGACGGGCGCGACGCCCGTCCCTCCATCGTCATTCTTGAATTCCAACTTCGAATTCAAACGTCGTTCGATTGTTGATTACGCGTTGCCCGCAGTGGCGGCCATCGCCTTGGGAGGCTCCGGCTTGTTCTGGGCTTGGTTCTGCGAGTGCGTTTTCTGATCTTTCTTTTCTGGGTTGCGCACTTCGACGCCGCCCTTGAGGATGGCGCCTTCTTCGACGCTGATGCGATGCGTGATCACGTCGCCCGCGAGCACACCTTCGCTGCGAATGTCCAGCCGGTCCGCGCAATCGACATTGCCCTGCACCTTGCCCATGATGACGACTTCCTTGGCGGTGATATTCGCCGCGACGGTTCCGTTGCGGCCGACAGTAACGCGATTCTCGGGAAAGTTGATGGTGCCCTCGACGCGCCCGTCAATGAAGAGCGATTCCGCACCCGTCACCTCACCCTTGATGACGAGCGTGCGTCCGATGTTGGCCTGATCCATGGGTGAGGTGGCCGGCTTCACCGGAGTGTAAGTGTTCGCGGGAGGAACTGCGTTTGGAGTGTACTTCGGTTCCGGAGACTGCAACATGAATAACCTCACTTGAGTTCCGCAACCACATCGGGAAGTAGCCCTGCGGTCGCGGTCGATGGGCCTTTGACGGCAAGAAGAGAATGGCACGAAAGGACAGTGTTACGACAGGTTACCGAGGGTGTTGTCCGCTTGGGCTTTCGTCACCTGACTTCGGGCCGATCCACTTCCGGTCGATCAATGACGCGGGTTAGCGTTTCCCGAAATACAAGTCCGCCACGCTTTCGGCCAGCGCGGGTGCGTCCACCTCGGCGCGATTCGCTAGGACGATCACGGTGAGACGGTCATCGGGAAAGCGTTGAATGGCGCTCCGAAATCCTACTGTCTCGCCGTAATGAGCGTAGCGGCGATGCCCACGGTAGGGATTGAGAAACCAACCAAAGCCGTAGAGCGGGGCAAGGCTGCCGTCCGCCTGCTGCAGAGGAGCGCCGTTTGCCGCGGTTGCCGCGGTGTACGCCGGCTCCATTTCTTTCGCCGAGAGGAGCGTGTTAGCGGCGAGCCCGTGGTCCCATTTTTCAAGGTCGTCGAGCGACGTATAGACTCCGCCGTCGCCCAGGGTGGCCGAAGTCGAACTCTGATCCGTCTCGCTCCATCCCCCCGCCGATCGGGTGTGTCCGTAGGCGCGATGCGTAACTTCGTTCCTGCCCTTTTCGTAGGCGATCGTGCCGGTCATCCCCAGCGGCGTGAAAATTCGCTGGCGCAAAAAGTCCCCAAACCTCATCCCTGATCGTTTTTCCACCACCATCGCCAAAAGCACATAACCCGAATTGCTGTATTCCCAGCGCGTGCCGGGCGTAAACTTCACACCCGTCTCCCGCTTCAGCAGGTCGAGCACGCCGGCGTCGCTAATCTGCGGGATTTTGTCATCGGAAATACCCGCATACTGCTTCGCCATGATGTCTTCGTAGGCGACCAGGCCCGACGTGTGGTTCAGCAGCTGGCGGATGGTAATCGCCTTCCCATACGCGGGGAAGTCTGGAAAAACGTCGGTGAGACGATCGTCATAATGCAGCTTGCCATCGTGCACCAGCAGCATCACTGCCATCGCGGTGAATTGCTTGGTGAGCGATGCCAACCGAAAGTTTGTGTCCGGGCCGATCTTTTCCAGGCCGATCTTCCGCAACGTTCGCAGATCCGCCACACCATAGCCCTTTCGGAAGACCGGCTGGCCATCCTTGATCACCAGCACCGCGCAACCCGGGTCGTGCGTGCTGACGAATTTCGCGAACAAGCTGTCGATCGCGGCCGCCGGGACTTGGGCTGGCGCTGCATTGGGCCACGCGAGAAGTGCAGCAAAAACCACTAGTTCCTTAATCATAGTCGCGCTTCTCGAATTCAGAAATTTTTGCACGGAACTCGCCCGATCATGAAAAAAATATCCTGAGAATTTTGCCCAACTTATTGTCCGGCTTGTGGTTAAAGGACGCACCCTCTGCGTACTCCTTTTGTAACTTGGACTTGCACCCTATAACGTCCTACAGTAGTCGGACCGTGGTTTGCGGATTTCGGCCCCCGGCGTGCATCGAATGGTTAGAGGGTTTGGACATTCGCAGGTACCCAGACTGAGATTCGCAATAAAGGCGAAAGAATGACGAAGGGCCGAAAATTCGGGTTGGCGCCGGGCGGATTCGCACTCATCCTATGCGCGGTTGCCGTTGTTTTTAGCCTATCCGTTGCCGGAAGCGCCCAAACCAGTCCCTACGTCATCGCCGCTTCCGCGGTTGCGGCGAACTCTGGCAGTTCGGTCGGCGTTCCCGACGCCAGCGTCGTCACCAGCAATGACGCGGACGAACCCATCCTTACCATCAAGAAGCGCGTCGATGAAGTCAACGTGTTGTTCATCGCCACCGATCGTCACGGAAAATTTGTCCGCAATTTGAATCAAAACGATTTCTCCATTTTGGACGACCACAAGCCGGTCGAGTCCATCCTCAACTTCCGCCGCGAAACCGACCTGCCCATCGAGTTGGGCCTGCTCATGGACGTGAGCGGCTCCGTGCAGGGGCGCTTTGGATTTGAAAAAGAAGCGGCCACCGGATTTCTGCAGCACATCATTCGCCCCGGCTATGACCGCGCCTTCGTCGTAGGCTTCAACAAAGTGAGCCACCTTACTCAGGACTTCACCGACCAGGTGCCTTTACTCGCCGCCGGTGTGCAGCGCATGAAGAACGGCGGCGGCACCGCGCTCTATGACGCGGTTTACAAGGCATGCCAGGAAAAGCTGCTGCGCGATCAATTCGACCACCCCATTCGAAAAGCCATTGTCATTCTCAGCGACGGCGAAGACAATCAGAGCGAACACACGCGCGCTCAGGCGATTGAAATGGCCGAGCGCGCCGAAGTTCTCATCTATGCCATCTCCACCGACGATAGCGGCCTGATTCTGCGCGGCGACAAGGTCCTCGATGACCTCGCTTCCGCCACTGGCGGCCGCGCCTTTTTCCCTTACAAGATGAAGGACATCACGCACTCGTTCGCCGCCATTGAAGACGAACTGCGCAGCCAGTACGACGTTTCCTACAAGCCCTCCGACTTCGACGCCGACGGACGCTACCGCTCGATCGAGATCACCGCTCTGAAGAAAGACCTGCAAGTGCGCGCCCGCCGCGGATACTACGCTCCCAGGCAATAAACAGGTTTCCTTCGTGTGCCTTCGTGTCCTTGGTGGTTAAGCACCCGTCAGACCGGTTCAATGCCCCAAATCTCGAACCCTCCCTTTCCCCAGCCCCCGCACCTTTTAAACTTTACTCTTCTGTGCTAACGTCCCCTTGAATCCGCATCTTCACGGCAATCGAGGAGCAATCCCCATGGCTTGGATTTTTCTGGCAGTCATAGTTCTGCTGGGCATCTTCCTGATCGCGATGTACAACAGCCTGGTGCAGCTGCGCGTGCGCACCGAATCGTCCTGGTCCGACATCGACGTTCAGCTCAAGCGCCGCCACGACCTGATCCCGAATTTGGTCGAGACCGTGAAGGGCTACGCCGCCCACGAAAAGGGGACGTTCGAAAACATCGCGAAATTCCGCTCCATGGCCATGCAGGCCACGGGCCCGGTGGACAAGGCTGCGGCCGAGAATCAGCTGACCGGCGCGCTGAAAAGCCTGTTTGCGGTGGCCGAAAATTATCCCCAACTCCAGGCCTCGCAGGAATTCACCCAACTGCAAAATTCTCTTAGCGAAATTGAGGACGCAATTCAAAACGCCCGCCGCTACTACAACGCCGTGGTGCGCGACCTGAACACCAAGATTCAATCGTTCCCGACGAACATTCTGGCCGGGATGTTCGGCTTCCAGCAAAAGCAGTTCTTCGAAACCGCAGCCGCCGATCGCGAACCCGTAGCCGTGAAGTTCTAGAGTTTGTGTTCGTGTGGGGACGGGCGCCCTCGCCCGTCCATGCCGAGCGCAGCTCGGCAGTTGCCAGTGGCCACCAAAACTCCGGACTCGCCACCTGGGGGTGAAGTTCTAACAATGTTCCGCGGAGCTCATACGAATCGCCGATTGCTCGTTCTACTCTCACGCCTTGCGCTTCTCGTCGCCCTCACCGCCACCGCCCAGGCCCGCAACTGGCGTATCACCGATTTCAAGGACACCATCTCTATCTCCCCCGATGGCACGGCCCTGGTCAGCGAAAAAATCACTCTCGCGTTCGCCGGGGCGTGGCACGGCATTCACCGCACCTTGCCGGTCGAGTATCCGGGCCCGCAGGGAACCAACTACACGCTGTTTCTCGACCTCCTGAGCGTCACCGACGAAAACGGAAACAAGCTGAAGTATGACTCGAGCAAGTCCGGAGCCTACCGCGACCTCAAAATCTACATTCCCGGCGCGGTCGACACGACGCGCATCGTCAACCTCGACTACTCCGTGCGCAATGGAGTCCGTTTCTTCGACAGTAACAACGATAATTACGCCGAGTTCTACTGGAACGTAACCGGCAACGATTGGCCGGTCCCCATCGACCACGCCTCGGCCTTCGTGACCCTCCCCGACAATGCCGCCGGAGGGCTGCGCGCTCAGGCCTTCACCGGCGTCTACGGTTCCAAGCAAAGCGAAGCGACCGCCGAAGTCAATGGCGCGGACGTTCTTGTCGAAACCACGCAGCCGCTTCCCATGCGCGGCGGCCTCACCATCGACATCTACATCCCGCAGGGAGTGCTAAAAGCCCCGTCCGCGCTCACGAAGTTAGGCTGGTTCCTGGGCAGCAATCCCATTCTGTTTCTGCCGCTGCT
Source organism: Terriglobales bacterium (assembly GCA_049697355.1). Taxonomy (GTDB): domain Bacteria; phylum Acidobacteriota; class Terriglobia; order Terriglobales; family Acidobacteriaceae; genus Acidiflorens. Next base: position 10,418 of record JBAVVP010000149.1, read on the forward strand.
GACTCTCGCCGTGATGTTCACTCTCTGGTATGCCGTGGGACGCGATCCCGATCCCGGCGTCTCCGTGGCCCCGCAATACGAGCCGCCCAAAGGCATGTCTCCCGCCGAAGCCGGAACTCTGATCGACGACACCATCCACCCCCGCGACATCACCAGCACCATCGTCGATCTGGCCGTGCGCGGCTACATCAAGATCGAAGAAAAAGTCGACACCTTCCTGGTCTTCCACCACAAAGATTATTTATTCCACTTATTGAAGCCGCGCGAGCAGTGGGGCCCCGACCTTACGCCCCACGAGCGCGTGATGCTGGAAAACATTTTTCTTGGCGGCGCTGAAACCCGCCTTTCCAGCCTGAAGAATCGCTTCTACACCGTGATTCCGGTACTGCGCCAGGACATCATGTCCGAACTGAAGAGCAAGGGCATCTACACGCTTGACCCGGAATCGGCCAATGGCTACAGCATTGCCGCCGGCGTCGCCATCGCGATCGGCGTGGTCGCCGTGCAGGTTATGGGCTGGATCAACTTGTTCTATTCCGTTCCGCTGGTGATTGGGAGCGTTCTGGTTTCCGCGCTGATCTGGTGGCTCTTTGCGCGCCAGATGACGGCGAAGACTGTATCCGGCGCGCGTACCACAATCGCGGTCCTCGGATTCCAGGAATTCATGAACCGAGTCGACGCCGATCGCATTAAGCGCATGCCGCCCGACACGTTCGAAAAATTTCTCCCCTACGCCATGGCGCTGGGCGTCGAACACCACTGGGCCCAAGCCTTCGACGGCATCGTGAAAGATCCTCCAAGCTGGTACGCCTCGCCCAACGGCTACGTCGGTTTCAGCCCGCTTTTCTTTTCCAGTTCCATGCACAGCATGGCGTCGGACATGCACCAGGTCTTCATCTCCGCTCCCAGAGCGAGTTCCGGAGGGTCGGGCTTCAGCGGAGGAGGCGGGTTTTCCGGCGGCGGCTTCTCCGGAGGCGGCTTCGGCGGCGGCGGCGGCAGCGCCTTCTAGTGTCGCGTCCCACAAATTTCTGCCATAAGTTAAGCTTTTCACCCTGGACCGGAAGATGCACGAGCCGCGAAGCGGCGGAACAGGATAGCCCGGCACGGAAGTGCCGGGTAGGTCGAGTCCCGCAAGGGACGGTACCTGGGCTACGACCGAGACTCCGGAGGGACGACCGAGCCTCTCTCGCGGAAGCCGACGCTCGCATGCACTGAGATGACGAGGTAGTGGTGCAGTTTGTGCTCGTCCGGTGCTTCTCTTTGCGCCCTTCGCGAGTCCTTAGCGTACTTTGCGTTAAAGACTTTTTTGCCGCCAAGCTCGCAATTTTGAAACTGCACCACCACCAATGACGATGCTGACTTGGTGCGGAAGACCGCCTCTTGTTAAGCTTGGTGGGCTATGAAACTTCACAGGATGAAACTTTTCTCCCTGATCGCGGCGCTGACCTTCGCCCTGCAGTTCTCCGCGGCCCAGAAGAAAGAAATAGTCTGGAGCGCGGAAGAGAAGCCGCTCGCGGACCAAATTCACGGGCTGCGCGCCCTCGCCGACGACGTTCGCGCGGAGACGACGAAAGATCTGGCGCTGAAGATCCGGAAGCTGTCCCCAGCCGAGAACAAGTTGCGCCTGGCCGTGAACCTGGCGGGACTTTCCACCGAGGGCGATTTCGGACACAATACACTCCAGGAAGTGGCGACGACGCTGGCCGAAACGTTACGCGAGCGGCCCGTACCTTGGACGGAGTCGAAAGATTCCGATTCGGCAGGCAAGGCCGTACGCGAGCCGGCGTATCCATATCTTGAACTGGCCACGCTGGTCCGTTACGAGCATGTCGAGCCCACAGTCGATCTCAGCAACGACGACGGGCAATTGCGCGCCGCCATGGCGCAGCTTGAAACGGATGACCGCAAACGTGAGCATCCGGAGTTTACGCTGAAAGATCTTTCCGGCAAGACCTGGACGTTTGCGGATTTGCGCGGCAAAGTAGTGCTGGTGAATTTTTGGGCAACCTGGTGTCCGCCGTGCCGCAAAGAGATGCCCGATTTGGAGACCCTCTACGGCCGCTTCCAGTCGCAAGGCCTGGTGGTGCTGAGCATTTCCGATGAAGACGCGGCGAAAGTGGAGCCGTTTATCCGCGAGCGGAAGATTTCGTTTCCCGTGCTGCTCGATCCCGGGCGCAAGGTGAATGACCTGTTCGTGGTGCAAGGAATTCCGAAGAATTTTGTCTACGACCGCAAAGGCAAGCTGGTAGCGCAGTCGATCGACATGCGCACGCAGAAACAGTTTTTGGAGATGCTGGGGAAAGCTGGACTGGAGTAGAGACGGACTGGAAGGCTTTGGACAGTCTGGTGGAACCAAGCGCGGGAGAATGCAGCCCCGGAGGGGCGGCCGAAATTAGCCCAGCGCTTCACAACTTGCGGAAAAAAGATTGGAGAGAAGCGAGAAAGATACGCCTTTGCACAAGGCGATGCGGTATGAAGGAAGCATGCGCGGAGACGATGATCAGCAAGAAGTGGTGTTCAG
>JBAVVP010000150.1:0-6339 GCA_049697355.1 Terriglobales bacterium
TCCCACCCCAGCCAGAGCCTTCGGCGGGAGTGATATTGCCTCCGAAAACGCCATCACGCCCGCGCCGCTCGAAGCGATTCTTGGTGTGAAAGGCCAAGCCTCTCAAGGCCTGTTCAAGGTCGTGATCGCCAAGCCTGCCTCGATGCGGGGGACGTCCATCAGCAAGGAGATGGGCGTGAACACGTGGGCGGCTTTTGGCGGCCGGGACAATGAAGCCGTCATCGATGGCGACTTTGCAATGACGGAGAGCGAACTACAGTCCGTCCTCAAGGCCATGCGCAAGGAAGGCATCAATATCGTGGCTATCCACCAGCACATGACCGGCGAAGAGCCGCGAATTCTCTTCCTGCACTACTGGGCGAAGGGGGAAGCTCAAAAACTTGCGCAAAGCCTCAAGCATGTTCTCGACACGCAGGCCGAAGTGGTCAAACACGCTTCCAAGTAAGCCCGCGAGGTAGCCATGGACGCGGTGACAGCGCCGGAGCTTGACCTCCGTTCAGCGCGTCCGCTCCAAATAAGTTCACGTTTCTGGAAGGTCTCTAATCGACCCGTTGTCACCGTCTCGGCCAATGCAAAACTAGATATCTTGTTATACGCACTGAAATAGGGCTGGAAACCAGCGCTTGAGGCCGAGGCTGTGTGAAAAGTACAGCTTTCTAAGAAAGTGATTCTGCTTCAGAATCTTTCCTGCACAGAGCGGGGGATTTGGATGGCAAGCTTTGTAAGCGGGATCGATCGCAGCCAGGGAACGATGTTTCCGGCGCAGCTGGAAGATTATGTCGCCGAAGACAACCCGGTGCGGGTAATCGATCTGTTTGTCGATCAGCTTGATCTTGCCAAGCTTGGTTTCGGCGGCGTCACTCCGAAGGACATGGGGCGGCCCGCCTACCATCCCGGAGTGATGCTGAAAATCTACGTTTACGGCTACCTCAACCGCGTTCAATCGAGCCGCCGCCTCGAGCGGGAATGCCAGCGCAATGTCGAGGCGATGTGGCTGACGGGCTGCCTGGCTCCCGATTTCAAGACCATCGCCGATTTCCGCAAGGACAACGGTGCAGCCATCCGTAAAGTTTGCCGCGAGTTCATCCTGGTGTGCGGGCGCGCGGGGCTGCTCGCCGCCACATCGGTTGCCATCGACGGCAGCAAGTTCAAAGCGGTCAATTCCCGCGACCGCAATTTCACGCAAACTAAGGTGGCCAAGCGGCTGGAACAGATCGAGGCGAGCATCGCGCGCTACCTCTCCGAACTTGAAACCGCTGACCGCCAGCCCTCCACGCCCGAAATCAAGATCGCCCGGCTCAACGGCAAGATCGCCAAGCTGAAACAAGAAATCGAACGCATGAAAGCGATCGGGGAGCAGCTCGAAAAATCAGAAGACACGCAGATTTCGCTGACCGATCCCGATGCGCGCTCCATGCAAGGGACGGGCAAGGCAACTGGAACCGTGGGCTATAATGTGCAATGCGCGGTGGAAACGGAGCACCACCTCATCGTCGCGCATGAAGTTACCAACGCCGTCCATGACCGCCATCAGCTCTCCGGCATGGCCCAGCAGGCCAAAGAAGCCCTTGGCGCCGAAGCCACCATCGACGCCCTCGCCGATCGCGGCTTCTACGATGGCAAAGAAATTCTGGCTTGCGGGCAAGCTGGTGTGACGGCTTATGTGCCAAGGTTTTCGACCTCGAACGCCAAGGCGGAGGGGCGTTTCGGCAAGCAAGATTTCGTCTACAACGCCGATGAAGATGTCTATGTTTGCCCCAACGGCGAGCGCCTGGCCTACCGTTTTACGAGCGAAGAAGATGGTAAAGTCATGCGCTGTTACTCGACGACGGCCTGCTCAGCCTGCCCGCTGAAAGAACAATGCACCACCGGCAAGGAGCGCCGCGTTAAACGCTGGGAGCACGAGGCCGTTCTGGATGCCGCCCAGGAGCGGCTGGATAAAAATCCAGATATGATGACGGTGCGGCGCAGCACGGTGGAGCATCCCTTCGGAACCCTGAAGTTCTGGATGGGCTCGGCGCACTTCCTGATGAAGAAGCTGCACAATGTGAAGACAGAAATGTCGCTCCATGTGCTCGCCTACAACATGAAGCGAGCGATGAAGATCCTCGGCGTGCCTGGATTGCTGCAGGTGATGCAGGCATGGCGCATAATTTGTCACTTTTTACTCGTTTTGGCATGTGCGGTGCGCTCAAACAGCCCAGATCGCGGTCTGAACCGTTCCTGCGCAATTCTGGCCTGTCTCGCGAAATCCGCGCCTATGCATCAACGTCCCTACGCCGTGGCCTAGCAAATCCGGGTGAAACGAACTTTTCCCACAGCCTCGGCCGAACGCGGCCCAAGCGTCGCAAAGAACTTTATTAGATCGGTGCGCCCGCTTTCTGATCGCTTTGCGGGCTACCATGGATTGAGCTTCAGACGGTGAAGGAGGGTCAAAAGGCGACATATGTTTCGCCCGGAAGATTTCCCGCGGGATAGCCCACCAAAACGAAAGAGTGTGGTTCGCCTTCGGCCAGCAAGTGGCGGGTATCTGAGCCGCGATTTCCGATTCGATTATTCAAAGTTCATTTCGTTCCATCGCGACGGTAGCGCGGAGGTGCTCTGTCGCCCGCCGCATGACCTCGTGCAGCCAGTCCTGCGACGCGTCGCCTTCATAACGCTCGTGCCAGAGCGAGCGGACTTCCAAATGGGTCGTGGGATACGGGAGTTCATGGATTGCGATCGGGTTGGTGCGGGCGAAGGCATCGGCGAGCGGGCGCGGAACAATCGCCGACATTCCTGAGCCGTCCAGGAAGGCGGGAAGTGCGAGAAAGTGGGGCAGAGAGATTGCGATCCTCGGCGCCTTTTTCGAATCGGACATTGCGCGGTCAAACGGGGCCCGGTCGTACATTTCGGATCGCCGCGCCAGGCCGCGTTCGGAGATGAACCCCTCGACAGCGCCCTCTTGCTCACCTCCGAATGAAACGACGACGATTGGAATCTCGGAGAGTGTCTCCGCTGTGACCGGGCCAAGGCGCTGAGACGCATGCGTGATAAGGACGTCGTCGTACTCGAAAAGGAAGCTGGACTTGAATCGTGAAGGCGCTGCCTGGAAGGTGCCGATGGCAGCGTCGATTCTGCCGAGATCGATCTGTTCCGCCAAGTCGATTCGGGTGACGGGCTTGATCGCAATATCGACGTGAGGGGCATCCGTTTTCAGAATACTCAGCAGCCGCGGGGCGAGGATCATCGTGGTGAAATCATTCGCCGCGATCGTAAATTTCCTGCTTGAGGTCGCGGGTTCGAACCTCGGCAAGTCGATCGCGGCTTCGAGGGATTTGAGGGCGTCCCTGACCATGCCTGCCATGGCCACGGCTCGTGCGGTGGGCTGCATTCCCGTAGCGGTTCGGATGAACAATTCGTCCTCCAGCATCTCCCTAAGGCGCGCGCGCGAGTGACTGACGGCTGACTGGCTGAGATATACCTTTTGGCTGGCTCGAAGGACGCTGCGCTCCTCCATTACGGCGTCGAACACGCGCAGCAGGTTGAGATCGAGCGTTCTGAAGGAAGCGGTCATCTCACCTCCGGATTTAACGGCCTAAACGGCTCCTGTCGGTTCATTTCTTTCGATATTAGAGAACCAGACCAAAATTGCGATCCCCTCAGGCTCGCGTCTTTCGGGAACTTTGCCGCCTTGACGGATTCACCGGCCAATCGAACTGAACGACTCGCATTGTCATCCTGAAATAGTTTCACTTCCGCAGCGCCTCATTTTCGTAAATATGGCGCCACTGGCACAGGACGGACGAACGATGTCTGGGTTGCTTGCCGCTAAATTCCCCTGCTTATCTGGAGCTTGACCACCCATGATTGCAGATATTGGCGAAGTGTTCTCTGTCCAAAGAGACGGCGCTCCGCCGACGATATTGGCGAGCGGCCGCGCGCCTGGCGAAAGCGGTGTCTCGGTTGTGAGCTTGCGCTACCAGGGTGGCGCGCATTTCAGAGCCCATCTGCGGCAGCATATGGTCGCCTTCGTTTCGAAGACCCGGATAAAGTGCCGCCTGGCGGGGCGCGCGCTAGATCACAAAGCGCACGAAGGGTCCCTCGCGATCTGTCCTGCTGGACTTGATACCAGCGCCGACACCGATCAGGATCTGGATTCGCTTCTCGTTGCGGTTCGACCGGACAAATTTGCGCTCGCAGCCGCTGAATACGGAACGCTCGAAGCCCAGTTGACCGGCCGTCTCTGCGGCCACGACCAGACACTCCTTGATCTTGCTGGGGTGCTGGCGCTGGAAAGCAAGGAGGGTTACCCGGGCGGGACGGTGTTCTGGAATGAGGCCGCGGGCCATTTTATCGACATCCTTGCCACACGTCACGCGATGGGGACCAGGGCGAAACCGCACGGTTTGTTGAACACCGACATTCTCAAGCGGTTGAAGGAATTCGTCTTCGAACATCTGGACGAACCGCTTGACGTCGCAACGCTTGCGAAAATAGCCAACCGCAGCCAGTTTCATTTCTCGCGTGCTTTCACCCGATCCGTTGGCGTGAGCCCGCATCGCTACGTCGTTCATCTGCGATTGCGACGGGCGGTCGAATTGGTTCGGGACGGAAAATTCGGCCTTGCCGAGATTTGCCGCTAAAACGGGTTTTGCGGATCAAAGCCATTTGACGCGCTGGGTTCGTCGCGTCCATGGCGTGTCACCCACGCAGATTATGGCCCGGCCCTGAGCCGGGTAGCAGGAATCTTCAAGATCGGTCCTGACCATCATCCCAGATTCAGCCCACGCCAACCACCAGCGATCATGACTTGTCGCTGGCTTGGCGTCCGACAGGCCCATTCACAGGAATGACATCATGAGCAAGACACCCTCCACAGCACCATCCGCATTCAAGCCGATCAGCCTCCGCGGCCGTGAGTACTTGACGCCAGAATTTGTGGCACTTGATCCCAACAGCGAGGCAACAGGAAGACTTAAAGGTGACGTTAACCCGGAGGAGTATGTCCTGTTCACCGCGCCAAATACCTGCGCGCGCGTGCCGACGATTGCGCTTGAAGAGATCGGGCTTCCCTTCCAGACGCGCCTGATCCGTTTCATGCGCAATGAGCACGTCTCCGAGAGCTTTCGAGCTATAAATCCCAAGGGAGGGTCCCTGTGCTCCTCTGCAACGGGCAGGCCTTGACTGAGAACGTTGCAATATTGCGATTCTTGGCGCGGCGGCATCCGTGCGCGAAACTGCTGCCGTCAGTTTCAAGTGACCTGGATGACGCCCGTCAGATCGCGGATCTTTGCTATTGCTCCGCGACACTGCACCCGATCGTTACTCGGATTCGTATTCCGACGTTCTTCGCCGAAGATGCAACTGCCCAAGCCGACGTTTGGAGAAAGGCCGTCGCTGCCATGGCGGTGCAATTCACCCTTGTCGAACGCCGACTCTCCGAAAGTGAGTGGTGGTACGGCTCCGATTGGTCGATCATGGATGCGTATCTGAATTGGTGCTGGTTCCGCGTCACCGGGGCGGGCTTTGACCCAACGCCCTTTCCAGGTTTTGCAGCTCACGCTGAGCGCATCGCAGAACGTCCGTCCGTGCAGCGTGCACTGCGACGGGAACAAGCGGATGAGGATACTTTGGAGGCCGAGGGCCTTCTATTCGTCCCGCCTTCGCCGCCCATTCAAACGACCGAGAATGCATGACCCTGAGCCGGGTAGCAGGAATCTTCAAGATCGGTCCTGACCATCATCCCAGATTCAGCCCACGCCAACCACCAGCGATCGCTATGTGGTTTTCGAAAGGCGACCGGCGGTGCCCATCTTTCAAGGCGATAGGATCGTTCTTCAACCCATCCGCGCGCCACAACCCGCGTTCAGCGCCGCTTTCGTCGCTTATGTGGAGGCGCATTACGATGATAACGAGCACAAGAACGAGCTTTGCGCGACGGTGCCGTTGCCCGACGCGGCAGAGCAGTTCCCGCGCACCGCACTCGCCAATATGATTAATGAGAGCAGATGGAGGAAGGATTCCGCGCTTCGCGGCTGGATAAACCGGGGCCGGCTTGACGGTTTCGGCAAGGTCGTCGCAGCAGTCAGTGAGGACGATATCGAGAAGCAGGCTATTCTAATGAAAATGCGCGAGAATGTCGGGCCAGCGATTGCCAACTTGCAGAAACTTGCTGCTGAATATACCGACCGATCTTGATTGCTTGCCTATCCGTTTGACGCACACACCCACCAGGGATAGATTATGCATGAAATGGATAGTGCCCCATGGACGTCCTCGACCGCAACGACCTGCCATTTCCGCAATCGCTTCCTGAGTTTCAGCGGCTTTTTCCCGATGACAGGACGTGTGCTGCCT
>JBAVVP010000151.1:0-12547 GCA_049697355.1 Terriglobales bacterium
ACCGATAGCGGATACAGGAATTGCAAGTATGGTGGCACTTTGCGATCAAGCGGGAGTGGTGAGAGCAGGCGAAGAACTCGATCTCGTCCGGCTGCGGCCGTTTCTGCTGGAGCACTTCGGCGACAGCGGACCGGTCTCCGTCGAACAATTTCCCAGCGGCCACTCCAATCTGACGTACCTGGTGCGAGTGGGTAACCGGGAAGTCGTGCTGCGCCGCCCGCCCTTTGGCAGCAAGGTTCGGTCCGCGCACGATATGGGGCGCGAGTATCGCGTGCTGTCGAAACTACACACCGCTTATCCCGTCGCGCCGAAGGCGCTCCTCTATTGTGACGATCTGGCGATTCTCAATGCGCCCTTCTATCTGATGGAGCCGATTCGAGGAATGATCGTGCGCCGCGAGCTTCCTCCCGGTGTGTCCTTTCCACCAGAGACCGCGCGGCGATTGAGCGAAGCGTTCCTCGATAACCTCGCGCGTCTGCACCGCCTGGACTACGCCGCGACCGGCCTGGCTGATTTGGGCAGACCACAAGGCTATCTCGAACGCCAGGTCAAGGGCTGGATCGAGCGCTACCACAATTCGAAAACGCACGACCTGCCGGAAGTCGAACGCATTTCCGCCTGGCTCACCGAACGCATGCCGGTCAGCCATGAGACGGCGCTTATCCACAACGACTACAAGTATGACAATATCGTGCTCGATCCCGGCGACGCGACCAAGATCGTGGGCGTTCTGGATTGGGAGATGTGCACGCTAGGGGACCCGCTGACGGATCTGGGGACGGCCCTGGCCTACTGGACCGATCCGCAAGATGCGGAAGAACTCCAGGAAATTCGCAGCGCGCCGACCACGCTGCCGGGCACACTGACGCGGGCACAGTTGGTCGAGCGCTACGCGGCCGCGACCGGCCGCGATCCCTGCGACATGAGCTTCTATCTGGCATTTGCCCGGTTCAAAGTTGCCGTTATCATTCAGCAGATCTACTACCGGTACGCCCAGGGATTGACTCAGGATGAGCGCTTCGCGGTCATGCCGGAGAGAATCCGGACTTTGGTGCGCGCCTCATGGCATTGCGCGGAAAGCAGGTCGATATGAGTGCCTGCTCATTGCGGGTAATACCGGATCAGCCACTCGGCGACACAGCAGGGCTTGTCGGAGGATGGACTCTCGACATGGATGAGGAAGGCGGCATCCACAAACTCGGGCGATTCCTTCACCGCAAGCAGAGTGACGCGAGCGCGAACCTGCGAACCGGCGCGAACGGCCGAGGGAAACCGAACCTTATTCAGGCCGTAGTTGATGGTCATGGCAACGCCCGAGCGGATCTGGACTTCCTGTTTCATCCAGTAACTCAGCAGCGAAAGGGTCAGAAAACCATGGGCCACGGCGCCGCCGAAGGGCGACTCTCGCAGAGCGCGCTCCGGGTCCACGTGAATCCATTGGCGGTCCTCGGTGGCGTCGGCAAATTTCTGGATACGATCCTGCGTGAGGACGAACCAGTCTGTCGCGGGGAATTCGCGTCCTTCGCACAGTTTCAAGGAATTCAGATTTTCAATCTCAAAAGGCGGCATAGGAGTACTTCATGACGACATTAACAGACATCCCGCGCAAGACAAGGGGAACGGCGTTTCTGATCGAAGAGTCGGTGCCCCAAGACGTTTTCACGCCTGAGGACCTGAGCGACGAACATCTCGCCGTCGGTCACATGGTGGATGAATTCTGGGCTAACGAAGTGGAGCCGAATCTGCCAGCGATCCGCGAAAAGAAGCCGGGCGTTGCGATGGGCGTGCTGCGGAAATCCGTGGAACTGGGTCTGACCGCGATGGCGATCCCGGAGGAATATGGCGGCATGGCCATGGATCTGCCGTCACTGATGGTAACGGCCGAACGCATGGGGCGAGACGGCTCTTACGGAGGATGGCACTCGGCGCACACTGGCATCGGCACGCTGCCAATCGTCTACTTTGGAACTGCGGACCAGAAGCGAAAATATCTGCCGAAGCTCGCCAAACTCGAAATGCTGGCCGCCTATGCGCTCACCGAGCCTCTGGCGGGCTCGGATGCGCTGGCGGCACGGACGCGGGCCGATCTCTCCGCGGATGGAAAACACTACATGTTGAACGGCCAGAAGATGTGGATCACCAACGGCGGCGCGGCCGACCTGTTCACCGTGTTTGCCAAGGTTGGGGGAGAAAAGTTCACCGCGTTTCTGGTCGAGCGGAGCTTCGCCGGCGTGAGCAGCGGGGCTGAGGAACACAAAATGGGCATCACGGGCAGCTCCACTACGGCCGTGTATCTCGACAACGTTCCGGTGCCGGTGGAGAACGTGCTCGGTGAGATTGGGCGCGGTCACGTGATTGCGTTCAACATTCTGAACATCGGACGCTTGAAGCTGGGTCCGGCCATGGCCGGAGCCGCGAAAAACGTGCTCGCGATTTGCATCAAGTATGCCAAGCAGCGCAAGGCCTTCGGCTCGGCCATTGCCGAGTTCGGCGCGATTCAACACAAGCTGGCGGAAATGGCGATCCGGACCTTCGTGGCGGAGTCGATGGCTTGGCGCGTCGTGGGAATGATTGAAAATCAGATGCACGGCGCGTCCGCAGAATCCACCGGCGGTTCTCAAGAGCTGAAAGCCATCGAGGAGTTTGCCGCGGAGTGCTCGATGGTCAAGGTCTACGCCGCCGAGATGTTGGACTACGTGGTCGATGAAGGAGTTCAGATCCATGGAGGCTACGGATTCCATCACGACTATGAGGTGGAGCGCTACTATCGCGATTCGCGGATCAACCGTCTGTTTGAGGGGACCAGCGAAATCAACCGGTTGGTGATCACGGGCATGCCGTTGAAGCGCGCAGCCCGCGGACTTCTACCTCTGTTCGAAGCCGCCCGCGCTGTCCTGCAAGAGACAGACTCGCCAGCTGCGGCCGGCACGTCCGCCGATGCGGAGCTGAGCCTGGTCCACAACGCGAAGAAGATCGCCTTGCTGACGCTGGGAGTAGCGCACCAGAAGTATGGCGCGCAACTCGAACAACAGCAAGAGATCATCATGAACCTGTCCGACATAATCATGGAGGTGTTTGCCATGGAGTCAAGCCTGCTGCGCAGCCGGAAACTGGCGGCGGGCGGCGGCGGCGCGAATGCTGCGGATGCCTGCGCCGTGTACTTACGCGATGCCATTACCAAGGTCGAACTCTCGTCAAGAACGGTGCTGAGCGCCTGCGCACAGGGCGACGAACTGCGGCAAAACCTTTCCCGCGTGCGCGGATACGCCAGTTACGATCCAGTAAATGCGATCGCACTGCGGCGCCAGATCGCAGGCCGGCTGCTGGCTAGCGAACGGTATACGGTCTGAAGATCGCCGAATGGGCAACGAAGGAGGCAGCATGGCACTCACTAATCATAAGTTTCTGCTGGCGGCGCGTCCGGTAGGAATGCCGAAGCGCAGCGACTGGACCTACACGGAAGAACCGGTCCGGGAGCCGAAGGATGGGGAACTGCTGGTCCAGGTTCTGTATATCTCGCTGGATCCAGCGATGCGCGGATGGATCAACGAAGCACGCTCCTATATGCCACCAGTCGGCATCGGAGAAGTGATGCGGGCGCTGGGCGTGGGGATCGTGACCGCGTCGCGCAATCCGCGCTTCGCGGTGGGTGATCACGTCTCTGGATCGTTCGGAGTGCAGGAGTATGCGCTTACCGACGGCCGGGGAGTGACGAAGGTCGACCCGAGAATCGCTCCGTTGCCAAAGTATCTCAGCGTATTCGGCATGACGGGCATGACCGCGTATTTCGGGCTTCTCGACACGGGGCAGCCGAAGCCGGGGGAGATGGTGGTGGTCTCGGCTGCAGCGGGAGCCGTGGGCGCGGTGGTGGGACAGATCGCCAAAATCAAGAACTGCCATGTGGTCGGCATCGCAGGAGGAGCGGAGAAGTGCCGCTACATCGTGCATGAGCTGAGCTTCGACGCAGCCATCGACTACAAGTCCGAAGATGTGAAGCAGTCGCTCCGGAAGCACTGCCCGGACGGCATTGACGTTTATTTTGACAACGTAGGCGGCGCGATTCTGGACGCGGCACTGGCGCAACTGGCGCGGGGCGCACGGATTGTGATCTGCGGGGCGATCTCCCAGTACAACAATACCGGCCCGATCGCGGGGCCCAGCAACTATCTGTCTCTGCTGACGAATCGCGCCACGATGAAGGGAACGCTGGTGTTGGATTACGTCGATCGCTACGCGCAAGCCGGAGTGGAAATGGCGGCATGGGTGGCGGCGGGCAAGCTCAAGTCGCGTGAGGATATTGTGGAAGGACTTGCAACCTTTCCCGAAACTCTGCTCAAGCTTTTCAAGAGTGAGAATTCGGGGAAGCTCATGCTGAAAGTGGGTTAGGCCGATCACAGGAACTCGCATGCCATTCGTCGAGAATCAAGGGGCAAAGATCTATTGGGACGAACAGGGTCAGGGAGCACCGGTCCTGTTGATCATGGGCCTCGGCTATACGTCGGCCATGTGGCATCGCACACGACCGGTGCTGGCGCAACATTTCCGCACGATTGCGTTCGACAATCGAGGCGTAGGACTGAGCAACGTTCCTCCCGGGCCTTATTCGATTGCGACCATGGCATCGGACGCGGCCGCGGTTCTGGATGCCGCCGGCATTGCCCGCGCCCACGTTTTCGGCGTTTCGATGGGCGGCATGATTGCGCAAGAATTCGCGCTGCAATATCCGGCGAGGACGCGCTCGTTGATTCTGGGCTGCACCTCACCCGGCGGGCCTTCGGCGGTGCTCGCCGAGCGCAAGGTGGCCGACATGCTGATGGCGCGCGGCATGACGCTGGAGCAAGCGCGCGAAGCCATCCTTCCCTATATCTATGACGCAGCTACGCCGCGAGAGAAAATCGAGGAAGATGTCAGCCTGCGCCAGCGTTGGCTCCCCACTCCGGCAGGCTACATGGCACAACTACAGGCAATCCTCGCGTGGGAGGGCTACAGCCGAATTGCTCGGATCACGGCGCCGACGCTGGTTATCCATGGAAAGTCGGACGCGCTGGTGCCCCCGGGCAACGGGGAGCTGATCGCAGCGCGGATTCCAGGCGCTAAACTCGTCCTGCTCGAGCACGCGAGTCACTTGTTTCTCACCGATCGGACCCAAGCGGCACACAAGGAAATACTCGAATTTCTTTTGTCGCATGCTGGCGGAAAGCCGGACGGCTAAGCAGGAAGGTGGTGAGCGGTTCCGTGGGCGAAAGAGAGCCTCAAAAACCAACATTCCCGACAGGCATACATGATCATCAAAACAATTCATTTGATGAATTTCGCGAACGCGGATACGCTCGCGCCCATTATGAAAGATGCGGCGCTCTGAAACGGCAAGAGCGTGGGGGAATCGTTCGTTCTCATTTAGCAGATCCAAGAAACGAGGGAAGCTCGCTCGAAAAGAATTCGGGCCGGAAAGCAGCCAGCAGGTTGGAAGAAAGCGGCTGGATGCTGGTAGGCGACCGGGCCTTTTGTGGGATTCAGACAAAGCCTGAGGCAGGGGGGGATATGTCCTCACGTATCCAGAAGGAGAATTCTATGAAGTCACTGGCATGTGCGGTTCTGTGCTTAGTGTTGGCGAGCAGTGTGGCATACGCGCAGGGCGTGGGCGCCTCCGGCGATATCCAGGGAACCGTCACCGATCCCTCGGGCGCTCTTCTGCCGAAGGCGGCCATAACAGTGGCAGACACACAAACCGGCCTGCGGCGCACGGCAGTCACCGATGCCACGGGTCAGTTCCGAGTGCCAAACTTGGCCCCGGCAACCTATGACGTTAGTGTGCAAGTACCCGGCTTTGCCAACTCCGTCCGCAAGGGCGTGGTGGTGAGTATCGGGCAGACCGTCATCTCGGACTTCCAGTTGAAGGTATCGCAAGCAGCCACCGTGATCGCAGTGTCCTCGGAAGCGGCCGTCGTCGAAACCGAACGGAGCAGCCAAGCGAACAGCGTGTCCGAGAGATATATAACCGACCTGCCCATTGGCCGGCGCGACTACCTCACCTTCACCTTGCTGATGCCGGGCGTCAGCAACTCCAACACCATCGCCAGTAATGCCGACTATCGTGTGAAACAAACTCCGCAAAGCGGACTATCCTTCTATGGAAGCAACGGACGCGGGAACAGCGTAACCGTGGACGGCGGCGAGGCCAACGATGACGCGGGTGGCGTCCGCCTGAACGTAAGCCAGGACGCGGTGCAGGAATTCCAGATCAACCGCAGCAACTATTCGGCTGAGTTGGGTGGGGCCAGCGGCGCCTCCGTCAACATTGTGACCAAGTCGGGCACAAACAACGTGCACGGCGGCGTTTATGGTTTCTTTCGCAATGATGCGATGGATGCCCGAAACCCGTTCGCTTTCAGTCCGGCTCTGACGCCGGGAGGACCGTTCTCGTTGACCGCTGAAGGTCAGCCGATCAAGAATTCTCTCAGCCAACAGCAATTCGGCGCGACGATCGGATTTCCAATCCAGAAGGACAAAACTTTCCTGTTTGCCGCTTACGAAGGTCTGCGCTCCAATGCGCAGGACTCAGTCCCCTTGCTAACCAACAGTAACATCTTCGCTCCCACCGCAGGACAGCAGTCGATTGCGGCAGGCCTGGCGACCCAAGGCGGTACTAATGTTCCGTGCCTGATCGGCCCTGTGGGTGAAGCGGTGGCAGTAAATGTGCTAGGACTTCCCCCGCAGCCAATCACCGTTCCCTATTTTCTACCTGCGGCCGAATGTGCGGCCGTGCTGAGCCCGGTTTTGACCGTGAGCCCACTCGGCGGACCGCTGAACGCTTTCGCCATCAATCAACTTGAAAAAGACGGCGGGGTGTTTCCGTTCCCCATCCGGCAACACGAGGGATCCGCCCGTCTCGATCACCGGTTCAGCCAGGGCGACTCGGCCTTCCTTCGCTATAGCTTTGCGCACCTGGAGGAGTCCGACCCGGACGTGCAAGCTCTGATCGGCTTCTCACGCGGGACTTCCATACTTAACTGGGACAGCACTCTGCAAGGCTCGTGGTTTCATCAATTCAGTTCGAATGCTATCAACGAAGCGCGACTGCAGTGGAACTGGTACCAATTCAACGTGGACACGAATGATCCCGGGGGGCCCGGTCTGGACGTTCAGGGATATGGTTTCTTTGGGCGCCAAATCTTCTTACCCAGCCACAGTACAGTGCGCCGTTATGAGTTCGCCGACAATTTCACACTGATCCGCGGCCATCACAGCATGAACATGGGCTTCTACGAGTTGATTCGCGGCAACAACACCAATTCCGAAACCTTCTTCGGCGGACGTTTTGAGTTCCTGCAGTTGCCCGGCGAGGTGTTCAGCCTCTGCCTGGAGTTGCCTATCCTTTGCAATCTCCCGACAGCCGCTCCGGCCCCCATTACTACTCTTCAGTCGTGGGGCTTCGGTTTGCCGGCGTTCTATGAGCAGGGTTTTGGCAATCCATCGTATACCATGAGCAGGCCGTTCACTGCCGGTTACTGGCAGGACGCTTGGCAAATCCGTCGAAACCTCACGCTGACCTACGGTTTGCGCTACGAAGTGGATTCGCAGTATGGGCCTCTCAGTACCTATAAGAAGGACGTTGCTCCCCGCGTTTCGTTTGCCTGGGACCCGCGCAGCGACCAAAAGACGGTCGTCCGTGGCGCGTATGGGATCTTCTACTCGCCGATCTATTCGCAGATTCCCAATGTCGTGAAAACCCTGGGCAATGTGAACGGTACCCGGCAGATTGCCAATACGTTGATAACGGTTTTAGGCACTCCCCCGATTAACTCGGGAGTGATCTACCAAACGCTGTTTGCGGAGGGGAAGATTCTGTGCGGCACGCCTCCTGCGGGACAATATGCATGTATCGAGCCCGGGGATCTGACGCAATTTGGCCTCACCGTCCCTAACACCGGCCCCCCCCCGCCGAATACGGTGCTCTTCTCCGGACAACCGAATTATCGCCCGCCGCAGTCCCAGCAGGCCTCGTTCGGCATCGAGCAGCAGGTCGGAAACAGCTTGTCTATCTCCCTCAACTACATTTACGTCCACACCACCCACCTGCCTTGGGCCGTGGATACGAACTTGCTGCCGGCGCCGCTTGTTACCGGCACCCCTTGCGTGGCTGGACTCCCTGAAATGTGCGGCGCGGACGGCCTTCCCACTAACGGCCTTCTTTTCCGGGATTGGGGAGCGCCACCCTGCATAGACTCAAGCGGGAACCGGACCACCGCTTGCTTCGTGAATCCGCAGCTTCTTCAGAACAACCAATATTCCTCCATCGCGAGCGCGGTTTACCATGGCGGAATTATAGAGGTGAAAAAGCGCTTCAGCGATCGCTACAGCTTGATCGCCAATTACACATACAGCAAAGCGATCGACGACTCCACGGACTTCAACAGCGATTACTCGGCGTTCGATCAGGTAGACTTCGCCGCCGAGCGCTCCCTGTCGGATTTTAATCAAAAGCACAAAGTGGTGGTCGCGGCCGTGCTGGACAGCCCGTGGGACAAGTCGCGCGTTTTTTCCGGTTTTGAGCTTTCTCCGATCGTGAGCTACAACAGCGGCCATCCTTTTAACCTGCTGGCTGGCGCGGACATCAACGGTGACGGTCACTTCACCAACGACCGTCCGCCAGGATCTCCGCGCAACAGCGGACTGGGTCCCGATTACGTCGATTTCGACATGCGCTTGAGCTGGGCGTTCAAGTTCGGCGAGAAGTACAGTCTGCGATTCACCGCAGAAGGATTTAACATTGCCAATCGGACAAACTACGCCAGCGTGAACAATATTGTCGGCTCCGATTTCGCTCCGCCATTCAATGTGCACGGCTCGGCCAGTCTTTCGCCCAGCCAGCCGCTGGGCTTTACGGCAGCTCTTCCGAAACGCGATATCCAACTCGGCGTGCGGTTCGCGTTCTGAGGCAGGCGCTTCCCCGCGTCGAGGCCGCGGCTATTCCGTTCGGCTTCACGCGCTCAGGCCGAGGCCGCGCTCTTGGGCTTGTATTTCTGCAGTTCCAGCTTGGCGATCAAGGCGCGATGCACTTCGTCGGGCCCGTCCGCGATGCGCAGGGTGCGGATCGTGGCAAACAGTTCGGCCAGAGGAAAATCGGGGGAAACGCCAGCACCCCCGTGGATTTGAATCGCCTGGTCGATAATCTCCAGGGCCATGTTGGGCACGGCGACTTTGATCTGGGAGATTTCGCTGCGGGCGCCTTTGGCGCCGACTTCGTCGAGCATCCAGGCGGCTTTTAGGGTGAGAAGACGGGCTTGCTCCAGCATGATGCGGGCGTTGGCAATGACATCAACATTGCCGCCCAGTTCGGCCAGAGGTTTGCCAAAGGCCACGCGCTGGAGCGAGCGGCGGCACAGAAGTTCAAGCGCGCGTTCGGCTGCTCCCAGCGTGCGCATGCAGTGATGAATGCGACCGGGGCCGAGCCGGCCCTGCGCGATTTCGAAACCGCGCCCCGGTCCAGCGATGATGTGATCGAGCGGTACCCGGACATTAGTGAAGCTAACCTCGCCGTGACCGAAGGGCGAATCATAAGATCCAAACACGGGCACCATGCGCTCGATCTTGACGCCGGGCGTGTCGAGCGGCACCAGAACCATGGAATGGCGCTGGTACTTGGTGGCAGAGCGATCGGTTATGCCCATGAAGATGAGCAGCCGGCAATGGGGATGGCCGACTCCGGAACTCCACCATTTCAAGCCATTGAGGACGACGTGATCCCCCTCGATGAGGGCCGTAGCTTGCATGTTCGTGGCATCCGAAGAGGCCACGCCGGGCTCCGTCATGCAGAACGCGGAACGAATTTCGCCGGCCAGCAAGGGCTTAAGCCAACGCGCCTTTTGTGCCTCCGAACCATATTTCACCAGCACTTCCATGTTGCCGGTATCGGGCGCGTTGCAGTTGAAAACCTCGGGGGCGATCGAGGAGCGGCCGGTGATCTCCGCCAGGGGCGCATACTCTGCATTGCGGAGGCCGGCGCCATACTCCCGGTCGGGGAGGAACAGGTTCCACAAGCCGGACGCCCGCGCCTTCGCCTTCAAACTCTCCATAACCGGAGGCTGCTTCCAGCCGCGCCAGTCGGGAAGGTTCTGCAATTGCGCGAAATACTCAGGCTCCGCCGGCAGGACGCGCTCTTGCATGAACGCCGCGACGCGTTGGACATAGCTTTGGGCAGTCGGTGACAGAGAAAAGTCCATTGGGTAAGCGCCCACCCCGCAGGCATTCCAGCCTAACGATTTCAGCAGAATTCTCCTAATGAATCCTATGAATCCTGTAATATATGCGGCGTGCATTTAAGTCAGGTCGATCTGAACCTGTTCGTGGTCCTGGAAGCCATCTATCGCGAGGGCAACATCACTCGCGCAGGCCAGCAACTGAACCTCACCCAGCCCGCGATCAGCCATGCGTTGAAGAGACTGCGCGACCTTCTACAGGACCCGCTGTTCGTCCGCCGCGGGGCGCACATGGTGCCTACGCCGTTCACCCGGAACATGATTGAGCAAGTGCGGCAAGCCCTGCAAATCCTGGAAGTGAACCTCGTCCAGAGCCACAATTTCGTTCCCGAACACACGCGGAGGAACTTTCACCTGTCGTTGTGGGAATACCTCGAGACCCTGATTCTTCCACCCTTGCTGGGGCGTCTGGCGCATGCCGCCCCGGCAATGTCGATCACGACATCGCGGGTCAAGCGTAGGGACCTTGAGACTGAACTGGCAAGTGGTTCGCTCGATCTGGCCATCGAAATCCCGATGACAATGAGTGATCGCATTCGGCAGAAGTGGCTCCTGAACGAACCCTATGTGGTCATCGCCCGGCAGGGTCACCCGGCGATAGCAGACAAACTTGACCTGGATACGTATCTGGAGCAACGCCATATTCAGGTCTCCTCCCGGCGCCAAGGTCCCAGCCTGATCGATGTCGAACTCAGCCGACGGGGGCTTCGCCGGCAGGTGTTTCTGCGCAGCCAACACGCGTTCGCGGCCTGCATGGTGGTGAGTAAGACTGACATGCTGCTGACTTTGCCCGAGCGGCATGCGCAACTGCTGAGCCCGGGTCTGATGAACCAGATGCATCTTTTCCCGCTCCACGCGCCCCGTCTGGAAGCCCATTTGTACTGGCACGAAAGTGTGGAAAATGATCCGGCAAACCGCTGGCTGCGGGAAGAAATCGAGAAAATCTTGGCATCGGCGCCGGGAGCGCTGCGCAAGGGCGGTAGCGCGCGGCGCCGGCAATCACCGGCAGCATGATCGCGCATCGGATTTTCGTTTGACGCCCAGCCTTGCCGGGAACAATTTGAGAAAGACGGCGATCTTCTCGTCGCGTTGAGTAATCGTGGGCACGTGCATGTCCACGTTTCGGATTGCGTCCGAACTACGGGCTAACCGGCAGCAATCCGCTCTGAACGAAGGGCGGAAGACTGGCCACCTGAGAATTTGCTGATCTAGTGGCGAATCTGTCAACGATGTGTTTGCTCTGACACTTACAACTCCGTCCGGTCTTGCCATTCATCGTTTCGGTCTTTGAACCTTTCGTTGGTAGCGAGGCTGAAATTGGCGACCGGAGTGCCGCTCTGTGAATACCTGACCTCAGGGTCCTTGCCAACGTTCCCGACGAGGATGACTTTGTTTACGCTCTTGGGCATTTCTCTGCCTCCGATCTAAGGACATCTGCAAAGACGAGAGGAGCTCGCTTTTTGCCGTCAGATTGTCCTGCGAGTGATTGTGCTGATCGACCTTTTGTCGGGCCGGGATTTCGCATCTCCAGCGACTTCCAGCGTCAATCACTCGCGCGGCGATCTGGCGGCGACAGTGTCGTGGATTCCAGTCAAATGGAAACCGTCAGATTCAATCTCTCGCAATGGCGAGAAGGATATAAGTAGTCGGGCATTGGTCGCTCAAGCAGCTGCAGCGTTATTGCTTGGAGTTGCTCTAATGTTTTGTTTTGGAAGAAGAAGATGAACGGCGCGGCCGCGTTTAGGAATCGGTCGTTGCGCCTGTGAAGGCCAGCTGCGCCTCAATGTGTTCACGGCTTCGCTGATCACCGAAATAGCAAAGGCCGACCAGTTCCTCGCCGGACTCGGCGACTAGCCGGACTAGCCGCTCGCTGCTGACGGAATAGATCGGATGGGACGGCCCGGCGCGGAACCCAAAGCGAGCGCCGGAATCGCAGGGATCAGCGGGAAATTCGATCTCAATGTGCTGTCTTCGGCGTCCTAGTTCGAGAAGGAAGCAGGGCACCACAACATTTGAGACCTGCACGATTTCCTCCACACGTGCATCTTCGGCTGGAATCCCTTTTAGGCCGGCAAAGAGTTCAGAGATCAGGCGGGCCCTGGTCCGCTCGCCCCAGGAGTCCGGCTGCACCGCGAGCTTGAGGATGTCCTCGTGCAGCGGGGCCAGGAAGCGGGCGAAACCTACCTGCCGCAGGTTCTCAACGAAGACAGGAGAACTGTCCAGCAGGTGCTCACATTGTGCAAAGACTCGCGCCGCCTCTTCCGGTCCGATGCGTGGGATTTTCTGTC
>JBAVVP010000152.1:0-1937 GCA_049697355.1 Terriglobales bacterium
GTGGGATATATGTTTGCGCGGCCGGCGAAAGGGAAGAAATAAGAAAAGCGCCTCTGGCTTTTAGCTCTTGGCTTTTAGCTAAGAGCCAAGAGCTAAAAGCCAAGAGCGAAGAGCAAAGAGCAATGAAGAGTCTTTTCCTCAAGATATTCCTGTCATTCTGGGTGGCGCAGGCGCTGTTCCTGGTGCTGGCCATTCTGGTGACCATTGCGCTGCGTCCGGCGCGGCATGGGGTCGAGAGCGAAGCTCCGCAAATTCTGGCGGAAGCGGTGAATGCGTACCAGAGTGGCGGAGAACGCGGAACGCACGAGTATCTGGAAGAAGTTTGGCACACGCAGCATGTGCGGGCATTTGTTTTCGATCCGACGGGCCATGAGCTCGCCGGGCGAATGGCGCCGCCCTGGATTGAGGATGTCCGGCGGGGCGTGACACCCCGCGGCGCTCCGCCTCACTATCGGGGATGGATGAGCAGGCTGATGCCGGACCCGATGCTGCGGCAGGCGCTGACGCTGGATGGAAAACGGTACACGCTGGTGTTGGAGTTGCGGCCAGAGCCGCGAATATTTTTCGTGCCGCATGAGATTCCGGGGCTGGGAATCACGATCGCGGTCATCACGTCGGGATTGATGTGCTACCTGCTGGCGTGGTCGTTGACGAGTCCGGTGACTCGTTTGCGGAAGGCGGCGCAAAGCCTGGCAGCGGGCGACTTGAGCGCGCGCACGGGCGCACCCGCGAGCGGCCGTCGCGATGAACTTACCGAGTTGATGCGCGATTTCGACCGCATGGCCGAACGGATTGAAGGGCTGGTGGATTCGCAATCGCGACTGCTGAAGGATGTTTCGCACGAACTGCGGTCTCCGCTGGCGCGGCTGAGCGTGGCGCTGGGATTGGCGCGACAGCGGGTCGCGCCCGAGCCCGGGGCGGCGGAAGTCGCGCCGGAACTTGAAGGCGCGCTGAACCGGATCGAACTGGAGGCCGACCGGCTGAATCAGCTAATCCAGCGGCTGCTGACGATTTCGCGGCTGGAGTCGCGCACCGACGGCCTGCGAAAGACCAGGTTCAAACTGCGGGAAATGGTGGAACAGGTGGCGCGCGATGCCGAGTACGAAACGCCGGGGCGGGGTTGCCGGGTAACCACGTTGGCCGATACGGCGGCCGATGGGGCGGATGAATTCATGGTGGAGGCCGATCCTGATCTGCTACGGAGTGCGGTGGAGAATGTGGTGCGCAACGCGACGCGTTATACTGCTGAAGGCACGACGGTGGAAGTGCGACTGGAGCGGGAGCGGGCGGGCGTTGGCAGTAGAGTCGCTGGCAATGAAAAGGGCGATGAGATAGTGGTTCGCGTGCTCGATTCCGGCCCGGGGGTTCCCGAGGAAGCGCTGGAAAAGATTTTTGAGCCCTTTTACCGGCTCGACGACGCTCGCAACCGGCAAACCGGGGGCGCGGGTCTGGGGTTGTCGATTGCGGACCGCGCCGTCAGGCTGCATGGCGGGCAACTGCGCGCATCCAACCGAAGCGAGGGTGGGTTAGAAGTGCAAATTCGGATTCCGGCGGTTCAAGCCATCGGGTGATCGGGTGGCTCGGTCACCCGATACAATTGACCCAATACAATTTCCTGGAGAATTGATGTCGAAGAAAATCGGCGGAGTGGTTGCGCTCGTGGGCCTGTGCGCCCTGAGTTTGTTTCTGGTGAATTGCGGCAGTTCCTCGTCCCGGCCCGCGGGAGTCTTGTATGTGGTGACCCAGGGCAGCAATGGGGTAGGGAACTACGTTAGTACATTTGCCATGGATTTGAGCAGCGGAGGCCTTTCGCTGGTTAATTCGAATGCGAGCACGTGTCCCACGGCGGCGACGGGCACTAACACCAACCCATGCGGACTTCCGGTAGACATTTTGCTGGATCCGAAGGGGGCGACGGCGTTTGTCCTGGATCAGGG
>JBAVVP010000153.1:0-23145 GCA_049697355.1 Terriglobales bacterium
CAATCGCCGCGGTGAGCGCGGAATCGATGCCGCCGCTGAGTCCGACGATCGCCCGCTCGAAGCCGCATTTGCGGACATAGTCCCGCGTGCCCAGAACCAGCGCCTCATACGCGCTCGCTTCTTCCCCCGCGATCTGCGGGTGCATGTCTCCTGTCAGCTTGTCGGAGTCAAAGTAGATCAGGTCCTCTTCGAAGGACTTCCCCTGCGCAATCACTTGTCCGCCGGGCGCGATCACCAGGCTCGATCCATCGAAGACCAGGCTGTCGTTGCCGCCGACCTGGTTCACCATCGCGACCGGTACTTTCTGGTTCTTCGCGATGGCCGCCAGCATGTCGTGGCGCAGCTCGCGCTTGCCCAGCCAAAACGGCGACGCGGAAATATTAAGTACGAAATTCCCACCCCCGCGGACCAGTTCCTCCACGGGATCGATGCCATAGAGCCTACGGTTCCAGAAGCGCTTGTCGTTCCAGGCGTCCTCGCAGATGGTCAAAGCCATCTGTTTGCCGCAAAAGCTGAACAGTTGCTGGCTCTTGGCCGGAGCAAAGTTGCGCATCTCGTCGAAGACGTCATAGGTGGGCAGCAACATCTTCGACTGGATGAATTCAATGCGTCCCTCGCGCAGCAGGGCAGCGGAGTTCCTCACGGTTTTTCCAGACTCTGCTTCGGCTGGAGTTACTAACCCGCAGATCACCGCCATTCCCTGCGTTTCCGAGGCGATCCGCTCGACGGTGGAGCGGCAGCGCGCCACAAACGACGGCCTCTCGACCAGATCGCGCGGCGGATAACCACAGACGGCGAGTTCCGGAAAAAGAATCAGCCCAGCGCCAGCACTCCGCGCCTGCAGCGCAAACTGGACGATCTTGGCGGCGTTGCCAGAGAAGTCCCCCACGGTGGGGTTGATCTGGCCCAGGGCAATCTTCACACTTATAGTGTAGAAGGTCGACCCCCGAAGGCGCTAATAGTAGGAAATAGAACGACGTGACTTTCTTGATGCGAGCAGCACAGAATGATCACGCTCGCATTCACCGCATTCATTCCATCGCAGGAGCGGGCGATGAACTCCAGTTGGGGCTGGGGTCATTACGGGGGGGCGGCTGCGGCCTGTCCATCGGCGGCGCGCTGGAAGGGGTGGCGGGATTGGACTCCGGCATCTCTTCTCCGGGACGCCTCAACGTGGGCGCGTTCGCGGGGCGGTCTTCCTGTTTTTTGGCAACCGTGGGCGCGCCCAGATCAACTTCTTTTTCGACGCGCACGAGTTTCTGGCCATCCACCTTCATGGTCTCGACCCGCACGACTTCGTCCCCTACGAAGCGCACAAAATCTACATCCTGCGGCGGCGTGCCGTAAATCCATTCTTCGTACTCAACTTCGTTCTGGCCTTCGCTCTGAACCTGGTTCTGAACGCCGCCCTCATGCTCGCGCACTTTCCTGGGCGGGCGTCCCTTGGCATAGATCACCATCTCGCGATTCATTCCCACCAGCACGCGGTGATTCTTGATGGCATCTTTCACTTGCGGAGAAACGGTTTCCAGATACGCTTCCAGCGGGGACTTCGCATCGAAATCAAACACCGGACGCAGCAACTCCTTCAGTTCCGGCCCCGTCAGCTCCGGAACATACTTGTCGAAGTAGAGGTCGACGAACGAGCCGCGCGCGTTGACGGACGAATCCGAGCCGCCCGGGGTGACCGTGGCCGTACCTTGAATCTGGATGTGCTGGTACCACTTCTGCTTCTTGACCGGGCCGCCATTGATTTCAAAGCGGATGTGGTCGTCCTTGATGGTGACATCGCTGATGCGCGCCCGGTCGCCGGGTTTCGCGGCTGGTCCCCAGAGCGCCATCAACCGTTGCAGTTCCGGGCCGCTGGGGGTCACGGTTCCGTTCTTGAGTTTCAGTCCAGTTTTCCCCATGGGAAAATTCGCGCGGATGTAGACCAGTTGCTCATTGAAAGCGTGGATAACCTCTTCGCGGGTTTGCGTGGAGATCCTTGGCGGCGGAGTATTCCCGGCGAGCGCCAACCCACAGAGGGCCAGAGAGAGGACCAGAAGGATCGTTAACCGTCGAAAGCAGGCGCCGTAAACTTGGAAGGACCGCATCCTGCACCCCGTGGCGAGCTCATCCCGATGTGCTGATTATAAACCGGTGCGGCCGGGTGCGGTTCGACGTTGCTGTGGACCGTTGCAGACCGCTCTCCACCCCGGCTTCCCGCGGCTCGGCGCGTGGTATATTTCCCCGTGGCTCATCCCTACGACATGAAGGCCAGCAGAGTTGTGTACGTTGTCCTTACGGTTGTTCTTTTCATTCATTTCCTCCGCTATAACAACTACACGACCGACACGGTGGAGTTCGTAGGCAATGTGGTGGCCCTCCACGTTTTCGACCCGGTGGCGATCCGCGATCTCGCCTATCGGGCGGTGACGACCGAAGCACCCGCCATGGTGGTGCCGCACATTCTCGGCACCGACCTGGCCACCGGAGAAGCGGCCGTCCGTCGCGCCAAACATGCCGATCCTTATCGCTTCGCGCAGTTCCTGCCTTATTTTTCGGTTAAACCCCTTTACATCGAAGCCCTGAATCTGGTCCACAGAACGGGAGTGGGGTTGGTGCGTTCGATTGCCGTAGTGTCGGCCTTCTCGTTTGCCGGAATGGCTGCCCTGATCTACTGGTGGGTACTAAAGCTCGGCGGTTCCATGTGGGTCGCGTGCGTGGTTCTGCTGACCCCGGAGATGTCAACCATGGCACAGGGCACCGGGCCAGACGGGTTATCGGTTCTGTTTCTGCTGGGCGGGCTCTTTTCACTCTGGTATGTGCGGCCCTCGGTAGGAGTTACGTTGCTGTTACTGTCAGCGTGGGTGCGCCCCGAGAATGCGATTTTCTGCATTCTGGCTCTGGCCTATCTCGCGGTCAAGGGCGAACTGCGCGCTTGGATGGCTGTCGTTTTGATCGGAATCTCGGCCCTGACTCCGATGGCCATCAATCATTTCGGCGGCTATGGCTGGAAAGCGCTGTACTCGCACACCTTCAAGTTCACGGAAATGGACCCGGGAATGTTTGTTCCCATCTTCACCGTATCCGACTATCTCCATGCCCTGCGTTCCGGAGTGCGAGAGGCGCTGCACAGCAGTCTTATCGCTTACCTGCTCCTTTGGGTGATCGCCTTCAGGCTGGTGCCGCGCATGCGGTGGCCACTTCTGCTTTGTGGACTGTTCTCGGCGGCGAAATTTGTCATCTATCCCAATTTCGAGCCACGATATTACGGCTTGCTGTACATGGTAACTGCGATTGGCACGTGCGCCGCGGTGCGGAGTAAGGTTGCCTCTCACGGAGTTACGACATCGCTGGCGTCCTCTTAACGGACAATGAACACATCCACAAAGAAGACCGCTCCATGTACACCGGGCACTCTGACTTTTTTCATGGTTGCGGTTGCGGCGGTTGTTCTAGCCCTTCCCATGCTTCTCCACGGCCCACTGGCGCAGGGTCACGATGCAACCGAGCATATCAACTTCGCGCGCCATTTCAGCGAGCAATTCTGGGGAGGCGAATTGTGTCCGCGCTGGCTTGCCGGAATGAACCGCGGGTTGGGCAGCCCCACCTTCTTTGTATTCCCACCCTTCCCCAGTTATGTTTATGCGCTGTTAGAGCCCGCCGGAAAGATTCTGCATTTCAACGCATTCAACATGGGAGAGTTTCTAGCCCTCCTCGGCTCTGGAATTTGCGCATCTTTTTGGCTCAGCACCATGGCCAGTCAGCGGGTGGCCTGTGCCGGCGCAATACTCTACATGCTGATGCCCTACCATCTGGCGGTCGATTTCTATCGCCGGGCGGCCCTGCCCGAGTGCTGGGCTTTTGTTTGGATGCCCTTAGTGCTCTACTTCAGCGCAAGAGCGATGCGGCGGGAGCGAGTCTACCTTCTCGGCTTAGCACTGGCTTATGCGTTCCTCATCCTAAGTCACCTCATCACGGTGTTGATATTCTCCTTTCTTCCCTTGGCTGCCGCTCTAACGCTATCGGCGCAAGGTCAAAAGGTAAAGTCTGCTCTCCGCATCGCTGGAGGAATGTTCTTAGGCACAGGCCTATCCTGCTTTTATCTCGTCCCTGCGCTGTTCCATGCCCGCTATTTCCCGGCCTCCAAGTTGTACCCGTGGTCCTTTGTTCAAGATAACCTCATCGCCATAGGAACGCTGTTACACGCCGGGGGGGTTTGTTCATGCAATCTCCTTGACGGTTCTCGCCATGATCGCTCTCGGCGTGTTGTGCAGCGTCATTGTGTTCGCCCAAGGCAGCAAAGATTCCAAAACGAAAGTGCTTTTCTGGCTTGTGGTTTGCGTTATTCCTGTATTTCTGATGTTTCGGCTGAGCTTCCCGGTAATGGAAGATGTGTCCCCTGCTGTTTGCGACGATACAGTTTCCGTGGCGTCTCAACATTGTCTTATGCATCGCGGCCATTGCCATTGTCACGGTGTTCCTGTCGGAGGCGCCTCGCCTGCCCCGATGGTCTCAGGCATTGTCGCTGGTTCTGGTGGCCATGCTCATCGTTCCCTGGTTCATGGCCTATGGCGACATCTGGAAGCGTTACCGGATGGAGGCGGCGTACCCGGCCGAGGCGGCGCCCATAGTGCCACACGTCGACGACCACGACGGCTGGTTCTCTGCCTGGTCACCTCTCGGCATCGACGAGAAAAAGGCGATCGACGCAAGCACTGGGCCGCAAGTAAGATTCCTGACCGGCGAAGGTACCGCGAATGTTCTACTTTGGAAGCCGCGGCATATCGAGTTCCAGGCCAACAGCGCAACCGGCGGATGGGTCATGATCCGGCAGTTCTATTACCCATCATGGAGAGCCGCCTTGGTTGGCCCTTACAAGGCGAGCCCCGACCAGACCCCTGATATCGATATAAGAGCGGCAATGCCCGAGGGACTCCTGGAGCTGCGGGTACCCCCGGGCGCCAACAAATCCAGCTTGAGATTCCTATCGGGCGCGCGGAGCGCATCGGGTACTGGATCAGCGTAATGTTCGCATTCCTCTGTGGAGGCGTGGCTTGGCGTCAGAGGCGGGAGAGTCGCAATTTGCCTGGGTTGCCGAGCCTGAGGCCGAGTCCGGATTGCCGACCTCGTGAGACTGCGCGGTAACCCGCAGTGTGGGTACGTCCGTAACGGTGTGGTGTACTTTGTGCACCTGAGGTAACCAGCGCCAACCCCTTAGAATGGATGCAGAACGGACGAGCGCGCCCCCGCGCTTGGGCCGCCAGGATTGCCTTTTGGCACTGAAGCTTCCCATTCCCGCGCGCGTCCCGCTTTTGTACGTCATCCTTGGCGTGCTCCTGGCGATCAGCGTCCTCCCCATGTACTTCTACTCGGCGCAGATCGAGACCATGAATCGGGAGCGCCTCAAAACCAACGAAATGCTGCTGCAGAATACGGTCACGCGTTCCCTGGCCGACGAGATTTCCCAGCACCAGGAAGCGCTGCGGACGATGCTGGCCAATTTGTCGTCGTCGATTCAGGTCATGATGCTGGCCAGCCCGAGTGCAACCGACCTGAGCGCGCAGAAACTGCTGACGCCCGAGCTGCGGGCCATGCTCGAAAATTTTGTTTCGTCCTCGAACGACATTGCGTATGCCACGCTGCTGAATGCCGACGCCAAGGGAGTCTCCGCCGGCCGCATTGAACCTGACGCCTTCCTGCAACGCGAGCTGGAGCGAGCCTATCAAGCCGCCCGCGAAGGCCGCATCTACAGCGGGCAGCCGTTGATGGTGGGCAGCGGAAAGTCGGCGCACACGGTCATGCTGGTCAGTTCGCCGATCGTCGTGGATAAACGATTTCTGGGAATGATCGGGTCGGTGGTCGACATGGACTATCTGATCCGGCGCCTGCAACAAGTCAACCAGAGCGGATTGATGCCGTACGTCGTGGACAGCCAGGGCAGGTTAGTGGCGGCGGCGACGCCGCAATACGCCACCGGTCAGGACATGACCCACTTCGACATCGTCCGCAGCTTCGTCGACGAGGGCGCGAAAGCCCAGTTGGCGGCCACCCGCGAATTCTCCATTCGTGACGGGAAAGACACGACCCAGATGCTGGGAACCTACAGTCCGGTGACCTCGCTCGATTGGGCGGTAGTGGTGCAGAAGCCGCGCGAAGAGGCCTATCGCGGCATCTATGAGATGCAGCGCACCGGGCGTCTGCTGGCGTGGCTGGCGGTGTTTGTCAGTGTGGGCCTGAGTATTTTCTCCGCGCGCCGGATCACCAGTCCCCTGCAAGTGCTGGCGCAGTCCAGCCAGGCCATTGCGCGCGGCGATTTCTCCCAGCGCGTGGTCTTGAAAACGCGTACCGAAATCGGCGAACTGGCGACCACCTTCAACACCATGTCGGAAGAACTGGAACAGTTCGTCGAAGACTTGAAGCGCGCCGCCGATGAAAACAAGGCGCTGTTCATGGGGTCGATCCAGATGCTGGCCGGAGCGGTCGACGAAAAGGACCCGTACACGCGCGGCCACTCCGACCGCGTCACGAAATACTCGCTGATGATCGCGGAGGAGATGGGCCTGGATCCGGGGTTTCTGGAGATCCTGCGCGTCTCGGCGCAACTTCACGATGTCGGCAAGATCGGCATTGAAGACCGCATCTTGAAAAAGCCAGGCGCTCTCACTCCCGAAGAATTCGAAATCATGAAGACGCACACCACCCGGGGCGCGAACATTCTGCGTCCGGTGACGCAGTTGCGCGAGATGCTGCCGGGAATCGAACTGCATCATGAGGCGCTCAATGGCCGCGGATATCCTTACGGTCTGAAAGGCGAGGAAGTCCCTCTGTTGGCGCGCGTCATTGCGGTCGCAGACACCTTTGACGCGCTGACCACCAATCGTCCGTACCAGCGGGCGCACGATCCGGTGGAAGCGCTGCGCATCATTCAAACTCTCTCGGGAAAGCGCCTCGACCCCGGGGCCGTCGCCGCGCTGCTGGCGGTATATCAGCGGGGAGAAATTCGGATTCACAAATCGCTGACGCAGCCCATGCCGCTGGAACCAACGGCACCCGCTCCCGTGACGCTCACAATTCCGCTCCAAGCCCCCGATCCTCTCACGGCCGAAATCACGCGAACGTAAATCGGGCGTCGGTCGCTGGTCGTTCGCTGTTCGCAACTCGTGGTAGTCTCCCCCTCCTGCAACTTGTAAGCAATCAAGACTAAGAGCTTGCGAACGACTAACGGCTGGCAACGAACGACCGCCTTTGGGCCGATTCTCCTATAATCGGAACTGGACTCCTCATGATTCAAACTCTTTTTGGCAGCCTGGACGAAGAACAGAAACCCAGTTTTATCGAACGCATGAAGCAGGCCGTCTCGCGCACGCGCGAGAATCTGGCCGAGCGCATCGAGGATGTCGTTTCCATTGGCAAAGAGATCGACCGCTCCACCCTCGACGATCTGGAAGCTACGCTGATCGGCGCCGACCTCGGCACCACGACCACTCATGAGGTTCTGGAGAAGCTGCGCGACAAAGCCGACCGGAAGCAGATCAAGGATGTGAATGAGCTCAAACGGCTGCTGAAAGAGGAGTTGCTGGCGATTCTGACCTCGACCGCTTCGCAGCCCGTAACCAAAGTAGAGGGCACGCCCGAGGTGATCATAGTCGTGGGCGTGAACGGCACGGGCAAGACAACGACGATTGGGAAGTTAGCGCAGGTGTTTCGCGCGCAAGGAAAAACAGTGCTGCTGTGCGCGGCGGATACATTCCGCGCCGCGGCGATCGAACAACTCGAGATTTGGGGACAACGCACGGGAACGGAAGTGATCAAGACAAAAGCCGGCGGCGATCCCTCGGCGGTGCTCTTTGACGCACTCCAGGCGGCAACCGCCCGCCAAACCGATTACGTGATCGTCGATACCGCTGGGCGGCTGCACACCAAGCAGAACTTGATGCTCGAACTGGAAAAGATGAAGCGCACGGCCCAACGCATCGTGCCCGGCGCCCCGCACGAGACGTTGCTAGTAATGGACGCCACGACCGGCCAGAATGGGTTGCAGCAGGCGCGGCAGTTCACGCAATCCTCCGGAGTCACCGGAATTGTGCTGACCAAGCTCGACGGCACCGCCAAAGGCGGCGTGGTGGTCGCAATTTCGCGCGAGTTGGGACTGCCCGTGCGATATGTGGGAGTGGGCGAAAAGGCGGGCGACTTGCTGCCGTTCGATCCCAAAGAGTTTGTGGAGTCGCTGTTCTCGTGAAGCTTCCCACGCAGACTGGCGCACGGAGGAAAAGCTGATCATGACAAAAGGGCCTTCTCCCTCAAACTTGCAGTTGCTGCTCGCTCGACTGAAACGGCTATTCGGGCGCAAGCCTGAACCTGAGCCCGAGCCGGAAGATCCATTCGCTGGAGTGCGTTCGCCCAACCAGCGCGGCCCCCAGAATCGATCCTGAGCTGTCGCGCTAGCAGAACCCAATGAGGAGGACGAGAATCGCACCTATCCGCCTCGCAAGTTGTAAATCGGTTTTTCGCCGTGCCTCTGTGCCTCCGTGGTGGATTTTTCCGCTACGTGCTGAAATAGTCTCTCTGATCTGATGACCATCGACGAACAACACATGCGCAGGGCGCTGGAATTAGCACGAGCGGGCATTGGGCTCGTGTCGCCCAATCCGGCGGTGGGCGCGGTTGTGGTGGACGCGTCGGGCCGCGAAGTTGGCGCGGGCACGCACACCTATGACGGCGTAAAGCACGCCGAGGTTCTTGCCCTGGAGCAAGCGGGCGAGAGCGCACGCGGCGCAACTCTCTACCTGAATTTGGAGCCATGTTCGCATCAGGGCCGCACCGGGCCCTGCGCCGATGCCGTGATTGCGGCTGGAATCGGCCGGGTCATCTGCTCCATGGAAGATCCGAACCCACAAGTCGCGGGACAGGGATTTGCGAAACTCCGCGCGTCCGGGATCAAAGTGGAGATAGGCCTATTCCAAGCGGAAGCCAGGAAGCTGAACGAGAGTTTTGCCAAGTACATTCGGCACGGTAAGCCGCTGGTCACGCTGAAATCGGCGATGACCCTCGACGGGAAAATCGCCGACGCCCGGAAAGCGGGCACGGGGCGTGACGCGGACCCAGGCTCGGCCGCACCCGCAACCGAGGGCGCACGCAGCGGATACCACTGGATCACCGGCGAAGTGGCGCGCGCGCACGTGCAGCAACTCCGCCATCAGAATGACGCGATTCTGGCCGGGGTGGGAACGGTGATGGCGGATGATCCGCTGCTCACCGACCGAAGCGGCCTGCCGCGAAGGCGCAAGCTGCTCCGCGTAATCCTGGATTCGTACTTGCGCATTCCACTTGCGTCCCGCGTGATTCAGACCGCTGAAAACGATGTTCTGGTGCTGTGTTCGACGGCGGAGGAACAACCCAGGCAAGCGCTCGAAGCGAAGGGGATTCGCGTAGAACAAATATCGGCGACGGCTGACGGACGGCCCGACTTCGCCGCAATTGTCGAGCGCCTGGGAAAACTGGAAATCACCAGCTTGCTGATCGAAGGTGGAGCGCTGGTAAACGGCGCGGCCCTGGCTTCGGGCGAAGTGGACAAGGTCTTCCTCTATTACGCCCCGAAGATTTTTGGCGAGGGCGCGGTTCCCTTCCTTGCCGGCGAAACGTTGCACGGGAGGGCGCAGTGCGTGCAGCGGTTCCAGTTGCACCGCTTCGGCGAAGACTTCGCGATCGAAGGCTATCTCCGCGATCCGTACGCGGAACAAGCGTGAGCCGCACCTTATAAGTACGGTTGTCATCCTAAATACGGCTGTCATCCTGAGTACGGTTGTCATCCTGAGCGAAGCGAAGGACCTGCTGTCTCATGCAGCACAAGAAAGCAGGTTCTTCGCTTCGCTCAGGATGACATTTCTAATGTGGTATGACACGCTGCCGATGACCGGGTGGATTTATGCGACGAACTTGCGAGACACTAGATAGGGAGAAATGGCTCTTATGTTTACCGGAATCGTCGAAGAAGTAGGCAAAGTCGTAAAGATCGAGCAGCGCGGCGAGAACCGCCGCATCACCGTCGAGGCCGCGAATGCGCCGAAAGAATTGGGAACCGGCCACAGCATCGCGGTCAGCGGCGTCTGCCTGACGGCGCTAGACATCAAACCAAAATCGTTCTGCGCTGACCTGGCTCCAGAAACGTGGGTGCGAACTTCGTTCTCAAGAATGCACGAGGGCGCCATGGTGAACCTGGAGTTGCCGATGAAGGCTGACGGCCGCTTCGGTGGCCACATCGTCCAGGGACACGTCGATGGCGTAGGCAAACTGATCGAACTCGAGCGCATCTTGGACTCGAAGGGCCGGGATTCCGAGAACTGGTGGCTGCATATTGAAATCCCCTCCGAGGTCGAGAAGTACACCGTCTACAAGGGGTCGATCTGCATTGAAGGCATCAGCCTGACGGTGGCAAAGCTCGAACGGAACCGCTGCACGATAGCCATCATTCCCCACACCGTCGAACTCACCAATCTCGGCTCGCTGAAGCCGGGCGACCCCGTCAACCTGGAAGCCGACGTGATTGCGAAGTACGTAGAAAAGATGGTGAAAGGCGACCCCGCGCAGAGTTCGCTCACCGTGGAGAACCTTGTCGGACAAGGGTTCTAGTTCTAGTGGAGGGACGGGCGTCTCGCCCGTCTTGCCGGGCGGGGACGCCCGGCTCTCCACTGGGAACTGAGAACTGCTCTTACGCTTCCAACTTCAACTCGTCCAGTTCCAAAAATTCCTGAATGATAGGCTCGCGAGAATTCTCCATATCCTTATAGGGCCCAAAGAAAATCGCACGGCCCTCGTAAAGGAAGACAACGCGATCGGCCAGTTTCTTGGCCAGGCGCATGTCGTGGGTGACGACGACCGAGGTCAGGTGTAATTGCAGTTTAAGCCGGGCGATGAGATCGCCGAGCAGATTTCCCATCAGCGGATCCACCATGGTGGTCGGCTCGTCGTAGAGCACACACTCGGGCTGGGCAGACAACGCTCGCGCGATGGCGACCGAACGTTTCATGCCAGTCGAAAGGTCGGAAGGCAGCAATTCGCGCATTTCCTTGACGCCGACCATTTCGAGCAGGCCATCGACAACCTGGTAAATTTGCTCTTCCGAAAGCTCTCCTTTTTCGCGCAAAGGGAAAGCAACATTTTCACCAACCGTTAAGGAATCGAACAGCGCGCCGTTCTGGAACACCATGGTGACTTTCTTGCGGATGCCTTCGAGTTGTTCTTCGTTGTAGCCGGTGATGTCCTGGCCGGCGACAATGACTCGGCCGGAATCCGGCTTCAGGAAGCCCATGATGTTGTGGAGCGCCACCGATTTTCCGACGCCGCTGCGCCCAAGAATGCACACCATCTCACCCGGCAACACGTCGAAGCTGACGTTCTGAAGGACGACCCGATCTCCAAATGCCTTGCAGACGTCCTTGAATTCGATATAGGGAGATAGCGTGCCCGCAGCGCCCATGCCTAACAGCATGGCACGAGACGCCGCGCCGCTCAAGCGCTAGCGTAGGGACAGCCCGGGGGCGGCTGTCCCTACGTGGGCTTCAGCCCGCCCTCGGCTGCCAGGCGATCCTGCGGGGTGTTCACGTTGAAAAAACTCTGCTCGGAGAAGCCCGCTGTTGCAAGTTCGTTCTCTTCGATCACCCTGACAGAAACGCCGGAAAACGCCGCATCGACCTTGTACTTCCCTGCCCGCAAAGCCTGCTCGGCGACCGTCGAAAAATCGCGCCGATAGACGGCACAGAGCGGCTGAAATCCTCTGCTGGTGCGAGGCACAGTAATGATGACGGCATCGCTTGCTTCGGCCGCCGTAAAAAGAAATGCGAGAAGCTCGCTGGAGACAAAGGGCATGTCCACGGCGAGCATCAGGTTCAGGTCAGCGGTGGAATGCGTAAGCGCGGCGTGAATGCCAGCGAGGGGACCACATCCGGGGAAAATGTCGGCTATGACAGTTCTCAGTTCCCGGTTCTCAGTTCTCAGTGATTGCCGCTGGGTTTTACTGAGAACCGAGAACTGGGAACTGAGAACTGCTTCGAATTTCGCCGGGTCGCCGACGATGGTCACGCGATCGCAGACTGTGCCCGCCACCGTGAGCGCACGCTCGAGCAAGGTCTGGCCGCGAAAATCCAGAAAGGCTTTATCTATACTGGTTCCCATGCGGGAACTCTTGCCTCCGGCGAGGACAAAGCCTATGCGCGAACGTTCGCTACCTGACATATGAGAAAGCATAAGGCCTAACCTGCAGTACACGAAAGTAACCTATCCAGAAAGACAGCGCCGTTGGAAGATGGAGGTGTCCGATTGGTAGGGGGCTCGACTCGTCATCATGGCGCAAAGATTGATGGATGTTCTCATGCTGGGACGCTGTTCGCACGAGTTTTCCTGGCCGCGCCGAGCGGCCAATGGCGAGTACTACCAAGTCTGCCTGGTATGCGCGTCGGCCTACAAGTACGACTGGAAGACCATGCGTCGCGGAAGCCGGGTCGACGAACCGGCGGCCGACACCACTTCCGTCCGGCGCCGCTCCGGTCAAAAGCAACCGACGTGGATGCCCCGGGCCCGCCGCCTGCGCTCGAACCTTCCGGTCCGCTACCGCGGAAGAAATCTCCATACCTGGTATGAGGGCATCATCCAGAACATCAGCCAGTCGGGCGTGCTGTTTCACGGCCCACAGCAACTGCCGGCCAATGCGCTGGTGGAATTGATCTTCGAGATGCCCGAAGAAATCTCCGGACAAAAGAACAGCAGCGTACTTTGCCAGGGAAGACTGATTCGTATCAAGGATGCGCTGGACAATATCGAGGACGCGTACGCGCTAGCGGCCTCCATCCTTGACTACAAATTTCTCCACAAAGACTGAAGACTACCCATCAATGGGTTTGGGAAGGTCACGGCTTCAGCCGTGCCGCTCCGAACTGCACAAGTGCTGGCTTTGGTCCCTGCGGGCCCGTTGTCCCGCCAGATTCTGGTTCCGATTTTCCCTGACCCCCACCGCTCGCCTGCATCTAAACTAAACACAATCATTTTCCCTTGGGAGCGTTCATGAAATTCAGCGCAGGTAGACGCCTAGTGATTTTGTTCGCCGGCATCCTGGCCCTCGGTGTGGCATGCTCCAAAGCGCCGGACGACAGCCAGTTGACCAGCCAGATTCAATCCAAGCTCGGTGAAGATTCCGGCCTGAACGGCAAGCCCATCACGGTACAAACTTCCGCTGGGGTGGTAACGCTCTCCGGAACGGTGGAAAATGAAACGCAACGCGAGGCCGCGGCCCGCTATGCGTCCGCGACTCCGGGGATCAGGCAAGTAGTGAACAATCTGCGAACCGCTCTTCAAACCACGTCCGTGCCAGCGATGCCCAATGCGAACCCGGTAGCCCAGGCATCGCAGCCAGCACCGGGCAAGTCCGCGGCCAAACCGCGCCCGAGCGCTCCCCGGCGGCAGACTAAATCGGATTCGACAGAAATGGCAGCCAAGATTCCCCCGCCCCCGGCAGCCGAACAGGCCGAGGCTGAGCAGCAGCCCGTTCCCGCTCCAGCGGCCGCGCCGCCTCCGGCTCCGAAAAGAGTAACGGTGCCGTCGGGGACGTCGATCGCAATTCGGCTGGTCGATCCCATTGATTCCGAAAAAGCCCAGCCGGGGCAAACCTTCCGCGCGACACTCGACGCGCCCCTGCCCTCCGACGGAGACGCAGTACCCTCCGGATACGAAGTGAAGGGGCACGTCCAGGATGTAAAAAGCGCGGGAAAGTTTGCGGGACAATCGCTGCTGGTCTTGCAACTGGACACGATCTCGGTAGGTGGCAAGTCCTTCTACATTGACGCCGACCCCTACCAGCGCCAGGGTAAGAATCGCTCCACCAATACGGCGGAAAAGGTGGGAGGCGGCGCCGCGATTGGCGCCATCCTCGGTGGCATCCTTGGCGGCGGAAAAGGCGCTGGTATTGGGGCAGCGGCTGGCGGAGGCATCGGTACCGGCGTGCAGGCTGCGGGCAAGGGCCAGCAGATCCAGCTGCCCTCGGAGACCAAGCTGAACTTTACCTTGCGATCCCCTTTGACGGTGACATTGTCCGACAATGGCCCCGACTCGCGCCGCCAAAGGTTGGACGCTCCCCAGTAGCAAGAATGTCCCGTAGAGACGCGGTTTGCCGCGCCTCCCGTCACGCTCACCAAGAGGACGGAGCAATCCCCGTCTCTACGGGAGGGATCATCATGAGCTTGAGGGTTGCCGTGCGCCTACGCGGCTGCTAGAGTTTCCCTGGACGTCGAACGCACTCTCCCGCCCTGTTCCAACATCCGCTCGTCGGCAACGGGAGCCTGCCGCATTCCAGAAAATGCCGGGAATGAAAGCCAACCTGAAGGGCTGGATCGCACGGAATCGTTATTCCGCGCAGGTGCAATACGGAGGAGCCGCGCTAGCCGTATGGGTAGCGCTCAGCCTCTGGGCTCTTTCTCCCGTGCTGCAACGCCACCTCTTTGCGCTTTTGCTGGCGGCGGTACTGTTGACCGCTCGCTTTCTCGGCTTTGGCCCCGCCGTTTTCTGTTCGCTGGTCTCCACCGCTTGCCTGGATTTCTTCGGAGTTCCACCCTACTTCAGCTTCGGCATCCGCTCGACGGCTGACCTGGAGCAGTTGGCGGCGTTCCTTGCCATTTCCGTATTCGCCGGGAGCATGGCCCGGCAGAAAACCTTGGCGGAATCGCGCGCCGATCGTACCACCCGCGAGATGGCCGCCATCGTGGAATGCTCTTCTGACGCAATTTACAGCACCCGTCCGGGTGGCACCATCACCAGTTGGAATCGCGCCGCCGAAAATCTCTACGGCTACACGGCCGAGGAAGCGGTCGGGGCGGAGTTGGCGCGACTGGCGCCGCCCGAACGCCGCGAAGAGTTGAAACGCAACCAGGAGATACTTAATCGCGGAGGCCATGTGGCTTCCTATCAGACCGAGCGCATGCGCAAGGACGGCACACGCTTTCCCGTACTGTTAACCATGTCGTCCCTGCGAAATGCGCGCGGCGAAATCGTGGGCGCATCCGCCATCGCCCGCGATATCACTGCCGAGAAGCAGTCCGAAGAGGCCATCCGCCGCAGCGAAAAGCTCGCCACCACGGGACGCCTCGCCGCTTCCATCGCGCACGAGATCAACAATCCGCTCGAGGCCCTCGCCAACCTGCTTTATCTGGCCCGCCATGACCCGAACCATGCTGGCGACTATCTCACCCTGGCGGAACAAGAAGTAGGCCGCGTGGCAAAGTTGGCGCAGCAGACTCTGGGATTTGTCCGGGATAACAGTTCTCCCGGCTCGATCGATCCTGCCGCCATCATGGACGAGATTCTCCAGTTGTATTCCCGCAAGCTGGCAAGCCGCCAAATCCTCGTGACCCGGCGCTACCGCAGCAGTGGCCCAATCAGCGGCTTTTCCGGCGAATTGCGCCAGTTACTCGCCAATCTCGTGATGAACGCAATGGATGCCATGACCGACGGAGGCTCTCTGCAAGTCCGCGTGGCGGCGGGCCGCGACTGGCCCACCGGCAGGGCCGGAGCCCGCATCACTGTGGCCGACACCGGCAGCGGGATTTCCGGCGACCATCTGCGCCAAATCTTTGAACCTTTCTACACCACCAAGAAGGACACCGGGACCGGCCTCGGGTTGTGGGTCTCGCGCGGCATCGTGCAGAAACATGGAGGATCGATTCGAGTGCGTAGCCGGACAAACCGGCGGACGACCGCGCACACGACCGGAACCGTGTTTTCGATCTTCTTGCCCCAGGAGCACGAAAACAGCCGCGTGGCATGAGCGGTCTTTTCCGCGATTGTTCAGGTGACACAAAGATCTCCCTGAACATATGCGGCTACGGCCTAGCACTTGACTTTATGGTTTGTCTTCAGTATCTTGGAGTCAATGTGAATTATAATTCACACAAAGGAGAGTCACGTTACGGCAGTGCGTAGGTTGCTCTTGAAACACCCCGGAGGCGGTGCTACCCTAAAGTGTGAATTTTACGATACACAATGGGTTCCGTTGCAATGAGTGGAAGCCCAACCAAGAGAAGTACTAATATGCCAAACGCACGATGGGCGCGAACCATTCATGGAGTGGCTTAACGGCCTCGATCCCAAGACACGCGGTATTGTTTTCAATCGAATTGATCGAATTGAAAGCGGTAATTTCGGCGATACGCGGAGCGTAGGCGGAGGGATTACAGAGTTGAGAGTAGATTTTGGACCCGGCCTAAGGGTGTACTTCGGACAAAAAGGAAATGAAGTACATTTGATCGATGGTGGCTCGAAACAAACCCAAGACAAAGACATTGCCGACGCGCAAGATTTCTGGAAAACTCATGCCTAGCAAAACAAGACCATATCGCGAAGCACTTCTAGAAGCTCTATCTGATTCGGAAGTAGCAGCATCTTACCTCACTGCTGCTATGAATGATTCCCCAGACATGTTCCGCAAAGCCCTCCGAAATGTTGCGCAAGCCAGACAGATGGCAAGGGTAGCACGAAACGCAGGTGTAACCCGAGAGAGTCTCTATCGAGCCACATCTGAAATCGGCAATCCGACTCTGGACACGCTTGATTCCGTTCTGACGGCAGTGGGCATTAAGATCAAGTTTGAGGCGGAAGAAGTCTTGGTTGCGCCAACTCCGCCAGTTTCGGGGGCCACAACAGGACGCGGTGCTAGCGATTCTTCTGTTGTCTATCGCGTCAAAATGGACCCATTTCTATCCCGAACTAATGCGACCTATCTAAGTTGCCTTACCTATGAAATTGGCAGCGGAATGCCAATCGGACCGAGACACACGTTCGGTGAAGTTGGGGGCGGATACCACACCTGTGTCATTCAACAATCTGGCATTGGAAAGCAAAGCGCGATATATACAAGCTCTGAACCTGTGGAATGCATTTTCAATCACGGATTTCGCCTCAATGCCGAACAAGCCGAGACTCCACAAAATCCTTTCGTGCCGTCTGCTGAAAACGAAAAATACGCTACGGCGTTACAACCCTGAAGGAAACTATGCAACCAGCAAAGACTGTTGAAGTGCAGCCGCCCTCTGGCATTGAGTTTCGGAGAAGTGAAGGTTTTAGAAACGAATATGCCAATAACACTTTCTTGGAGTCCACGGCCTGGGATTTGAAGGTGATTTTTGGACAGGCCGATCTAGCAATTAGCCCGAATACCGTCGTGCAGCACACCGGAATCACGCTGTCGTGGCCGCAAGTTAAAATCCTGCTATATTTCTTGCAGATTCATCTAACGGTCCATGAGGTCGACTACGGACGGCTTACGATACCGAAAGGTGTGATCGTCGACGTCCCCGTCCCCGACAAAGAGACCCTGAAACAGTACCCAAATGCGATGCAGATCTATAAGGAAATGTGCAAAGTACACGACGATTTCCTAGCTGCTAATCCAGAAGCCGCTCCGGCAAAGCGGTCATCACAATGAAAGCTGACAAAGTGGCAATTCGACCAAGTTCTCCGCCAGAAGAAAAGAAACCGAGAAGCTTCCTAACCCTTCTCGGTTTCTTTTTTCTTTGCTAAGAATCACTTGCAATCCCCAGAGGTACAGTGACCTTCGTACTTAGAATGCCCCGCCCATCCGGCTTATAATCATCCAAATCCAAGCAGACTGGGCACTTAGCGAACGTGGAACCTTTTCTTGCAGCTGCGATCTTCGCTCTGGGGCTGTGCTTTGGCAGCTTCCTGAACGTGTGTATTTACCGCTTGCCGCGCGGCAAGTCGGTGGTGACGCCGCGCTCCGCCTGCCCGCACTGCGGAGACCCGATCCCGCTCTACCATAACCTGCCCGTCCTGAGTTGGCTGATTCTTCGTGGAAAGTGCCGCGCCTGCGAGCAGTCCATTTCCCCACGCTACCTGGTAATCGAACTGGTCACCGGTCTGCTCTTTCTCGGCTGTTACGCGCATTTTGGTTTGACGCTGGCGATGTTGAAGTGCGTCGTGCTCGGCTACCTGCTGCTGGGGTTGGTTTTTACCGACGCGGAAACCAAGCTTCTTCCCGACGCCATGACTCTGCCTGGCCTCGCTCTCGGAATTTTGTTCAGCCTGCTGGTTCCGGTCAATGACCTGGCTTCAAGCATCATGCCGGGCTTGGTATCGCCAGTAGTAAGCAGCGAGATTTCGTGGCGCATGTGGTCGCTCGCCGACTCGCTGCTGGGAGCGGCCGTGGGCGCTTCGTTCCTATACGGCGTTGCAGCCATTTATCTGCGGGCCCGTGGGGTCGAAGGCATGGGATTCGGCGACGTCAAGTTGATGGCGTTGATCGGCTCGTTCCTGGGAACCAAGCTCACGGTCTTAACCATTTTCGCGGCCTCGCTGTCGGGTTCGCTGTTTGGACTGAGCACGGTTCTCGCGGTCTGGATGAAGCGCACTCGCCGCAACCGCGCGCGCAGCGCCTCTTCGCGAGCCGCTTCGCCCATTTCTCCAAAAGACGCGCGGCGCCGCGCCTGGCACTCCGCCCGCCTCGCCCTCCGCTACTACGAGATGCCGTTTGGCGTTTTCCTCGGCAGCATGGCGCTTTTGGCCTTCCTGTTTGGCAACCGCCTCCTGCACTGGTATTGGAGGGGCCTGTGAGCCCGCTCGTCAATCCCACGGTGTTGCGGATGGCGGTGCTCTTGGTTGCCGCCCTCGTAGCTTTCGGACTCGGCCTATTCCTGATTCGGCGCCTGCGCAAGAATCTCGTCGTCGAGCCCGAATCGCTGAACTACGCTCCGTTAGCGGCCGAGGGCTTGCCCGTGCATGCCTATCACGCCGTGATTCAGCAACTGAAACAGCAAAAGCACGAACTCGCGACCCAGCAACTCTCGGACCGCAGAAAAGCCAAGGCCTCCGACTCGCTCAGCTCCACCGTACTCTCGAACCTTTCCTGCGGCGTTCTGTTTTTCAATACCGCCGGCCTGGTGCGGCAAGCGAACTCGGCTGCGCGCAAGCTGCTGGGATTCGCCTCGCCCGTGGGCTTGCATGTCGCCGATCTGTTCCACAGAGCAAGCCTGCGTCTGGAAGGCCCTGGTTCAGGTTCGGAATCAAGCGTCGAACAGGCGCTTGCGCCCGCTCTGGCGGGAAAGTCGGCAGTTCGAGGACTCGTCGTGAATCACTTCACCCGGGATGGAGAGAGTCGTGTCTTTGAAGTGACGGCTTCTCCCGTATTCGCCGAAGACGCGAGTTTCATGGGGACGACGCTTCTGCTGACCGACAAGACCGACATTGAGCGGATCCGGCACGATCAAAAGCTCCATCAGGAGATCTCCTCCGAACTCGCGCTCGGACTGCGCAATTCGCTGACTGCGATCGCGGGATACGCGCAGCAACTGGCCTGCAGCCCGGACCCGGAACGGACGCGCCAGTTGGCCGGCGGCATCGCGCAAGAAGCGGCGCAGCTGGATCGGACGATAGTAGGTTTTCTGGGAGGCGCCCGTGCGGCGACTACAAGTTCTTGAAAATCAGTTGCCAGTTGCCAGTTGCCAGTAACCAACGCCTAAGACGCTGCGACTGGCAACTGGCAACTGGCAACTGATTCGCGAAAGGACGATCACATGAAGCACATGAAACCCTTGGTAATCGCCACTCTGCTCCTGTTGGGGATTAGCGGCGCATCCGCTCAGTCTCTCGGGGATTACGCGCGCGCGGTTCGCAAGGACAAGGCCGAGCCCAGCTCGGCCAGCCGCCACTACGATAACGACAACCTCCCGACCGGCCAACCGCTGAGCGTGGTCGGACCGCCGCCGGCCGCCGATGCCAACGCTGCGCCAGAAGCGGGGGACGCGAAACCGGAGTCCTCGGACAAAGCAGCCGCCGCCAATCCCGCCGCCGCTGACGCGGCCGACGCCGAACGCCAGAAAGCGGCCGAGGACTGGAAGATGAAGATCGACGAGCAGCAGAAAAAGCTCGACTCCCTGAACCACGATCTCGACCTGGCACAGCGCGAATATCGCCTGCGCGTGGCCTCCCAGTACGACAGTGAGGCCAACCGCATCCAAAACGCGGGCCAGTGGGGCAAGGAGAACGCACAGTACAGAACCGACACCGAAGCCAAGCAGAAAGCGATTGAGGCTGCTCAGCAGGAACTGAACGACATACAGGATCAGGCGCACAAGGCCGGGATCGAGGAGAAAGACAAAGACAGCAACCAAGATGCCGACAACAATCAGGACAGCGACAAAGACAAAGACAAGAAAGAGAAAGAGTGAGGACGACTCTCTTTCAGGAGTTCCCCATCCGCTGGCGAATCTGCCGCGCGTGATGATGCCCGTGGACCCAGTGGAATTTGCGCCACTCGCCGGCCGTCAAAGGCCCCAGAAACGGGTGGTCCATGATTTTCGTCCGGGCGCCAAACCGGCGCTCGCAATCGTCCAGGCCCGAACCCATCCTCTGCAGCTCGGGCACAATGGCGCGCTGCACCTCTTCCGGTGGCATGCCCTGCGGGATAACGCGTTCCGGGGCCTTGCGGCCTTCTGGCATATACCCGAGATTCACCACCAGGAGCGCGGCCATGCGCTGCTTCCACGTAGCCCGAGTAGCCAACGGAGCGCCTTGTTCCACGCATCTTGCCATTCCGCGGTTGGTGTTCTTGTAGGTAAGGAACAGGTGCTCCAGGATCTGCGCGGCGTTCCACTTTCCGGCCGGAGCCTGCGCCAAGGCACTGGGGTTGGAGCTCCCGATTGCATCTTCGAGTTCCTGCCGCAAACGTTCGAGAGAAGAATCCATGGCGGTTCGGTACAATAATTCTCAAACCAAAAGCCTGATTGAGAAATCGCAAATGAAAAGACTATTAGTAGCAATTCTAGCAGCGGGATTTGCGTTTGGATTGATGTCCGCCTGTTCTTCCGAGCCAAGCAAGCCGGCCACCGCCGAGACGTCCCAACCGAAAGCTCCAGAAACCACTACCGGAAGCAGCGCGTTTTTCAAATGCTACGTTTCCGCCCGCGGCTGGGCCGGGGACGTTCAGCCCTATCGCGTGGAGTCCCGCGCCAGCGCCGATTCCAAAGGCCGGGAAGGCAAATCCGAAGACTGGGAGGTTGGATTCGCCTCGCCGTCGCTGCACTCCGTGAAACCCTATACCTGGAGCAATGGCGATATCTCGCACGGGGTCGAGGACACCTACAGTCCGTCCAATTCCACCACCCAGGTCTTCGACGTCCAGGCCCTCAAGGTCGATACGGACAAAGCCTTCGCCGTCGCCCAGGAGCACGGCGGCAGCCAACTGCTCGAGAAAGAGCCCGACACGCCCGTTCTGTATATGCTGGACTGGAACCGGCCGACCAACCGGGTTCTGTGGCACGTGATCTATGGAACGAATCCCGAGACCGCCAAGCTGCGGGTGGCCGTGAACGCAACCACTGGGGAGTTCGTGCGGGTGGAAAAGTAAATCGCTGCGGGCTTCGAGCTGCGAGCGAGCAGAGACCGGCTTGCTCGAAGCTCACGGCTCAGACGCTTACCGCGCTTTCGCCAGCCGCTCCAGCGAAGCGTGCGCATCCTTGGCTAACGGCCCTTCGGGC
Source organism: Terriglobales bacterium (assembly GCA_049697355.1). GTDB lineage: Bacteria > Acidobacteriota > Terriglobia > Terriglobales > Acidobacteriaceae > Acidiflorens. The sequence goes on from JBAVVP010000153.1 coordinate 21,519, forward strand.
AGAATCTTCAGGTACTGTTCGTAGAATTTCTTCGCTTCCGCCTTGTCCCCGACTTTTTCCTGGCACACGGCGAGACGGAAGCTGGCGACGGCGTCGTTGTCTTTGTAGTAGAGAGCTTCCTTGTAGCGATCGAGCGCGGCTTTGTAATTCTTGCGCTTGAAATAATAGTCGCCGACCTCAATAACTTTCAGCGCCTTCATCGGGTTCCAGGGATGGAACTCCTGGACGCCGGAAGTCTCAATGTTCTCGGGGATGTCGAGGTCCGAGATCGCAGCCTTGCTGCCCGGATGATTCTTGGCGTCATCCTTGGGCGGGCTGGTATCGAGTCTTGTGTCCAGGCTCGAACTCTCCTCATTGGAGGCCTCGCGACTCTGCGAGGAAGTCTTGTCCGAGGCAGTCTTGTTCGAAGCCGCCTTGTCGGAAGCCGCTTTGTCCGAAGGCGTCTTGTCGGACGCATCCTGCGCCAGCGAAAGAGCCGTCAGCAGTGCCAACAGGACAATCAGGAATCGGATACGCACGCCTTTATTGTATCGCCTTAAGGCCAGGTTGAACGCAGCGCGCATTGAGCGGAAACGTCAGAGGATCCGCATACCAGCAATACTGACTTGGCGTAATCGCTGATTTTGTCGTCGCAGTCGAAGATTAAGGGTAAGGCCACTCTGACTTCGCACGCGGTAGTTCTAAGCCACCGTTCTGGCGCAATAAGGCCTCGATGCGCTCGTAGCCCCTTATTCGCGCCCAGTACAGGGGCGTGCTGCCGTCGAGGTCTGCCGCGTTAACCTTGGCTCCGTTCTCGATCAGCAAACGGACTACGTCCTCACGGCCTCGAGCGGCTGCCGCGCTTAGCGCGGTATAACCGCGAAGAGTTCCTAAGTTCACATCGGCCTTGGCGGCAAGAAGTATCCTGACTTCTTCAATTCGACCGCCCGCCGCAGCGTCATACAACGGCGTGCGTCCGATTCCGTCTCCGATGTTAACGTTGGCTTTGTTCGACAGTAGCAGCTCCGCAATGTCCTTGTAGCCATACGACGCAGCATAGTGCAGCGGAGTGTCGCCTCGGCTGGTCTTTGCATTCACATCGGCATTCTTGGTCAGCATCAACTCTGCGATTTCCAAGTAGCCATAAAACGCGGCGTAATGGAGAGTCGTAAAGCCCTCCCTGTTCTTACTGAATGCCAGGTTCGGATTACGGTCGAGTAACAGCCGAACCTTCGCCAAATCGCCGTTGCCTGCCGCTGCAAGAATTTCAGTGACGTCCGCGTCAGTCTTGTGGCAACCAGACGCGATACTGATCAAGACTGCCCCAAGTAGCAAGACGGCTGCACGTTGGCGACGCGGAAATTCGCACAGTGACGACTTCATAAGCCTTCGCCTTCAGGAACATGCAAGTATATCGGATGCCCCCTTTTGGACGGCGGCAGAGAAGGTCGCTTCGCGTGCCGATTGACGTAACATCTCCGCTACACTCATTGATCCAACCACGGGCGAAGGAGCAATAAGCGAAAACCCTACCGGCAAAAAAATCAGGCCGCCCACAGGATGGGACGGCCTGGTTTGGCAAAGTCCTCCGGGGAGGAGGGGGAAACTTAGTTAGACGGCGGAGTCGCGCTCGCCGTCGGTGCCGGGT
>JBAVVP010000154.1:0-1713 GCA_049697355.1 Terriglobales bacterium
GGCGGCGCTGATCGCGAACGCTTTCCTTGTCGCGTCCGTTGACGCCGCGGTCGCAATGAAGGCCGCGTCGGCCGATCAGACCGCGCGCTGGTTTGCTCCGCAGCTCGCCGACTTGCATCAGGAGCTCGAAAGAGCGCGCGCGGGGCTGGAGAATTTTCAGTCCAAGACGAATGTGGCGATGCCGACCGGGAGTGGTACGGACAAGGAGACCACCGAGCTGACGACGGTTACGCAAACGTTGTCGTCCGCTAAAGCCAACCTCACCTTGCTCCAAAACCAATTGGCGAGCGGCGCCGCCGACCTCTCCGTCGATCCGTCGGACCCGGATCTTCAGCTCCTCGCCAGCTTGAGGGAGAAGCTGTCATCGGCAGAGGTATGGGTTGAGTCCGTCAAAGGCTCGATGGGGGCCAATAACCCGAAAGTGACCGCTCAGGAGTCGGTGATCGCGTCCATTCGCAAACAAATACCCGAAGCCACAGAAAAAGCGAAGGAAAAGGCGCGGAAGCATCTTACAGATCGCATCGCCCAAACCAAAGGCTTGATCGCCTCGCTGGAAGCCGAGCAGGCGGCGGCGCAAAAGGCGTTGATCGCTGCTCAAGTGCAGCGCGGCCAACTTCAAGAGCATTACCGTGACGTGAGGCTCCGCATCGAAGAGTTGGAAACAGAGGAAAAGCTGGCCGCGCAAGCCAAGTTGCACAGCAAGCTGACCTTTGCCGACATAGCAGATCTCGACAAAGCGGTGCCTCCGATCTCGCCTTCATTCCAGAACCCGATGAAAGTCACTCTGGTCGCGGTTGGCGCGGGCCTAATGCTCGGATTGGGACTTGCGTTCGTCACCGAAGCGCAGGACCGTAGGGTGCGCCACCCGATCGATATCGAAATCGGGAATTCGGCGCCGCTGCTGGGCATTATCCAGGCTTCGAAACCTTCAACGTCGCCATTTGGTGGTTCGGGGAGATTATTCCGAGCAACGTGAGCCGAAAGGCTTTCGACATCGCATTGTACTGCCGGCTTCTATCGATTTGGCGAAATTCGTGCGCCGAAGCGGTCGGAAGCGGATTTGCGCGACAAAACCCAAAAGATCGCGCTCGAAAATCGCTTTTATGGCTATCGGCGGGTCTGCCGAGACCTCTGGCGCATCCACGGCCTGGTGCACGTCCTGCGCCTCATGCGCAAGGACAATCTGCTCTGCCTGCGCCAGAAACCGTTCGTGCGGCACACGACCAACAGCACCGGGCAGAAGCCGGATAAAATTCGGCGCACCTGGCCTTCCACAATGAGGTCCAGTCGAAATACGGTTCAGATCGCGTCGCTGCTTGCTCTTGGCCCTCGACGCCTGCAGGCCGCACAACGCGCGCGCGAAATGCCTCGCTCCAGAGGCCGTGATCGCTTCAAATAAGTTGCAGTCGGCGCTGTCGGCGCCGTGCAAATAGCTGAACTTCGGCCGTGCGAAACCCGAGATTACCAATTGTTGCTCGCCCTTTACTTGAGTTCTTGCCCGCCTTGGCCTCGCCGGCAATTGACTTTTCGGTATGAACATCTCCGTCATCCAGTACATAGGCGATAATGGCGCTTCGAGCTTGCTCCCAGGCACCGGCGCCGAGACGGTGGGCTGATGGCCTATGACGAGCCGTCAACTTACCCGCGGGGGGTTGTGACCCCCCTCAGTACACCGAACAGCGTTCAGGATGGACGGTTCTGGTGGATGAACAA
>JBAVVP010000155.1:0-5597 GCA_049697355.1 Terriglobales bacterium
TCTCAACCTCTCCGTGAGGAGTGAGGAGCTTGCCAGTCCGGGCCGAGCCGCGGGTGGCGTCAATCTGCAGGTGAACAGACACGGGGGGATTCTAACGGATGTTAAAGGATTGAGCCCTTCGTGCCACCGGGATCGAGCACCACTTCAGTATTATAGAGGCGTGGATTCTCCACCAATGAGGCCCGTTCGCATGATGAAGACAAAGGTTCTAGTGTGCCTGCTGTGGCTCGTGGGTTCTCTGGCCCACGCGCAGAATTCCGCCGCGTCCCCACAGGCGACCGAGAGTCTATTGATTGCGCTGGAGAATGGCTGGAACCAGGCCCAGTTGCATCACGATTCGAAAGCTCTCGATGGACTGGTGGCCGATACCTTCATCAGCACCGACAATGATGGCACCGTTATGACGAAGGCGCAGTTCCTGGCTGACAATCAAGACCGCTCGTACGCTCCCAGCCTGATGGCAAATAGTGACGAACGGATTTTTCTCTATGGGAATGTGGCCGTGGTTGCTGGAATCTATCACGCCAAAGGCCTTAACAAAGGTAGGCCCTTCGACCACTATGGGCGATTCACCGACACATGGGCGTATTTGAACGGCAAATGGGTGTGCGTCGCCACTCATACCAGCGCGCTCAAGAAAAAACCTTGAAAATCACGGCTTGCCTCACCAGCATGACGGCTAACGTGGCGACGGCTAGGCGTTGAACAAGTTACTCCACCTTCTCCGCCCAGGCTAGACACTTCTGCATTCTGACTTCTTACTTCTGACTTCTTACTTCTGACTTCCCGCGTACTGATTCTTAACCACCTCGCCGCCTTTCATCACGAACTTCACGCGTTCCAGAGTGGTCACGTCGGCCAGCGGATCGCCGTCGACAGCAACAATGTCGGCCCACTTGCCCGCCTCAATCGTCCCGACCTTGTCAGACCATCCCAGCAGATCGGCGTCGTTAATAGTCGCCGCCTGAATCGCCTGCAACGGCGTCAGCCCCAGCTTCACCATCACCGCGAATTCATGCGCGTTCAGGCCGTGTGGATACACGGCGGCATCGGTCCCAAAGCCGACTTTGACTCCCGCCGCAAACGCGCGCGCCACATTCTTGCGCGCGGCCGGCATCACTTCTCGCGCCTTGGCAATCAGTTCGGCTGGCGCGCCGGTCCTCTCTGCATTTTCAAGGAACCAATCGCCCAGGTAGAGCGTAGGCACCAGATAAGTACCGTTCTTCTTCATCGTGGCGATCGCCGCGTCGTCGATGTAAGACCCATGCTCAATCGAATCCACGCCCGCCTCCGATGCCCACCGGATGCCCTGGGCGCCATGCGCATGCGCCGCCACCTTTCGCCCCAGTCGGTGCGCGTCGGCCACGATGGCCTTCATCTCTTCGAGCGTGTATTGCGAGGCCTCGGGATTGTCGCCATGCGACAGCACTCCTCCCGTAGCGCAAACTTTGATCAGGTCGGCGCCGTACTTGATGTTCTCGCGCACCTTGTGCTGGACCGCTTCGACGCCATCGGCCACGCCTTCGCTCTGCGCGTGGTACTCAAACGGCAGCAGATTGTTGTCGCAATGTCCGCCCGTAATGCTCAGGGCCGGTCCGCTGACCAGCATGCGCGGTCCCGGCACGTCGCCGGCGTTAATGGCATCGCGCAGGGCAACGTCGGTAAAGCCGCTGGCGCCCACGTTGCGGATGGTCGTAAAACCGGCTTCGAGCGTCACCCGGGCATTGCGCGCTCCGATGAGCGCCTCGCGCGGCACCGAAGTCGCCAGACGCGAGTAGCCAAAATTGGTGGGCATCGTGACATGCGTGTGCGCGTCAATCAATCCCGGCAGCACGGTCGCGTTCGAGAGATCGACCACCTGCGCGCCCTCGGGAATCTGCGCGTCGGTCCCGACGCTCGCGATCTTGTCGCCCTGAATCACGATGATCTGTTTCGCCAGCGTCTTGCCGGTCCTTACGTCCAGCAAATGCCCGGCGCGGATCGCCACCGTTTTTCCCGCGGGCGCGGCTTGCGCCCAGGAAGAGTGAATCGAAAACGCTGCGCAGCAGAAAAGCGCAACCACCAACCAAGACATTCGACGATTGAGTTTCATTCCATCCCTCGCTGAATTGAGCTTGACCGACTACGTTACAAGCTCTGAGAGGAAAACGGCAAATCCCTTCTCCGCATCGCCGGCGACTTCGCGCTCGTTAATGCTTCCGGTCACGCTGCCCTCTGAGGTAAGTTTCAATTGCCTCCTGCCAACGAGGACCTTCTTGGCGATCGCTTTGGCCCAACGCTTGCACCTCCTCATTCGCCGAGCCGTCCAATGCCGTGCGAACATAAGTCACTTCCACACTCGTAGTCGAAGCATCGACCGCGGTAAGGCGCACATCGACGGTCGATGCCCGAATGCCAGGAACAATCGACACATACTGCATCCTTCCGCTGTCGACATCGAACCGCGTGTTGACCCACACACTCGTGCGGCCGCCCTGCTGGACCGTGAACACCGCGCCTTGTACGTCCTTCGCCGGTTGAGGATACAGAAACTGAGGGTCCCACTCCTCCCCCGCCCACGTCCGTTCTCCTTCCGGGCCGAAGAGCGGAGCCGCAATGCGAAGAGGCGCGTTGATCAGGAAATGAAAGCAGTTGCTGACGCGCGCCAGGGCAACCGGCGCTGGAGTCGTTTCCGCGTTTGACTTGTTGTTCATGGTGGAAAGGACAAATGCGAGGACCATAAGCTCGGCGGCGATCATGGATCTTCTCCTTGTGCTGGTACCATGGTACATTGGTACGCGCAGGAATGCAAACTCCTGCTGGCACGGCTCAAGACACCGATGCAGCGGGCGGACGACTCGCCCCGTAACCGGCCCGTGATGTACAGTCGGTATGGGTTGCAAGCAAAACGGAGTCCGATTCGCTGTTCGTATGTCGAAATCCCGTAGCAAGACGGCTTCACTCCCGCTAGACGTCCTCTTCGCCGCCAAGCCGCGCAAGCCGATCCCGCATGAGTTCGTACTCGACGCTCTCGCTCCGCTGTCGCCCACAACCCGCCCCATGTTCGGCTGTCTCGCAATTTACGTGAAAGACAAAATCGTCCTCATCCTCAGGAACAAAGACAAACGCGACCAGACCGCCGACAACGGAGTCTGGCTCGCCACCACCGAGGTGCACCACCAGAGTCTGCGGCAAGAGTTCCCCAACATGCGCTCCATCAAGGTGTTGGGGAAGAAGGTGACAGGATGGCAGGTTCTTCCCGCCGATGCCGAGGATTTCGAAGAGGCGGCGCAACGCGCCTGCGAACTCGTTCTCGCCGGAGATCCAAGAATCGGGAAGGTCCCCGGCGCACGCCGGCCCTCAAGATCGGGGGCCAAGAAGGCAGCAAAAGGGCGGACACGCTAGCGTGTGGGGACGGGCGACCTCGCCCGTCCCTGCCGAGCAAAGCTCGGCAGCTTGCCGGTGGCCAAAGCAAGTCTGGATTTCGCGATTCATGTCCGGTAACCCTACCAACCCGGCCCCGAACGGAGTGCGAGCCATCGCGGCGTTGTTCGCTCTCTGCGGAATTTATCTGGGGATCGTGGCCGGGCTAATGCTGGTTCGTCCCGGCACGATATCGATGTCGGCGGGCGCGCCGCTGTTATTCGGACTGGAATTAGCGGGCCCCTTTATGTTCCTGCTCATGGCGGTCGTCGGAGGCGGAGTCGCGTGGGGTCTCGTGGCACTCAATAACATCGTGCGCCGCGCCGCGCTGCTGACCGCCATCGTGGGAATCGTAATGCTGGTGCCGTCAGTTTCGGCCGCGACCGTGACCGTCCAACCGAAAGCGCTAGCGTTCGGCGGTCTGGGGATCATCGTGCGAGTAATGGTGGCGTGGTACCTGTCGCGAGGAGAGACCGTAGACGAGTTCAGAACGCGACCAAAGACCACGTAGGGACGCACGCATTCGTCCGCGCAGGCGAGCGAAGCTCGGCTCGATTTCTACTTCTTCGCCCGCGCCGCCACTTTCTCCCCCACCCGCTCGCTGACCGTGAACGTCATCTTGCCCGCTTTCTTGTCCGCGTCGACCACCACATGGTCCCCGTGCAGCACCGCGCCGTCCAGAATTTTCAGCGCCAGCGGATCCTGCACCAGCTTCTGAATGGCGCGTTTCAGCGGGCGTGCTCCAAAGTTCGGGTCGTAGCCCTCGGTGAAGAGCAGTTCCTTCGCGCCGTCGGTCAGCTCCAAAGAAATCTTGCGGTCGGCCAGCAGCCGGCGCAAGTCTTCCAGCCGCAGATCGACGATCTTCACCAGTTGTTCCTTGCCCAGTGTATGGAAAATGATCACGTCGTCCACGCGATTCAGGAACTCGGGTTTGAAGTGTCCGTGCAGCGCCTCCATCACCTGCTTCGAGGCGCGCTCGAAACCATCGGCGGAGCGAATGTTCTCCGACTGCAAATACGCCGACCCCAGGTTCGAGGTCATGATGATGACCGTGTTCTTGAAATCCACCTTGCGCCCCTTGCCGTCGGTGAGGCGCCCGTCGTCCATGATCTGCAAAAGAATATTGAACACGTCGGGGTGCGCCTTTTCGATTTCGTCAAACAGCACCACCGCATAAGGATGCCGCCGCACCGCCTCGGTGAGTTGTCCGCCCTCATCGTAGCCAACGTATCCCGGAGGCGCGCCGATCATACGCGACACGGCGTGCTTCTCCATGTATTCGGACATGTCAATGCGCACCATGGCGCGCTCGTCGTCAAAAAGAAATTCGGCGAGCGCCCGCGCCAGTTCAGTTTTGCCCACGCCGGTTGGTCCCAGGAAGATAAACGATCCGATCGGCCGCTTCGGATCGCTCAGCCCGGCCCGTGAACGGCGGATGGCGTTGGCCACGCGTTCGAGCGCCGCATCTTGTCCGATGACGCGCAACCGCAGCCGGTCTTCCATGTTGATCAGTTTCTTGACCTCGCCCTCAAGCATCTTGGAAACCGGAATCCCGGTCCACTTGGAAACAATGCGGGCCACGTCTTCCTCATCGACTTCTTCTTTCAACATGCGCCGCCCGGCCTTGCCGTCGATTTGCGCCGTGATCTTCTTCAGTTCTTCTTCCGTGTTGCGGATCAAGCCATAGCGAATCTGCGCCACGCGTTCGAGGTTTCCCTTGCGCTCCTCGGCGGCCTCCTCGATCTTGAGCTGCTCCAGTTTTTCCTTCAGCGCGCGGGCTTTTGCAATGACATCTTTCTCTTGCTTCCACTTGGCCTTGAGCGCGTTCGACTGCTCGCGAATGCCGGCCAGTTCTTTTTCGACGCTGGCCAGGCGCTCTTTCGAGTTCGGATCGTCCTCTTTTTTCAGCGCCTGCTTTTCGATTTCGAGCTGCGTGGCCCGCCGTTCTAGTTGGTCGATTTCGGTAGGCATGGAGTCGATCTGGATGCGCAGCGACGAAGCGGCTTCATCGATCAGGTCGATAGCTTTATCCGGCAGAAAGCGGTCGGAAATGTAGCGGTGCGACAAGGTCGCAGCCGCGACAATGGCCGAATCTTTGATGCGCACGCCGTGATGCACTTCGTACTTTTCTTTCAGGCCGCGAAGAATCGCGATCGTGTCCTCGACATTCGGCTCGCCTACGAAAACGATCTGGA